>NZ_CP072203.1:3620327-3922021 GCF_017654315.1 Gordonia polyisoprenivorans
CCACCCGGGCACCGCGGGCCGCGAGATCCAGTGCGAACTCGGCACGTTCGGCCTCGACCCGGTTGTCGCTGGCGTGGATGCGCTGTCCCGGCCGCGGCGACACACGCGCCAGATAGGTCTTGTAGCCGACCAGATCGGTGGCCGCCGCCAGTTCGCGCTCCACCTGCGGGGTGGTCCAGTCGTCGGCACCCGGCCCGAGACCGACGACGACGACTTCCGCCCGCGGCGGGGCGGGACGATCCGCGCGCGGGTTGTTCATGCGCCCGGGCACCACCACCATCGAGAAGTACGGCACCTGTGCGGGATCGACCTCGGCGACCGGGGCCACCTTCTGGGCGGCGGTCGATGCGCGTTCGACGTACCACGCCTCGTCGAGCCGGCCCGCCGCGCGCAGCGCCTCACGCACCCCGGTGAAGGTTCGGCCGAGTTTGATGACCGCGAAAGCGTCTGCGTGCGCGAACAATTCCCGCATCCGGGGCACCGGGAGAGTGCCCGGTACGACGGTCAACGTCTCCTCGGCCTCCACCAGCGGCACCTCGATCGCCGCCGACGCCGCACTCACCGATGTCACCCCCGGGATGATCTCGGTCGGGAACTCGGCGGCCAGGCGCTTGTGCATGTGCATGTAGGAACTGAAGAACAGCGGGTCGCCCTCGGCGAGCAGGGCCACGTCGCGGCCCGCACGCAGGTGGGTGGCGAGGAGTTCGGCACTGTCGGTGTAGAAGTCGTCGAGCGCACCGCGGTAGCCGCCGGGATGGTCGGCGGACTCGGTGGTCACCGGGTACATCAACCTCTCCTCGATCTGCCCCGGACGCAGATACGGCTCGGCGACCCCGCGGGCGATACTGCGTCCGTGGCGTGCGCAGTGGTAGGCCACGACCTCGGCCGAACCGATCACCCGAGCGGCCTTGACCGTCATCAGTTCGCTGTCACCGGGCCCGAGTCCGACTCCCCACAGGGTGCCGAGGCGCCGCGACGACACCGACTGTGATGACACCGATTGCTCTGCACTCATGGTCGACGCCTCATTCCTCCGGACTGGCCAGTGCGTTGACGGCGGCAGCGGTGATCGCCGAACCGCCCCGCCTGCCGGTGACCGTGATGAACTCGAGGTCGGCCCGGGCGGCCAGTTCGGCGCACGATTCGGCGGCCCCGACGAAGCCGACCGGCGCTCCGACGATCGCGGCCGGCCGCGGTGCCCCGGCGTCGATCATTTCCAACAACGCGAACAGTGCGGTCGGGGCGTTTCCGATCGCGACGACGGCGCCGTCGAGGACCGGTCGCCAGAGCTCCAGTGCCGCAGCGGTTCTGGTGGTACCCATGCGTTCAGCCAACTCCGGCACCGCGGGATCGTGGAGATGGCATCGGATCTCGTTGTCCGTGGGAAGACGACGGCGGGTGATCCCGCTCGCGACCATCGTGGCATCACAGAGAATCGGCGCCCCACCGGCCAGCGCGTTCCGTGCGGCGCGCACCACGCCCTCGGTGGCCACCACATCGCGCGTCAGATCGGTCTGTCCGCACGCATGGATCATCCGCACGACGACACCGGCGACGTCGGGCGCGAATGCGGACAGGTCGGACTCGGCACGGATGATCGCGAACGATCGACGATAGATGGAGGCGCCATCACGCAGGTACTCGGTCATGATGTCCGTCAGCCTATCGGCAGCCCCGGCGGGACCGATCATCCGCTCGGTCCCACTGGCGTCCCGGAGGCGATGATCGCCTCGGACCCGCATGCCGTCCGAGGCGCTATCGTATGCGGCGTGACCGCGCCAACGCTGTACATCTTCCCGCACGCAGGTGGCTCCGCGGCCTTCTACGTGCCCTTCGCGCGGACCTTCACCTCCGACATCGGTCGGGTGGCGGTCCAGTACCCCGGCAAGAACGGAAGCCAGGACCTGGCCTCGTTCACCGGTATCGACGCCCTCGCCGACACCGTGCTGAGCAAACTGCCGGCGTTCGGCCCGGACGCGCGCGTGGCATTCTTCGGCCATTCCATGGGCGCCCTGGTCGCCTTCGAGACCGCTCGCCGCCTCGAACAGCGCGGGGTGCAGATCGAGGCGCTGTTCGTCTCCGCCTGCGCGGCACCCGGTCGCAGTGGATACGAGTACATCCCGGAGTCCGATCGTGGTCTCCTCGACGCGGTCGCACACCTGGCGTGTCGCCCTTGCCGGCGGGGCCACGATGACGACGCGATTCCTGATGTGTGCCACCGGTTTCCTGCCCCAGCCCGCCACCCCCGACATCCCCGGTATCGACACCTTCACCGGGCGGGTGGTGTACGCGTCACGGTGGGATACCGACTACGATTTCGCCGGCAAGAGGGCCGCGGTCATCGGAACCGGATCGACTGCGGTGCAACTGATCCCGGAGATCGCCGATCTCACCGAGGAGCTGACGGTCTATCAGCGCACACCGATGTGGGTGATGCCCAAACTCGACGCCCCCATCCCCGCGCCGGTGCGGGCACTGTTCCGGCGGCTCCCGGCCAGTCAACGGGCGGTGCGATGGGTCACCGATGCGACCCAGGAGATGGCCATGCTGATCGCGATGTGGCGGTTCCGGCGATTCCGTCGCGTCAACGACGCCGTCAAACGGATAGCCGCACTCTTCCGGTATCTGCAGGTGCGCGATCCGCAGATGCGTCGCGGCCTCACACCCGCCTACGACTACGGCTGCAAACGCCCGACGGTGTCCAACGACTACTACCGCACGCTCGCACGCGAGGACGTGAACCTCGACACCACCGGCATCGACCACATCGCGCCAAACGGTATCGTCACCGCCGACGGCCGTACCCGTGAGATCGACGTCCTGATCCTCGCCACCGGTTTCGACGTGTGGGAGAAGAATCTCCCGGCGATCGAGGTGATCGGACGCGACGGTCGCAATCTCGGAAAGTGGTGGCGGGAAACCGCATTCGCCGCATACGAGGGTCTGACGATGCCGTACTTCCCGAACTTCCTGAACTCCGCCGGCCCCTACTCGTGGGTGGGTTTGTCCTGGTTCACCACAGTCGAATGCCAGATGCGGCGCATCGCGCGGCTCTTCGGGGAGGTCCGACGCAGGGATGCGGTGTCCTTCGAGGTCCGTGAAGAGGCCAACGAGAAATTCCTCGACGACATGACCACCCGGATCGCCGATTCGGTGTTCGCCCTTGGCAACTGCACGCGGTCACGCTCGTACTGGTTCAACGCCAAGGGGGAGACCCCGTTGTTCCGGCCGACCTCTGTCGCCGAGGCGGTGCGGGCGCAGGACACGTTCCCGCTCGAGGACTACCTGTTCTCCTGAACCCGACGCGTGTGATAGCCGTCGGGGCCCGCCTGGACTCGTAGATGCGACTCGGTGGGGGAGCCGCATCCGCGCTCGCATCCGACCCAGTGCTCACGGTCGGTCACCGGCTCACCGACCGCGACCCGGCCCGCGAGATCGATACGCACCGGCGCATGCGAATTGGCGCATCCCGGGGCGCCGGCACACGAGCTGACCCGCACCCACGGTGAGGCGGCGTCGAAGATCAGGCCCATCGGCGCGAGGACGCGGACGACGGTTTCGGCGATCGGCTCGGTCAGATCGCAGAGAAGGATCTCCCGATCGGTGGTGATCGTGATCGGTGCCCCGACGGCAGCGAGGAACTCGGCGAGCCGCGACGGGAGACGACCAAGCTCGACGACCGCACCGAGCAGTACCCGGCCGTCGTCCTGCTCGAACCATCCGACCACAGGCTCCGGCGCCGATGCGTTTGTCCACGTTTGATCGCCGGGTGGTCCGAGACGGCGCCGCGCCGCATCGATCACCGACACGCGCGTGGCGGCGTCGAGGTCGCGGATGCGCCAGCGGCGCGGCGCCGTCACCGCAGCCATGGCACGCGCGACGTCGAGCAGCGCAGGCGCGACAGCCGCGATCGCGTCGACCGAACCGGCCACCTCACCGTCGACCACGATGTCGGCCGCCCCGCCCTCCGCCGGATGCCGCAGGACGGCACACACATCGGGCCGGTGACGCGCCACATCACCGCGTCCGTCGTCCACCCCGAACAGGAACCTGCCCGACAGACCGTCGAGACCATCGGCACGACGCAGTTCGGCATCGAGCGCCGCGGCGATCGGCGACGCATCGGCGTGGCCCCCGATCCGGCCGGTCAGGGGACTCACCACGATGTTGCGGATCTTCTCCCGGCCGCCGATGTCGTCACCCCCGACCCCGTCGGGTACCAGACCGGCCGCGGTCAGTGCGTCCGCGACGGCCTCGACGTCGCTGATCCCGCGTAACTGGATGTTGGCGCGCGCCGTCAACTCGAGGTAGCCGTCACCGTGTTCGGCACTGACCTCGGCCAGGGTCTGCAGCTGTGCGGAGGTGAGCACTCCGCCGGGCAGTCGGATCCGCGCGAGCGCACCGTCGGCGGCCGGGTGCGGAGTGAACACACCGGGACACCGGTCGTCGGCGCTGCGCTCGCGGGGTTCGGTCACGGGATCCAGCGTAGACGCGGGTGTGGGCCGCCCACGGCGCCTGCACTAGGCTCCAACCACACGTCCAGTGCGTCAGAAGCCGGTGCGATTCCGGCGCGGTCGCGCCACTGTGTCGGGGGTGTCCACGGATACGCCCGGAGTCAGACCTGTCGCTGGGCACCCCGACCACACGACCGGGCGCGCCACCCCGGTGAGGAGTTCTCATGATCCTGTTGCTGTCGACCTCCGACACCGACCTCATCACCGCCCATGCCGGTACCGCCGACTACGCGATCGCCAATCCGTCGCGGCTGCTGGCCGATGACATCGCCGATCTCGTTGCACCGGCGGACATCGTCGTCGTACGAATCCTCGGTGGGCGCCGTGCATGGGAGGACGGGCTGGAGGCGGTTCTGGACGCCGGTCGCCCGGTCGTCGTCCTGTCCGGCGAGCAGCAGCCCGACCCCGATCTGATGGCGTGCTCCACCGTGCCCGCCGGAGTCGCCCAGCAGGCCCACAACTACCTCGCGGCGGGAGGTGTGGCCAATCTGGAGAATCTGCACAACTTCCTCTCCGACACGCTGCTGCTCACCGGACTCGGTTTCGATCCGCCCGCGCAGACCCCCGCGTGGGGAATCCTCGATCGAGCAGGCACCGGGCAGGCCGACCCTGCCCACGCCGGCCACGACGACTCGTCTCCGACGATCGCCGTGCTCTACTACCGGGCCCAGCATCTGGCCGGTAACACTGCCTACATCGACGCCCTGTGCCGCGCCATCGAGGACACCGGCGCCCGCGCACTGCCGGTGTTCTGCGCGTCGCTGCGCACCGCTCCCGACGACCTCATCGAGCTGCTCGGTACCGCCGACACGCTCGTCGTCACCGTCCTCGCGGCCGGCGGGGCCACCCCGGCCATCGCGTCGGCGGGCGGTGACGACGATGCCTGGAACATCGAACGCCTTGCCGCCCTGGATATCCCGATCCTGCAGGGCCTGTGCCTCACGTCCTCGCGGGCCGACTGGGACGCCAACGACGACGGGCTCTCGCCACTCGATGTGGCCACCCAGGTCGCGGTGCCCGAGTTCGACGGTCGGATCATCACGGTGCCGTTCTCGTTCAAGGAGTTCGACGACAACGGGCTGCCCACCTATCGTCCCGATCCGGAGCGATGCGCACGGGTCGCGGGCATCGCCGCGGCCCATGCCCGGCTGCGCCACACCCCCGCGGCCCGACGTCGTATCGCGTTGATGCTCTCGGCGTATCCGACCAAGCACGCCCGCATCGGTAACGCCGTGGGCCTTGACACCCCGCGCAGTCTGGTGTCGTTGCTGCGGGCGCTACGCGACGCGGGATACGACATCGGCCCGGAATCCGGCCCGGATGCCATTCCCGGTCTGGCCGAGGACGATTCCGATGCACTGATCCATGCCATCATCGCCGCGGGCGGTCAGGACGCGGACTGGCTGACCGAGGAGTCGTTGGCCGCCAACCCGATTCGGGTGTCCGCGGCGGACTACACCCGCTGGTTCGCGACGCTGCCCACCGCGTTGAGTGAGGCCGTGACCACGCACTGGGGGCCGCCGCCGGGGGAGTTGTTCGTCGACCGCTCGACCAATCCCGAGGGTGACATCGTCATCGCCGCACTGGTTTTCGGCAACACGGCGATCATGGTGCAGCCACCGCGCGGATTCGGGGAGAATCCGGTCGCGATCTATCACGACCCGGATCTGCCACCGTCGCACCATTATCTGGCGTCCTACCGCTGGGTCGCCGGGCGGGCGGGGCGGGCGGGCGACATCCCCGGCTTCGGTGCCGACGCGGTGGTGCACATCGGCAAACACGGCAACCTGGAATGGTTGCCCGGCAAGACACTCGGCATGTCCTCGGACTGCGGGACCGACGCCGCCCTCGGCGATCTGCCGCTGGTGTACCCCTTCCTCGTCAACGATCCCGGTGAGGGCACCCAGGCCAAGCGGCGCGCCCACGCGGTACTCGTCGATCACTTGATCCCGCCGATGGCGCGCGCCGAGTCCTACGGCGACATCGCCCGCCTCGAGCAACTCCTCGACGAGCACGCCAACATCTCCACGCTGGATCCGGCGAAGTTGCCGGCCATCCGCCAGCAGATCTGGACGTTGCTCACCGCGGCGCAGATGCATCAGGATCTCGGGCTGACCGAACGCCCCGACGAAGAGGTCTTCGACGACATGCTCCTGCACGTCGACGGCTGGCTCTGTGAGATCAAGGACGTGCAGATCCGCGACGGACTGCACGTGCTGGGGCAGGCTCCCGCCGACGAGCACGAGGTCGACCTCGTGCTCGCGATGCTGCGGGCCAGACAATTGTGGGGCGGGACAGCTGCCCTCCCGGGGCTGCGTGAGGCGCTGGGCCTGACCGAGGGCAGCGGCGAAGCCGCGCGTACCGAGGTCGACGCCGTCGAACAGCTCGCCCGCGAACTCGTGCAGTCGTGTGCGGCGGGGGACTGGTCGGAACAGACGGTCGCGCAGGTGGCCGTCGGGCATCCCCCCGCGGTCGCCGACATCCTGCGATTCGCGGCCACCGAGGTCGTCCCGCGGCTGCGACAGACCTCCGGGGAGATCCCGCGCGTGCTGCACGCCCTCGACGGTGGCTTCATCCCGGCCGGACCCAGCGGATCGCCGTTGCGTGGTCTGATCAATGTGTTGCCCACCGGCCGCAATTTCTATTCGGTCGACCCCAAGGCCGTGCCGTCGCGTCTGGCGTGGGAGACCGGCCGGGCGATGGCCGATTCCCTGCTCGAGCGCTATCTCGGCGACCACGGCGAGTACCCGGCGTCGGTCGGGCTGTCGGTGTGGGGCACCAGCGCGATGCGCACCTCGGGCGACGACATCGCCGAGGTGCTCGCACTCCTCGGCGTCATGCCCGTCTGGGACGAGGCGTCGCGCCGGGTGTCGGCGCTCGAACTGATCGGCCTGTCCGAACTCGGTCGGCCCCGGATCGACGTGACGGTCCGTATCTCCGGCTTCTTCCGCGACGCGTTCCCCCACGTGGTCACCATGCTCGACGACGCCGTCGCCCTCGCCGCCGACGCCGACGAGCCCGATGACTCCAATTTCGTTGCGGCCCATGCTCGTGCCGCACTGGCCGAGCACGGCGACCGACGTCGGGCCACCACCCGTATCTTCGGGTCCAAACCGGGGACCTACGGTGCCGGTCTGCTCCAACTGATCGATTCGCGGGACTGGCGCACCGACGACGATCTGGCACGGGTCTACACCGAATGGGGTGGTTACGCCTACGGCCGCGACCTGTCGGGTATCCCGGCGGTCGACGACATGCGCAGCGCGTATCGCCGGATCTCGGTGGCCGCCAAGAACACCGACACCCGTGAGCACGACATCGCCGACTCCGACGACTACTTCCAGTATCACGGCGGCATGGTCGCGACGGTGCGCGCGTTGACGGGACGCTCTCCGGAGGCCTACATCGGCGACTCCACCCGCCCGGACGCCGTGCGCACGCGCACGCTCTCCGAGGAGACCAGCCGCGTGTTCCGGGCGCGCGTGGTGAACCCGCGGTGGATCTCGGCGATGCAGCGCCACGGGTACAAGGGCGCCTTCGAGATGGCGGCCACCGTCGACTATCTCTTCGGCTACGACGCCACCACCGACGTCGTCGCCGACTGGATGTATGAGAAGCTCACCGAGTCCTACGTCCTCGAAGAGCACAATCAGAAGTTCATGGCGGAGTCGAACCCGTGGGCGCTGCACGGTATCGCCGAACGTCTCCTCGAGGCCGTCGAACGCGACATGTGGCACGAGCCCCCGGCGCAGATGCTCGACGACCTCCGGGCGGTGTATCTGCAGACCGAGGGTGACATCGAGGGCCGCGACGAGCAGTAGCGCGGGTTTCTCAGCGTTTTCCCAGAACCGGCGGGCCCGGGTTGCGGAGCAAAACCGGCGTCTCGTTCGTTGAGCGGTACAGACACGCAACGAAAGGCCGACCCATGCGACTCGCGTATGCCCTCTTCTATCTCGCCGTCGAGATCGGCGTGTTCGTGGCGATGACCATGACCCTCGGCTTCGGGTGGGCGGTGCTCATCACCATCGCCGCGGCCGTCGTCGGCTTCCTCATGCTGCGCTGGCAGGGTGCGAAGGTCTTCGGCGAGCTCCGACGCGCCTCCCGCAACGAGGTCGACGCCCGGGCGCCCCTGGCCGACACCGCGATCATGGCCGGATCCTCGATCCTGCTGATCGTTCCCGGGGTTGTCTCGACGCTGGCCGGCATCGTGCTGCTCGCACCGCCCACCCGGCGCTTGGTCCGGCCCGCGGTGACCGCGTTCGGCGCCCGCCGCCTCGTGGTGGCGATGGATCGCGCCGGGATCTATGCGACCTCGGGTTTCCGTCGTGGCACCGTGATCGACGGCACCGTCGTCGATTCGCCTGCTCCCGGCGACCCGGCGCACGCGGGTGCCACCCCGGCCGGCGACCGGCAGCTGCCGCCCGGGCACTGATCACCGACCCGAGCCCCACCGCACCCAACCCCCCCCGACCTCAAACCCACCGGCACCTGCCGACCCCACTCAGGGCACACTGGACGATCGTGGCTACCGAACTCCTGCTCGGCGGACTGGTCTATTCATCGAGCGTTCCCGACGCGACCGCGCTCGCCGTCACCGACGGCGTCGTGACGTGGGTCGGCACCGACGCCGTGGGGCGAGCCCTGCACCCCGACGCCCGGATCACCGATCTGGCCGGCCGATTCGTCGCGCCCGCCTTCGTCGATTCCCATGTGCATCTGACGTCGACCGGACTCGCCCTGGACGGGTTGACGCTGGATGAGGCCACCAGTCGTACCGACTGTCTCGCCCGCCTTGCCGCCGCGACGGCCGGGGCCGACGAGAACGAACTGATCTGGGGGCTCGGGTGGGACGATTCCACCTGGGAGGGCGTCGATCCGGATGACCGCAGGTTTCCCACCACTGCCGAGATCGACGAGGTCGTCGGTCACCGTCCGGTCTATCTCGCGCGCGTTGACGAGCACTCGGCGGTTGCCTCCACCGCGCTGCGCCGGCTGGTCACCGACCTCGACGCCGCCGAGGGGTACGACCCCGATGCACCGCTTGTCGCCCACGCACACCACCTCGTGCGTGCCGCCGCCCGGACACTGGTGACCCCTGCGACCCGCGCCCGGTGGCAGCGCCGCGCACTGGACGCCGCAGCCGCCGCCGGAGTGGTGGCGGTCCACGAGAACGGCGGACCCGAGATCGCCGGACTCGACGATTTCCTCGCCCTGGCCGACCTCGACCACCCGGTCGAGGTGCGCCGCTACTGGGGGCAGGCGGCCGAGGATGCCGAGCATGCCGCCGAGCTACTCTCCATCACCCGCGCCGATGGCCTGGCCGGCGATCTGTTCGTCGATGGGGCTCTCGGCTCACACACCGCGTGGCTGCGGGAGCCCTACACCGACGATCCGGACACCAGCGGCATCAACTATCTCGAGCCCGAGACGATCCGCACCCACATCCACGCCTGCACGCTGGCCGGCGCGCAGGCGGGTTTCCATGTGATCGGCGACGCCGCGACCAAGGCGGTCGTCGCCGCGTTCGCCTCGGTCGCCGACGAACTCGGCACACCGGCTCTGGCACGCTGCGCCCATCGGCTCGAACACGTCGAGATGACCGATGCCACCGACGCCGCCGTCCTGGCCCGTTGCGGGGTGATCGCGAGTATGCAGCCACTGTTCGACGCCGAATGGGGCGGACGTGAGCGGCTGTATGCCCAGCGGCTCGGGCCCCGCGCCGACGGCCTCAACGATTTCGCAATGCTCGCCAAAGCCGGTGTGGCACTGTCATTTTCCTCCGATTCTCCGGTGACCGCGATCGATCCGTGGGCGACCATCCGCGCCGCAGTGCACCCGCATCGGGCGTCGTCGGCGATCTCTGCGCGCGCGGCGTTCGGCGCGTGCACACGCGGCGCGTGGCGCGCCGGTGGTGTACACGACGGTCTGACCGGCACCCTGGAACCTGGTGCTCGGGCCGACTATGCGGTGTGGGAGGTCGACGAGCTCGTCGTCGCCGGCTCGCACGCCGGGGTGCAGCGGTGGTCGACCGATCCGCGGTCGCGAGTACCCGCACTGCCCGACGTCTCACCCGATGCCCGCCTGCCACGATGCGTGCGGACCGTCCGCGCCGGCTCGATCATCCACGACGTCGACGGGGGCGATTGGTGACGCCGGCACCGGGAACCGACGCCGTCCCCGGAACCGATGCCGATGCCGATCGATCCGTCGGCACCGAGCAGTCCCCACCGCGGACGTGGGATCGGCTGCGGGACCGGTGGGCCGCGGCCGCGCCCGCCACCCACCGCCGAACACTGTGGGCGGCACGCACCGTCCTCGCCGCCCTGGCCGGTCTGGCCATGTTCTCGGCCTTTCCGCCGCGCAACTGGTGGTTCATGGCGGTGGTGTCACTCGGACTGCTCTACGGACTGCTGGGTGAGGGCCGTCCCCGGGCCCGTACCGGAGCCTGGATCGGTTTCGTCTTCGGCCTCGGATTCTTCGTCCCCCTGCTGCCCTGGATCGGTGTGTACGTCGGGCCCCTGCCGTGGCTGGCGCTGGCCGCCGCGCTCGCCGCCTACCTCGCCCTGTTCGGGGTGTGTGCGACGCTGACGATGCGTCTGCCCGTGCCACCGATCTGGTTCGCGCTCTCGTGGGTGCTGATCGAAGGACTACGGTCGTCCTTTCCCTTCGGCGGATTCCCTTGGGGCCGAACCGCATTCAGTCAGGTCGATGGTCCGCTGCTGCCGCTGGCGTCGGTCCTGGGGGCGCCCGGTGTCTCCGGGGCGGTCGCACTGTTCGGCGCGTCCGTGGTCTGGGTGATCCAACTCGCCGCCCGCCGAGACACCGCCGTCGGCATGGGCCCACGATCCTCTGTCGTCCGTAGCGCCGCACTGGGCATCGTCCTGGCCCTGCTCGCGCCGGTCTCGGCGATCGCGTTGCTGCCCGACACCGTCGACCGCAACGTCGCAGGCGCCTCGGCGCAGGTCGCGGCAGTTCAGGGCAACGTGCCGCGACTCGGGCTCGAGTTCAACGCCCAGCGGCGCGCCGTGCTCGACAACCACGTCCGCGAAACCATGGCGCTCGCCGACGAGATCAACGCCGGCCACATCGAGCAACCCTCGTTCGTCGCCTGGCCCGAGAACGCCTCCGACATCGATCCACTGGCCAATCCCGACGCCGCCGCGGAAATCACCGCGGCCTCCGACGCCGTTGGCGCGCCGATCCTGGTGGGCACGCTGATCGTCGAACCCGACGGCCGTCCGACCAACACCGTGCTGGTCTGGGACGGTAGCCGCGGACCCATCGCCCGCTACGACAAGCACATCATCCAGCCCTTCGGCGAATACCTGCCGTGGCGTCCGTTCTTCCGGATGTTCTCGTCCTACGCCGACATGGCAGGCAACTTCCGTCCGGGCACCGGCCCGTCGGTGTTGACCGTGCCCGGACGTTCCGGCGACGTCACCGTCGGGGTCACCACGTGTTGGGAGGTCGCCTTCGACCGGGCGGCACGCGACGCGGTCGATCAGGGCGCCCAGATCCTGTACGTACCCACCAATAACGCCACGTTCGGTCGTACGAACATGACCTACCAGCAACTCGCGATGTCGCAATTCCGGGCGGTCGAGCACGGTCGGGCCGTGATCGTGGCCGCGACCAGCGGAGTCAGCGCACTCATCGAACCGGACGGATCGGTGACGTCGGAATCGGACATATTCACCCCGGCGATTCTCGCCGACCGGCTTCCGTTGAGTTCCGCCACGACCATCGCCACCCGTCTGGGAGCATGGCCGGAACGCGTGGCGATGCTCCTCGCGGTGGTGGCGCTTTTGGTCGCGGTGGCAATGCGTACTAGGTTCACTCAGAGATTCACGGCGGTGCGGCCTCACAAGGGTGCCGGCGCCGCCCCGGAGAAGTCGGAGGAGTACACCGGTGACGAACAGTGACCGATCGCCTGCCGGTGGTGTCGAGCGACCCACCGTGGTCGGGCCCGACGGCGAGAAAGCGCTGGTCGTTATCCCGACCTTCAACGAGCGCGAGAACCTGCCACTCATCATCGGCCGCCTGCAGACCGCTCTGAGCGCCATCCACGTGCTCGTCGTCGACGACTCCAGCCCCGACGGCACCGGTGAGGTCGCCGACGAGTTGGCCGCCGCCGATGCCGCAGGCCGCATCCACGTCCTGCACCGGGTCGACAAGGATGGACTCGGCAAGGCCTATCTGGCCGGATTCGCCTGGGGTCTCGCGCGCGACTACGAGGTCATCATCGAGATGGATGCCGACGGCAGCCACGCTCCCGAACAACTGCCCGCCCTGCTCGCGGCGATCAACGACGGCGCCGACCTGGTCATCGGCTCGCGCTACGTCAAGGGCGGTGAATTGGTCAACTGGCCGCGGCGACGCGAGATCCTGTCCCGCGGCGCCAACACCTATGCGCGTGTCGCGCTGGGCGCCGGAATTCACGACATCACGGCCGGTTACCGCGCGTATCGCCGCGCGGTGCTGGAAAAGATCAGCCTCGATACCGTCGAATCCGCCGGGTACTGCTTCCAGATCGATCTGGCATGGCGGTCGATCCAGGCGGGCTTCGACGTCCGTGAGGTTCCGATCACCTTCACCGAACGCGAGATCGGTCAGTCGAAGATGAGCGGTGGCGTCATGTCGGAGGCATTCGTCAAGGTGTTCCGCTGGGGTGTGCAGAGTCGGCTCGCCCAACTCGGTATACGGCGCTGACGACGCACCGGCCAGACAACGAGACGGGCGGCCCGGGAGAAAACCTCCCGGGCCGCCCGTCTGTTTGCCAGAGTCTGCGACGATCAGATGATCAGTTCGTCGCTCCGCAGAACTCGATCAGTTGGTCGCTCCGCGACGGCGCTGCTTGAGCAGGTCGAGGCGCTCGTTGAGCAGGACCTCGAGCTCTTCCTCGCTGCGCCGCTCGAGCAACATGTCCCAGTGGGTGCGCGGTGGCTTGCCCTTCTTCTCCTCGGGCTCGGCGCCCTCGAGGATGGTGCCCTCCATGCCGTTCTTACACGGCCACTTCGACGGCACCTCGGCGTCGTCGGCGAACGGGACGTCGAAGATCTCCCCGTTGTCGGTGCGGTATTGGACAATCCGCCGCGGCGCGAGATCGTGATCACGATCGGTTTCGTAGCTCACCGCACCGAGGCGGCTACCCCGAAGTACTCGATCTGCCATTTGCTACTGCTTTCCTCTCGGCTTGCTCGCTGACCAAACCAGCTGCTGAACAGAACCATTCTACTCTTCTTGATCCGTGACGCCCGACGCACGCGACACCGCGCGCGGCTTGTGTCGCGATGAGCACCGCGCACGGTACGGTCTGTGCCGTGGATGCGACCCGTTCCCGGCGAACCTACGCGTGCGCGTGGTGCGGCTCGACCATGGCCGATTCCGAGATGGGTCGGCGACGCAAGTACTGCAAACGGTCATGTCGACAGCGGGCGTACGAACAGAGAGCGCTCGTGGCGGGTACTTCTATTCCCGACGATGCGGTGATCTTGTCCTCGGCCGAGGTCGCGGAGTTCGGGGACCGGATGTTCGCGCTGCGATGTGCCGCCGAGGACCTCGCCACCGCGGTGGGCGAAGACGCCGATCACGGCACGTTGGCCGGGCTCGCCGACGACCTGCTGTCCCTGGCGCGAGACGCGGAGCGGCTGCGGTGAATGCCGACGACGCACCCGACACACCCGAATCACCACCGCTGGGTGCCCGCGCCGCCGATGCTCTCGCCCGGGCCGACGCCAACTCCACCGGCATCCGGGCGATCCGAGCGGTCCGCAGGCTGCTGCCGGACGCACCACCATCGATCACCGACTCCCGGCCGTCGGACCGGCTGGCCCGGTTGATCGCCGACGCGAGACCTGAAAAGCCAAGTGCAACCAGGGAGTTGGGGCTCGCTGCGGTGCAGGCGTGGCAATCGGTGACCCGGCGCGGACACTCCACGGACACTCCCGTCGACGTCACCATCCTGTTCACCGACCTCGTGGCATTCTCCACCTGGGCTCTCGCAGCCGGTGATGATCAGGTGTTGCGACTTCTTCGAGAGGTGAACACCGCGACCGAGCAGGTGGTCCGACGTCACGGCGGCCGGATCGTCAAGAACCTCGGGGACGGGGTGATGGCGATGTTCACCGATCCGGACGAGGCGATCGCGGCCGCCTACGAGGCGATCGGTGCGGTCAGCTCGCTCACGATCGACGGTTACCGCCCTCAGCTGCGGGCCGGCCTGCACACCGGTACACCTCGCGCGGTCGGCGACGACTTCGTCGGTGTCGACGTCAACATCGCGGCGCGCGTTGCCGGTGCCGCCGGGGCGGGTGAACTGCTCATCAGCGACGCGACCCTCGAGAGCGTCGATCCGCAGCGCTATGCCCGTCGCCGACGCCGTCGTTTCAAGGCCAAGGGCGTTCCCCGGGAACTGACCGTGTACGCGGTGGTTCCCCGGTACGACCCGTAGCGCCGCACGAGCCGGGACCCGCCCCGCCGGCCACATCGCGACCCTTGACCGCACGATGAGAGATCGAGCTGGCGCGACATTTCCGGCATGCCCACCGCGGTGCGGCGCGCTGGTGTAGTCCTCTACTGCGACACGGTGTTTCGATCCCCCTGGAAAGAGGTCGAGAGGATTAACCTCGTCGGTGCACAAATGACTGCCCTCGGTCACCGTCGCGGTGTACAAAGGACGTCAACCGCACTCCTGCAACATTCTCGGCCGAGCCAAGACCGAGAGTGTCCTGTGCGCACGGATACACCACGATGGTTGGGCGGCACCATGACAGTGATCAACAACAAGCAGCAGCAGATGATCGACTTCGAGACGAGTTGGTACACGTTGGGCGGTGGCTCGTCCCGTGAGATCACCGAGCAGTTCGGGCTGACCGATCGTGACTTCTTCGCGCAGGTCGATCAGCTCGTCGACGAGGCACCGCCGAGCGGACTGAGCAACTCCGAATTGCGGCGGATGCGCCAGGTGATCCGCCGACGGTTGTGGATGGCGCGCTGAGCCGATAACACGTCGAGCGCTCGGCGCGCTGACGCGACGTCGCGCCGAGGAGGATGGCAGGCTGGGTATGTGCCCACCCGATCAGGCAACCACCCGGATGCTTGCGACCGACAGAAAAGGTCGATGCGCTGTCGCGGATCGGTGGTGTTGCAGTGATGACGCCTTTCTCCGACGACGATCTCGAGCAGTTCTATCGGGGTGTGGAGGCGCGGACCGACCTGACCCCGCGGCGTCGTCGACACCCGGCGCCGGTGTATCGGGACTGTCCGACGCCGTACAAGGACGCCTTCGGCTCGGAGGCCGCGGCGATCGAGGGGATCGGCCGGATTCGGCAGGTCGGTCGGCGTGCGCCGACGCTGCGGTGTTATCGCTGTGACTGCGGGTCGTGGCACATCACCAGCAGTCCGCCGCGCGAGGAGCCACCCCGACCCCCGAGCGGCCGTCGTGGCCGACGCAGACGATGAGGAGCACTTCTCCGATGGCACAGCATGCCGACGCGGACGTCCCGAGCGGGATCGAGACCGGACCCACCGACACGGCGCCGACCGGACCGCACGACCCGGTCGCCGTTGTCGATCTCGGCACGCCCGACGTCGACGCATCGGCCGCGGCGTACGCGAGACTACTGGGCCTGCCGCAGCCCACCGACGACATCGGCGTGTTCGCTGCTCGAATCCGATTGCGGCCCAGTACATCCGGCGATCAGCACCGGGTGCTCTTCGGAGCCCCCGACGCCGACGGTCATGTGCGCCTGCTCCGGCGGCGCGGTCTGGAGTTGACGGCGCCGACGGGAGCCGACGTGCGCGGGGAGTGGCATGTCGACACCTTGCCCTTCGGTGTCACCCCGGCCGACCCGGTGGCCGATCGCGGGCGCACCGTGTCGGCGCCCGAGGTTGCCGCCGACATCGCCGGTATCGATCATCTGGTGTTCTCCAGCCCCGATCGCAATCACGCGGTCGCTCTGTTCGGTGCCACGCTCGGACTGGATTTCCGCCTCGACCGCCGAGTCGTCGACGGTCTGCGACAGTTGTTCTTCCGCCGAGGCGATCTCGTCGTGGAAGTCGTCGTCCCCGACAGCGCGCCCACCGACGAGCCCGTACGCCTGTGGGGTATCGCGTGGGGCAGCACCGACATCGCGGCCACCCATCGTCGCCTGACCGACGCCGGGGTCGGCATCTCCGAGATCCGCGACGGCCGCAAACCGGGTACCCGGGTGGCCACCATCGACGACGATGCTCTCGCCACGCGTTCGATCATCATCGGCAGCGACCACACGCGCCCTGCCGCATCAGTCCACGACGAAGGAGCCCGATGAGCCTGTTCACCTCCGCGGCGGCCGTGACCAACAAGGCGGTCATCCCGCTGTTCGGACTACCGGTCATCGGTGCCGCGCTGGGCAGGTCGATGACCGTGGTGACCTACACCGGCCGGCGTTCGGGCACCACGTTCCGGCTGCCGGTCGCATTTCGACGCGGCACGCCGGCCTCCGAGAGCGGGGCGGACCGTGAGACCGTCCTGATCGGAGTGGCGCTGCCGGACAAGAAGAACTGGTGGCGCAACTTCACCGGGAGCGGTGGACCGCTGTCGCTACTGCTCGACGGCGCGGACCGGACAGGTCACGCCGTCGCGACTCGTGACGAGAAGGGTTCGGTGTCGGTTCGGGTGGTTCTCGACCCGGTCGTCTGAACGCGGTCAGTCGCCCTGCCCGGGGCTGTACAGGTCAGGACGCGACTCGGTCGATAGACGCCGGGGACCTGACCGGCATCACCAGTGTGGTCAGTTCGCCACGATCGGCCGAGCGGATCGTGGCGGGCTGATCTCCACCACGGAGCTCGACGAGTAGGTCCGCACCGATCGCGGTGCTGATCGCCGGATGGAGCGTCGTCATCTCGAACCACAGGGTCAGTGGTGCACCCGTCACCTCGGCCACCACGCGCATCTCGTCACCGAGATCCGTGGTGCCGGGGGAGCCGGAGTCGGCGTCGGACGGGCGCGGGTACGGGCGAAGGGCGATCCGCCCCTCATCGATCTGCATCTCGACGAATTCTGCGGGGCCGCGCTCGAGTGCGTCGAGCAGTCCGGTCCGCGACGTCAGCATCGTTGTTGTCGGAGTCGGCAATGCCCCGAGCAGCGCACGATGATCCGGGAAGGTGTCGTCGATCAGTCGGCAGTGACGCCGGCGTCCGCCGGGAAGCGTGATCGTGAGGTCATCGTCGGCGACGGTCAGCTCAACGACAGGGGAGTGTCGGAGATCGGCCAGGCACCGGCGCAGGTCGTCTGCGCTGACCGTGCCCGCCCACGTCGCGCCCGTTTGCCCGGCGACGAGCGATCGGGTCGTGAGCCGATAGCGATCGGTGGCGGTCATCGTGAGAGCCCCGTTGTCGATCTCCACGCGAACCCCGCCGAGGACAGCGAACTCCGCGTCGCATGCCGTGGTGGTGAGAACCTGGTCGGTTGCGGCGGCAAACATCGGTCCACTGATCGTCGTCACACCGGGTTCTGGCTGAATGTCCCACTGTGCCTTGATGAGCGAGGCAGTCGACCGTGCGGCTTCGGCCGCGCCGATGATCTCCGCGAGGTAATCGTCGAGACAACGCTTCGCATCGAGCGGTGCGGAGTCGAGCATCTTCCGCACCCCCACGATGGGCATGCCGATCTCTCGTAGACGTCGAACCAGGACCGCACGGTCACATTGGCCCGGGGTGTACCAGCGGTAGCCCGAGCCTGGATCGACGCGATCTGGTCGCAGAAGCCCGGCGTCGTCGTAGAAACGTAGGGCGCTCGTCGTCAGGCCGCACGCGTCGGCGAACGCCCCGATCGACATCATCTCCGAATTGGTCACCGGGACATCATCGGACCTCGACCTACCTGAAGGTCAAGCCGCTCCGCCGGATTCGAGGATGGCGCAGAGGTGGCCCGTCATCAACGCACGGCGAGGTCACCGGCATCCGTTGTGGTGTGCCGGTGACCTCGCGTGTGTGTGGTTGTCGGCTCGTTGGCCTGGTCAGGCTGCGTCGGGGTGGGCGAGGAAGAAGTTGATGTCGCCTCGTGGTGCCTGTGGTCGATGACGGTCGGGTGGGCCCAGCCCGGGTGGATTCGGTCCGGGTGGTGGGTGATCGTGTGGGCCGGTCCGTCGGTGGCCGTGGCGGCTGTTGGCTTCGCGGTGCACGACTCGCTGCACCCCGGCGTCGAGGCGGGCTTCGCACCTCGACACCGGTGGTGGTGGCGGGTCGGCCGGTACGCCGGCCGCGTCTCGGATGTGTTCGACCGCGGCCCGAAACGTCCGGTCAATCCGAAAGAACTTGTTGACCCGCAACGGGTTCTGTGGCTGGCCGGGTTCGGTGTTGAGTCGCCAGCCGAAGCGTCCGGCGTCGGGGCCACTGCGGATCAGTTCGGTGGTGTACTGGCCGGCGTCGGGGCCGACCATCCTGTTGTGCACACCGCATGCCGGGGCGAGATCGTGGATGTCGGTGTTCCCGCCCCGCGCATAGTCACGGGCGGCGTGGTGGATTTCGACGTGCACCATCGGCGCCGAACAGTCCGGATGCGAACAGCCCCCGTAGGAATCGGCCAGGGCCAGCCGCTGGCCCCGTGAGGCGAACCGACGGGCTTGCCCGAAATACAAGATCTCCGACGAATGATCGGCGTACACCGCCAAATACAGTTGCGCCCGCGCCGCCACCTCCACCACATCGCCGATCGGCAGTGTCGTACCGGAGGCGGTACGTCCGAGACCGGCCTGCTCGCGTAATTCCTGGGAGGTGATCGACACGATCAACTGCGGCGGCAGACCCCGATGACTCTTACCCGGTAACCCGCCGTCGAGGGCGGCGTGGAGCAGGGCACGGAACGCATCATGCTGGCGTTGTGCGGTGGTGCGTGTATCGCGTTGGGCCGCGGCCTCCAACGCTTCTGGGTCGGCGTCCTGGACGGATCCGTGCGGGGAGTTCTCGTCGTCGGGATTGTTGACGCCCTTGGCCGCCCATGACGCCAGCACCACATCGAACATCGCTCGGGTGGCCGGGTCCAGGCGGCCTTTGATCATCGACATCTGTTGCGCGTCTTGACGACCCAACCATAGTTGCCGTTGCCGGGCCCGGTCGGCGGGTTCGGTCAGCTCGCCGTCGGGATCGACCCGTGCAAGCAGTTGTTGCCCGAGGACCCCCAACTCCGCGGGGGTGTGCTCGCGTGCCAGTTGACCCAACGTCTGCTCCGCTGCGGTGTGGACCTCGGCGGGCAACGCCACCGGGATCTTGCGGAGCACGTCGAGGACCGCGTGGACGTGGTCCGGGCCGAGAACTCCGTCGGCGACACCGTCGGCCAGGGTCGGTGCCGACGGCGGTAACGGCGTACCGGTCGGTGAGGTGAACTGCCCCAACGCCTGCAACCGGCGTTTACGGCGGAAGGTGTCGGTGATCCGTAATCGGCGGCTCAGAAAGCCGGAGATGTTCTGAAAACCCAGCTTCCGGTACACGCCGCGGTTCTCGACCTCGATCAGTGCGGGTTGACTCACCGATTCCATCCGCCGAGCGGCGCGTTCGTGTTCCTCGGTGACCGTCACCAGGTCGGTATCGGACAACACGTGTGGCGATGCGGCAGCAATGCGGTCGAGCACACCATGCAGCTGCGCGTACAGGTCCAGCATGTCCGCAGCAGCCGACGGATCCTTTCCACCATCGACATCGGCCACCGCGATCACCCCCTCGCGCGATACTCGAATGTATCACCCCATGAATACATGTTCGAGTATACCCGCCGAAGACCTCAACCTCAATACATAGCGTCAATTGGTTCGCAGGTTTGCGCGCCTTTCGGGCTGATGGCTCAAGCCGATAGTGGGCCAAGGGCACCCGCCGCCTATAGATCGCTGGTTCGCGCGGCGAAATTGTCTGGAGTACAACCCAGTTCACCTGTCGGTCGCTGATGAAGTCCATCGTGTCGACGATTCCAAGACCCCGCCGAGATCGACGATCACCCCAGTGAATACCAGGGCTTCAACGTTAAGGCTCACTGTGGGCGCATGCGGGTCACCCACCACTACAGGTCTATGTGCCGGGGTGGTGGTGGCCGACCGCGTTGATCTGTTCGCGGAGGATATCGCCGTGACCCGCGTGGCGGGCGAACTCGGTGATCATAGCGACCAGTGTCCAGCGCATGCTGACCAGCCCTTCACGGGGTTGACGTTTGATGTCGTCAAGAGAGAAGCGGGCAGCGATGTCTCGCGAGCGTGTCCCGGCACGTTCGAACTCGGCAATCACCTCCTCCAATGTCTCGTCTTCGGCCACTGTGAAGGTGCCTTCGTCGCGGCGCGAGTAGCCATCGCATTCTTGTTCCTCAAGTCCTGCCCAGAAGCGCTGAAACCAGATCCGTTCGGCGGCCGCGGCATGCTTGATCAACGAGATGGGCGTGGTCAGCGAAGGAACCAGATGCAGGCGCGCGCTCATCTCGTCGAGACCTCGCACGGTCTCGACGAGCGCTCGACGGTTGTGATCGAGCATGCTGTTCAGGATCAGTCGTTCGTCTCCGGCGGTAATCATGTTGATAGACATCAGTTTTCGTTGACCTTTTGTAGGGGCCGTGACACTTGGCATGGCCTATGGGGTTTGTCCGCAGTTGGCACGCTCCCGATGACCAGGGCGCAAGGAAATCGCCTGGAACGGCCGCAGGAAGCGACGGAGGGAGTTCCTTCGTCGAGGTGACGGTTGAATGCGGTTGGAGGGTGATGCATCATCAGGCCTGCAGCCACTGACTGAGCAAGAAGTGCCCAGTCGGCATCTAGTATGCCGTACGCGCTCGCCGCAGGCTGCTCACCGTAGCTGAGGCTCGCGCGCCACGGGCTGTCACATCAGAACAATCCGCTCGACCTGGGAGACACGCCCTAGCCGTGCCCTAGCCGGCGGTGAGCGCTCGCAGCGGACGGAGTCCGTCACGGAGCCACAGGTAGATCTCGTCGTGGTTGAGCAGCGTGAAATGGTTCGCGCGGCCCAGGTGCATGCCGTCCTCGTCGCGGAATCCGATCCGCCGGGAGCGATGGAATCCTCGACCGCTTGGCGTCAGAACCAGACCGTCGCCGATGAAGCGGCCGAGCGGGTGGCGCGGATTGCCGAAGAGGGAAGCCGTCACGAACAGATGGCGGGCGCCGGCGAGCAGTGGGACGTCCGCGCCGGGCGCCTGCCACCAACCATCCGGATCCGCCGATGGTCCATCCTCGGCGATGACGTTGCCGTGGAACAGATCTCGGACACCGGCACTGCGCCGACGCAACAACTCGCCGAACGGTCGGGTCACCGACAACATGCGCAACGCCGACGACGCGGCGTGCACCCCCCGCGCCAGGGGCGCACCGAGGTGCGGGGAGCCGAGACTGACCGTCTCGGTCACCAGTGGCACCCACGGCGCGCGGCTGCGCGTGCCGAGGTGACATGCGCTGCGGATGACCAGGCCGCCCATGGAATGCCCCACGAGGGAGATACGGGTGACCGGTACCGGCCACAGCAAGACCATCTCGCTCAGCAATCGGGCGAGGGTCGCACCGTTGTCGCTGATATGGCGGCCGGTGTTGTAGCGGATCTGCACCTCGGTGGCGCCGATATCGTCGGCGAGCCGCGCTCCATAGGTCGGATGTCCACCGAGCCGCCAGGCATGTTCGGTCTCCATCAGCCCGTGTAGGAACACCACGAGGTGTCCGGTGGCGTGCGGATACGCGGCGGCCAAGCCGTCGGTGGTCACGGTGACCGGTGAGCCACCGACGCGCGGCGCCATCCGTGGCGCCAGCGGGGAGTGGTCGTCGTCGAGGGCATCACCGATGAGTCCGTCGAGGATGCCGATCATGGCCGCACCGCGGACCGTCGTGGTCGGCTGATGCCCGGTCTCGGGCAACGCGTCGGCGACGATCGTGGCCGAGTCGAGCACTCCGGTGATCGAGGTGTAGACCGCTTCGCTGACCGCGTCGTGCACGGTGCGCACCGGTGCGACGGACCTGCCGATCGCGAGGTCGAGTGTGCCGAACACCGCCGCCGAGGTGGCGCGGTGTACCCGCGCGATTCCGACGGTGGCCTTACCCAGTTCACTCAGTCCCAGTCGTGCCAGCGCACGGACTTCTCCCTGTTCACCGACCAACTGCCTGCTGCTCATGGATCTCAGTGTACGTTCGTTCACTCGATTCATCTCCGTGATGGCATGGATACGTGCGTCGGCGGTTGGATAAACGGCGGCGATCGAACATATGATCGCATGCGTGGGTATGGCTCGAATCGGTGGCGACAGCGGGCGACCCCACCGGCCCGCGTTCGTGCGCGTCGGCCATCGAGCGGTGCTGATCGATCTGAACGCGCTGTATCCGCAGACGCCGCACCACAGCGGCACCTACCACCCCGACGGATTGCAGATCCGCAAGGTCGCCACCGGCGTCCTCACCGAGTGGGGACTGTCGGAGTGGGGCGAGTGGTACGGCAAGGTGACCTACACCCTGAGCGCACGCGACCGGCAGGAGTCGGTCACCCACTGGGTGCCGGCGTGGGCCCTGCGTCCCGCCGATGGCCCCGGTCGGGTCAGGCCGGACCGGAGATGATGCTGGGCCCCAACAGTTCACAGACCGTCAGCGCCAGGGCGAGATCGAGCCGATCGCGATGTTCTGGTACTGCGGCCAGCGCTTTGCCGACGCGGTACTTGACCGTGTTGCGATGCAGGTTGAGGCGGGTCGCGGTGTGCAGATGACTCTCTCGGGTCGCGTAGAACACCGAGAGTGTCTCGCGCAGCGTCGCCGCCGTGGGTGAGTCGTCGGCGAGACCACCGAGCATCTCCCGCACCCAGGCCGCGGCGGCGGGGAGATCCTGCGCGAGCAGCGAGGCGATGGCGACCCCGCGATCGGCGAACCCCACGACCGATCCGGTGCCACTACCGGGCATGATCGCCACCGCATAGGCTCCGCGAGCCTGCTCATGACTGCGTCGGAATCCGTCGACGCCCTCACCGACCAGACCGAATGCGCCCCGCAGTCCGGGCGGCAGGTCGATCTCTCCGACCGGACGCTCAGCCGACACCGTGCGTAGCGGTATCCAGGCCCAGATCGTCGAACGGTCCACGGCCGTGAGAATTGGCGGCCCGTCGGCACGCTGCCGAACCGCGAGTTCCTCGGCGCCGCGATGCAGGCGCCGCAGATCCACACCGTCGTCGTCGGACCAGATGATCGCAGCAAGATGCGCGCGGTCCAACCGGTATCTGGTCTGCTCGGTGAATGTGCGGCCGTCGGTGTCGGTGCCGTCGAGCACCCGACGAATCGCGGTCGAGGACAGCGTGGCGTCGGCGCCGAGCCAGCGACGGCGTTCGTCCTCGTACGCCTGGAACACATAAAGGGTGATCCAGTCGATGTACCCGAACATGACCCCGGAGATGTGTCGGGTGACCGCCATGGCCCGGTCCGCGTCCAGGCCCAGCTCGCCGATCATCTGATAGCACAACAACATCACCTCGTTCTGACCCAGGTGATAGGCGCGCACAAGAGAATTCGACGGAACGTCGCGTTGAGCGAGGCGCAGTGCGTACTCGACCGCGGCGGTCGTCGGCTGCAGGTGATCGACCGGGATGTCGTTGGCGAGAACGTGGATGATCGTCGAGACGTTGCCGTGCACACTTGCCTCAAGCATCTCGACGAGCTTCGGATCCGCATCCAGATGGTCGATCTCGCGGGCAATCTTGACGCTCAGGTCCGCGACGATGGTGGCCTCTTGCGCACGAAGCCGGCGAGCGATCGCCGTGACCACCTCCTGCAATTCGGCATCGGCAGTCGCGGGCATGCGGGCCAACCGGGCGCGCGCCCGCGCCCCTCGATCACCATCGGCCTCGGTCACCGGCGCCCCCGCAACGATGCCAAGGCCGCCGACGCCGCGTGATAACCGCACAATCCGTGCACGCCCGCACCGGGCGGCGTCGACTGGGAACACAGATAGACGCCATCGACGCCGAGCGCATACGGGTTGGCCGACAGTCGTGGGCGCGCCAGCATCTGCAGCCCGTCATTGGCTCCGCCGATGATGTCCCCGAGAGCGAAATTGGAGTTATAGGACTGCAATTGACGGGTACCGGTACTACGCACGGTGACGATCCGATCGCGGAATCCCGGGGCGAAACGTTCGATCTGGGCGGTCACCGCGTCGGTGGCGTCGCCGTCGTATCCGCGGGGTACGTGGGCGTAGGCGTAGATCGGATTGAGTCCGCCACGGCTCCGCGATCGATCGGCGAGATACTGCTGCCCGAGCAGGACAAAGGGCCTGTCCGCCATGATCCCGGCGGCCCGCTGCCGCTCGGTGTGCCACACCTCGGAGGCATCACCACCGAGATGAACGGTGCCCGCGCGTCCACAGTCGGGAGTGGTCCAGGGGATGTCGCCGTCGATGGCGTAGTCGACCTTGAACGCCGACGACCCGACGCGGTAGCGCGCCAGCGCGCGTCTCACCCTGCCCGGCATCTGGTCACCATAGATCGAGAGCGCCTGCGCGGGTGAGAGATCCAGCAAGACCAGATCGGCCGGCGGGATGTCGGAGCGCGCCGAGACCAGTGTGCCGGTCTCGATCTTGCCGCCGTGGTCACCGATCGCGGTGGCCGCGGCGGCGACGATCGCACCGGACCCCCCGCGGGCGACCGGCCAACCGTGACGATGTCCGCTCGCCGCGATCATCATGCCCAGCGATGCGGTGAGCGGCCGGTCGAGCCGGGTGAATGCATGCGCGGCGATACCGGCGAACAACGCCCGACCACGATCGGTACGAAACCAGCGGGCCATCACGGTCGCGGGCAGTACCGCACGTGGCCCGAATGCCGCCAGCCGCAACGGATGCCGCGGCAGATGCACGATCGGACGAAGGAGGTCCTCGCCCAGCTCGTCGAAGCCGCGCGCGAGGTCACCGAGGGCCAGACGCCAACGCCGACCGTCGGGGCCGAGTCCGTCGGCGGTCTGATCGATGCTGCGATACAGGAGTCCCGCGGTCCCGTCGTCGAGCGGATGGGCGCAGTCGATGTCCGGGAGGCACCAGGTCAAGCCGTAGGACTCCAGGCCGACGCTACGCCAGAACGGCGAGCCCATGGCCAGTGGGTGAAAGGCCGCACAGTGATCGTGGATGAGGCCGGGTTCGGTCAGCTCGCCCGACCGACTACCCCCGCCGACCTCGTCTGCGGCCTCGAGAACGGTGACCTCGACGCCGTTGCGCGCGAGATGCAGGGCGGCGGCGAGCCCGTTGGGCCCGCCGCCGACGACGACGGCAGTCGTCACGGTTGCACCTGCCGCGAGGGTGTCGAGCGCATCCGGGGTTCGGTCACGATCTCAGGATCGGTGAGCGCGCGGCGGGCGTCAATGTCGAGCGTCCAGTCGACCTGCACCGGGATCGGCCCATTGGGCAACCACGGCTGCTCGGCGACCGCGTCGGCGACCCGGTAGGTGCCCGTCTCGATGACGCCGAGTGCAGCGTCGATCACCTTGTAGCGCTGGGTGCCCTTGTGGATGGGCTGCGACTCGATCCAGGCGATCGTGAACTCACCGGGCGCGAAGTCACACCGGCGCTGCAGGGCCGCGATCATCTTCTCGTCGTGCAGGTGTCCGTCACCGAAGTTGAAGGCCACCAGCGAATTACACGAGAACTCGGCCTCTCGCAGAGTGTAGGTGTCGATGTCGTCGCCGAGGTGACGCATCATGAGCGAGAACAGCGCACGCCCCTGACTGTGCAGGGAACGCCACGCCATCATCTGGTGCATGACGACGTCGGCGACCTCCGGTGGATACGACGCGAGCAGCTGGGTCCTGGTGTTCTTCGAGGAGCGGACCACGCACCGGTCGAGTTTGTCCTCGGCGCCCGGGGCGAAGGCCCACGTTGCCGACGCCCAGTTCCCGGCGTACTGCCGCATCGACGGCAGGAACGACACGAGGTCCGGACGGAGATTGCCCAGCACCGGGAAGAAGCACAGCGCTGCGGCGATCAGGGCGAGCACCCACGGCATGGTGGTGTCGGCCAGCGCGAAGCCGTCCCACGTGGGGTGTCCCCAGAACAAGAAGATCGACGCGTAGGCGAACAGGATGTTCCATTCCAGCGGGACCGCGAGGGGGAAGGTGGAGAAGATGAACAGGTGGAAGCAGACCATCAGCACCACGCCCGCCAGCGTGAGCCACTTGTTGGTGGAGAACAGCAGCACCAACGGGGTCACGATCTCGACGATGGTGCCCAGGACGTGCCCGACCCCCGAGGCGAGTCGCGACGGTCGCATGTCGTGCGGGAAGTCGCGGTAGTGGGCGCGTTTGATCGACCGGAACGGCAGCCAGGGGGTGTTGGACAGCATCGGCGGAATGACCATCGAGAAGTGATGTCCCAGTTTGGAAATGCCGGCACCAACCCAGACGGAGACGATCAGGAGCTTGAGCGCCAGGATCATGTCCACGTAGGGCAGGAAGGCGAAGAACACCAGTGCCGGCAGGTACTGCTCGGACCGTGCCGCGATGAAGATCACCTTGTCGCGCAACCCGATGACCACGAAGAGCGCGATCAGCGGGTAGAGGACCACCGGATTCACCACGCCGTGATCACCGGCGACGACCGAGTTCATCGACGATGACGAAACGCCCGGGAGTGCCAGTGCGACAATGATGTTGATCAGGATTGCCGCGTAGATCACGACATCGGCGACAGTTCGGGAATCACCTCTGGTGAACGGTACGCGTCCCGGCCACGGTGGCAGGCGGATCGTCTCCGGCCGTAACCAGAACAGGAACCCGCCGGTCATCGGCTTGAAATGGCCGGCCAGCGGACCCCACGACCCGCCGAGCCCGAGGGTTTCGAGCAGGACGGTCCACAGGACCACCTTTTGATACACGATCAGTTCGTTCCACCAGGAGCCGACGTCGACAACGTTGAATCCCGAACTGAGCGTTGCGATACACAGTCCCGCAACGATATACAGCACGCCGACCTTGAGCAGGTAGATCGTGTGCACCATCTTGGGCGTGCCGAAGCCGTATTCGGCCCAGTGCGCGCCGAGAACGCGCAGCCGGTCGAGAAACGGTCTGTCCAGAAAGGTCTCCGGTTCCACGGGCGGGAAATCCGGGGTGGTGAATCCCATGGGTACTCCTTCGGGGTGAGGCGGAATTGATGGGTGGTTTCGGGGTGCGGACGCGTTCGGCCGACCCGACGCCGTCGTGCGCGGCCGGTTCGGGGGGGAGGAGGGAGAACGCGATCGGGGGCGGTTCTACAGCACCGTCGGCGTTGCGAATTGTCGACGGAGAGCGGGTTTGTCGATCTTGCCCACCGGGTTTCGGGGGAGGGCCTCGACGACGTGGATCGACTCGGGGATCTTGGCCTTGGTCAGCAGCGACCCGAGGTGCCGGGTGAGGGCGTCGGCGTCGGCGGGGTGATCGGGGTAGGGGACGACGAACGCGATCGGGATCTCTCCGTACACCGGATGGGGTGCACCGACGACAGCACTCTCGAGGACTCCCGGATGGGTGGCGAGGGCGTTCTCGATTTCCTTGGGATACAGGTTTTCTCCGCCGCGAATGATCATGTCCTTGATGCGGTCGACGAGTGTCAGGTAGCCGTCGGCATCGAGACGGCCGACGTCGCCGGTGTGCAGCCTGCCGTCGATGACGGTGTTCGTGGTGGCCTCGGGACGATGGAGATAGCCGCGCATCACGTTGGGTCCGGTGATGACCACCTCACCGACGGCACCGGTGGGTAGGTCGGCACCGTCGGGTCCGACCACATGGATGCGCTGGCCCTCGATGGCCGGCCCAACGGTGCCGAGCTTGCGAATCCCGTGACGCGGGTTGCACGTCGACGCGCATGTGCCCTCGGTGAGTCCGTAACCCTCGAGAATCGGGATCCGCAGACTGTTCTCGACGCGATCGAGGAGTTCGGCGGAAATCGGTGCGGCGCCACAGATCGCGAAGCGCAGGGAGTCGAGCGCCTGCGCCCGGCGCTCGAGGTCGGGGTGGGAGACCAGCAGGGCATAGATGGTCGGCACGGCCGAGAAGTAGGTGGGTCGTAGACGTTCGACGTCGTCGAAGAACCTCGAGACCGAGAACCGTCCGGTGATGCTGAGTCGTCCGCCGGCCAGGACCGGCGCCAAGAAGCTCACACAGATCGCATTCACGTGGAACAGCGGCAGGATCAGTAGTGCGTGATCGTCGGCGCCGAGCTCGAGATGGTGTGCCATCGCCGTCGCCATGTAGTGCAGGTTCGCGTGGGACAGCCGAACCCCCTTGGGACGTCCCGTCGATCCGGAGGTGTAGATCAGCAGGGCATCGTCGGCGTCGGCGGCCTCGTTCGGTGCCCGCCACCCCGAGGTGGGAGCCGGAGGCAGGTCGTCGACGTGGAGCACTCTCCGGTCGGCCCGCAGATCCGCGACGTCGGACACGACGACCACCGCGTCGGAATCGTCGAGCTGATAGCGCATCTCGTCGGCGGTGAAGGTCGGGTTGACCGGGGTCGCCACCGCGCGCAGGCGCCACGCGGCCATCAGGACGACGAGCAGTTCGGCACGGTTCGGCAGGACGGTCGCCACGACGTCACCACCCGTGACGCCGAGTCGCTGCAGCGCCTGTGCGCACGCGTCGACCCGGTCGGCGAAGTCGCGATAACTGAGTTCGACGGTGTCATCGGCGACGCACGGGGCGTCGCCGCGATCTCGGAGATCCCAGGCGAAGAACGAGGAGCTGGTCACTGGTGCATACCCTTTCGCCGTGTCTGTGACTTATGACACTAGAACGGGAAGATGTGATGTGAAACGGTCCCGCAAGCCAGAGTTCGGCGATGCCTTTGTGCGCGGAGGACAACCTCGAGGGGACGGCTCCCGGAAGAACGCTCGTGGTTGCGCGAGGAGCAGGTCAGTTGTGAGAAACCTTGGTACCGAACAAGACCGCGGCGTCGGTGGTGGCGACGCTGACCAGCGAGCGACGACCCGCGAGATACCCGAGCGGTCCGTCGGGGGCAAAGGTCCACCGCGTCCGCGCGGTGCGCAGCCGGGCGACGATCCGGTTGGTCGACCACGAGGTACGACCCTCGAGCACCTGAGCGGTGGGTAACGGGATCTGATGCGATCCGGGAAGCAGGCGCGGCCCGAGCTGCGCCTCGAGGCTGGCGACATAGCGGCCGTCCGCGGTCATCGCGGTGGTGATCCGGCGCCCGGATCGTTCACGGGTGAGTTCGCCGAGGTGCTTGGGGATTCCCCAGAGCTCACGTCCACCCGTGCGTGAGTTCGGGCTGGTCACCCAGATGTCGGGAATGCTGACCCGGACACCGTGGCGCACCGACACCACCGGATAGGTCGTGAGCAGTTCTTCGTATTGCAGGACCCCGCCCTCGGTGTAGTGCAGGACGGCGGCGACGACGAGAACCTTGCCCGCCACCGTCAGCAGGCGGGCTCCGGAGGGTATGACCCCGAACGCCTCGGCCGGTAGGTCGGCGCGCGGGACGACGAACGCCGACATGAGAGCGTCACCACCGAGATACCACGGTTCGGGCGGGTAACTCACCCCGTCGGCGCCGACATGCCACGCCCGATCGATGCTGACCGGAATCCTGGTGGTCGTCATCAGTTGTTACCCCCTGGCCGATGGTCGGGTCACGCCGCAGCGCAACACCCTGATGGGACGAACCTACCGATACGTCTCAGCCATGTGCACGGCGGGAGGCCCCACCACAAGAGGGGAGTCCACCACAACAAGAGACTCCGACCGAGAATGCCGGGTCGGGGGTCTGGCACTCTCGGTCGGAGTCATAGGTGAGATCGTCGAGGGTGGCGATCGCGTTACACATCGTCGAAAAGAATTTCACCGACGGCCGAGCCCGCCCGCCACCACACCGCCCGACACCCGAGGAGCACCCCCAGCGATGACCGATCCCACCGTGTACGCCGACGACCTCCAGCCTGGTCAGTGCCAGGATCTTGGCGCTCATACGGTCACCGAGACCGAGCTCGTCGACTTCGCATCGCAGTGGGATCCGCAGACGTTTCACATCGACAGGGCAGCCGCCGAGTCGGGCGCATTCGGTGGCCTGATCGCCAGCGGAATCCACAGTCTGGCGATCGCACAGCGCCTCGCCGTCAGCTCGGTCCTGCGTTCGTGGAGCGTGATCGCCGGGCGTCGGCTCCGGGAGATGGAGTTCCTGGCACCGGTCCGCCCCGGGGACACATTGTCCGGATCCATGCGGATCGAGTCCGTCGACCTCGACGCGCGCGGCCGTGGCCTGGTGACCTACACGACCGAACTGGTGAATCAGTCCGGGGTGGCGGTCCTGCGCTTCGACGCCGATGTCTACCTTCGGTCCCGGCCTGCTCGCTGAGGAATATGCGAGGATCGTCCATGTGACCGCGAAGCCAGACCGCGATCGGCGGAGGGCAGACCTGCGCCGGCTCCGACAGGTGCGCGACCGGATCGACCGCGACCACGCCCAGCCCCTCGATGTGGAGGCACTCGCAAGCGGCGTCGCCATGTCGGCGGGACATCTGAGCCGAGAATTCAAGCGTGCGTATGGCGAATCGCCGTACTCCTACCTGATGACCCGGCGTATCGAACGCGCGATGACCTTGCTGCGCCGGGGCGATCTGTCGGTCACCGACATCTGTTTCGCCGTGGGATGTTCGTCGCTGGGAACCTTCAGCACCCGCTTCGCCGAGCTCGTCGGTATGCCGCCCACCGAGTACCGACGTCGCGCCGCCGACGAGACCGTCGGCATTCCGACATGTCTGGCCACACAGGTCACCCGACCGGTCAGGAATCGAGAAGTCTCGCCGGCCGGGCGCGGCTAGCGTTGTCGGCATGGACATCACGATTCACTACACCTTTCTCCCGCAGACCGACCCCGACGCGGCGCTCGGGTTCTATCGCGACACCCTCGGATTCGAGGTGCGCAACGACGTCGGCTACTCCGGCATGCGCTGGCTCACCGTGGGACCCCCGAACCAGCCACAGACCGCCGTCGTGCTCCACCCACCCGCCGTCGATCCCGGCATCACCGAACAGGAGCGTGAGACGATCCTCGATCTCATCGCCAAGGGCACCTATGGCGCGGCACTGACGTTGGCCACCGACGACCTCCAGGGACTGTTCGACAAACTCCAGGCTGCCGGTACCGAGGTCATCCAGGAACCGATGGATCAGCCGTACGGTGTGCGCGACTGCGCATTTCGGGACCCGACGGGCAACCTGCTGCGCATCAACCAGACGCCCTGACACCCGGGCCACGTGACGCCCGAGACCTTGCCACCCCACCCGAGAAGCCCGACCGCAACGGAGAATCGATGAGCCGGACGCCGACGAGATCGACGCCCCACCCCGCCGACACCCACGACATCATCCGGGTCCACGGAGCCAGGGCGAACAACCTGCGCAACGTCGACGTCGAGATCCCCAAGCGGCGCCTGACGGTGTTCACCGGGGTGTCTGGATCGGGGAAGAGCTCGCTGGTGTTCGCGACGATCGCCGCGGAATCGCAGCGGATGATCAACGAAACCTACAGTGCTTTCGTCCAGGGCTTCATGCCGAGCCTGGCCCGGCCCGACGTGGACGTGCTCGAGGGCCTGACCACGGCGATCATCGTCGACCAGGAACGCATGGGCGCCAACCCGCGGTCGACGGTCGGCACCGCCACCGATGCCAACGCCATGTTGCGCATCCTGTTCAGCCGTCTCGGTGAGCCCACCATCGGCTCGCCGCAGGCGTTCTCGTTCAACGTCGCCTCGGTGTCGGGCGCCGGAGCCGTCGAGATCGAACGTGGTGGACGGAAAGTCAAGGAACGCAGGGAGTTCAGCATCACCGGCGGGATGTGCCCGCGATGCGAAGGGCGGGGCGAGGTCTCCGACTTCGACCTGAGCGCACTCTTCGACGACACCAAATCCCTCAACGAGGGCGCACTGACGATTCCCGGCTACTCGATGGACGGCTGGTACGGGCGCATCTATCGCGAGTGCGGATTCTTCGACCCAGACAAACCCATCGCCAAGTTCACCAAACGACAACTCGACATCCTGCTCTACTCCGAACCCAAGCGGATCAAGGTCGAGGGCATCAACGTCACGTTCGAGGGTCTGATCCCCAAGATCCAGAAATCCATGCTCGCCAAGGACCGGGAGGCGATGCAACCGCACATCCGAGCCTTCGTCGACCGTGCGATCACCTTCACCGTGTGCCCCGACTGCGACGGCACGCGGCTGTCCGAACTCGCCCGGTCATCGAAGATCGACGGCCGCAGCATCGCCGACGTCTGCGCCCTGCAGATCACCGACCTCGCCGACTGGGTCCGCGGCCTGCAGGGATCGTCGACCGCATCGGTGACCCCGGTGTTGACCGCACTGTCGGAACTGCTGGACTCCTTCGTCGACATCGGTCTCGGCTACCTCTCCCTGGATCGACCGGCGGGCACGCTGTCGGGCGGAGAAGCGCAGCGCACCAAACTGATCCGTCATCTGGGCTCATCACTGACCGATGTCACCTACGTGTTCGACGAACCCACGATCGGGCTGCATCCACACGATATCGAGCGGATGAACGACCTCCTGCGGCAACTACGCGACAAGGGCAACACCGTGCTCGTCGTCGAACACAAACCGGAGGCCATCGCGATCGCCGACCACGTCGTCGACATCGGTCCGGGCGCGGGCACCGAGGGCGGTCAGATCGTCTTCGAGGGCAGCGTCGAGGGACTGCGCGGCGCCGACACCCTCACCGGCCGCCACCTCGACGATCGCGCGACACTCAAGACCACCCTGCGCGAGGCGACCGGAGCACTCGAGGTGCGTGGCGCCGACACCCACAATCTCCGGGACGTCGACGTCGACATCCCACTCGGTGTGCTCGTGGTGCTGACCGGCGTCGCCGGATCGGGGAAGAGCTCGCTCATCGGCGGGTCCGTGGCCGGGCGCGACGGCGTCGTCAGCATCGATCAGGGTGCGATCAAGGGCTCGCGACGTAGCAACCCCGCCACCTACACCGGCCTGCTGGAGCCCATCCGGAAAGCGTTCGCGAAGGCCAACGGCGTCAAACCGGCTCTGTTCAGCGCCAATTCGGAGGGCGCGTGCCCCAACTGCAAAGGCGCGGGCGTCGTCTACTCGGACCTGGCGATGATGGGTGGGGTCTCGACGATCTGCGAGGTCTGCGAGGGCAAGCGATTCCAGGCCGAGGTGCTCGGCTACACCTTCGGTGGCGCCGACATCGACGAGGTACTCGGGATGTCGGTGGCCCAGGCCGAGCGGTTCTTCTCCGACGGTGACGCGAAAATCCCCGCTGCACACAAGATCCTGCAGCGGCTGTCCGACGTCGGGCTGGGCTACCTGCGGATCGGGCAACCGTTGACCACACTGTCCGGCGGGGAACGTCAGCGACTCAAACTCGCCGCACAGATGGGGGACAAGGGTGAGGTCTACATTCTCGACGAACCCACCTCGGGCCTTCATCTGGCAGATGTCGAGCAGCTGCTCGGGCTACTGGATCGCCTGGTCGACGGCGGGAAATCGGTGATCGTCATCGAACACCATCAGGCCGTGATGGCCCACGCCGACTGGATCATCGACCTCGGGCCGGGAGCCGGACACGACGGCGGTCAGGTGGTGTTCACCGGCACCCCGGCCCAATTGGTCTCGGAGCGAACCACACTCACCGGCCGTCACCTCGCCGACTACGTCGGCGCCTGACGGCTCAGCCGTCGGCAGAAACGATGACGATCGCGAAGACCAGCGTGTCCCCGGCGTTGATCCCGGCCGAGGGATTGCCGTCGGGGTAGCCGTCGGCGGGGGCGGTCGCCCCCGCGACGGGGGAGCCGACACGCTGGCCCGCGATCGCCTTGCTGAATCCCGGAACCACCTCGGCCAGTGAGAATTGCGCGGGCTGGCCGCGGGTGTAGCTGCTGTCGAACTGCAGTCCGGTGCGTCCGTCGACGCCGACGTAGTTGACGGTGACTTTGGCACCGTCACCAACGGTCTGGCCGTCACCACCGCTCAGCGTGTGCACCTGCGTCTCGGTGACCGCGAACGGGGTGGTCATCGACACCTGCGGGGCCGAGGTGTCGTTCTTCGCCGCGGTCACCGTGACCCGTCCGGTCGATCCGTTCAGCGACCAACTCGGCGGCCCGTCGTCGGACGAGGAGCTACATCCGGCCACCATCACCACGGTGAGAAGGGCGATCGACGCGAGGACCCCTCGAAGCATGCGCATGCCGCGCAACGCTACTACCTACCCGGTCTCGGCAACCAATGACGCCAGACGGCGCACCTCCTCGACGCTGCCGGGGGACACGAGCATCGTGGTGACACCCGCCTTCTCCCAAACCGCGATCTGTTCCCGGACATGATCGACATCGCCGACGATCGCAGAATCGTCGACCACCTCGTCGGGGATGATCGCCGCCGCATCGTCCTTGCGTCCGGACCGGAACAGCGAGGTGACCTCGTCGACGACCTCGCCGTAGCCCATCCGCCGATAGACCTCGGCGTGGAAATTGGTGTCCTCGCTGCCCATTCCGCCCATGTAGAGAGCCAGGAACGGTTTGATCGCGGCGTAGGAGGCGTCGCGGTCGTCGGTGATGACGATCTGGGCGGTCGCGCAGATCTCGAAATCCTCACGACTGCGGCGGGCACCGGGCCGGGCGAATCCCTCGTCGAGCCACGCGTTGTAGGTGTCGGCCATCCGCGGCGTGTAGAACAGCGGTAGCCAGCCGTCGGCGATCTCCGCGGCGAGAGCGATGTTCTTGGGGCCCTCGGCGCCGAGCATCACCGGGATGTCGGCCCGCAGCGGGTGAACGATCGGCTTGAGCGGCTTGCCCAGCCCGGTCGCACCCGGCCCGGTGTAGGGCAGCGGGTAGTGCGGACCGGCACTGACCACCGGCGCCTGTCTCGCCCACACCTGCCGCATGATGTCGACGTATTCGCGGGTGCGTCCCAGTGGCTTCTCGAACCTCTGCCCGTACCACCCCTCGACGACCTGCGGACCCGACACACCGAGACCGACGATGTGGCGACCGCCGGAGAGATGGTCGAGGGTGAGGGCGGCCATCGCACAGGCGGTGGGCGTGCGCGCCGAGAGCTGCAACACCGAGGTGCCCAACCGCATCCGCTGCGTCGAGGCGCCCCACCAGGCCAGCGGGGTGTAGGCGTCCGAGCCCCACGCCTCGGCGGTGAAGACCGCGTCGAATCCGGCTTCCTCGGCCGCGAGCACGAGTTCGTGGTGGTTCGGTGCCGGCTGCGCACCCCAATATCCCAGTTGCAGTCCGAGTTTCATCATTCTCCTTCGCGGCGCGTGAGGCGCCGCCCGGCATGGGCGAGCGACGCGTTCCTCGACGGTATCCCGCGACGGAGCCCGGCTCAATACCCAATAAGGGCAATTAGTTGACTACCCTGGGTGCATGTCGTTGCGTCACGCGATCCTCGCCGAACTCCTCGACGACGGAGCCAGTGGATACCAGCTGGCCAAGACCTTCGACGTGGCGGTCGCGAGCTTCTGGTTCGCGACGCCGCAGCAGTTGTATGCCGAACTGTCGCGTCTGGAGGCTGACGGCCTGATCCGCGGGCGTGAGGTGACCCAGCAGGGCCGACCCAACAAGCGGGTCTTCACCCTGAGCGACGCCGGGCGTGCCGCACTCGTCGACTTCGTCTCGGCCGCGTCCAAACCCACCTTCGTGCGCGACGACCTGTTGGTGAAGGTGCGGGCGTGCGATGTCGGCGAGGTGGCCACCCTGATCGACACCCTGCATGCTCGCCGGGCGCACGCGTTGGCCAAGGCAGAACTGATCGAATCGCTGCTCGCCAAGATGCGCGGGGAGATGTCCGAGGACCGGTATCTGGCCGAGAGTCCGCGCGTGGGACCGTATCTCACGGGTCTACGCGGCATCGCCTTCGAGCGGGAGAACGCGGCGTGGTGTCGCCGTGCGGCCGACGTCCTGTCCGCGCGCCTCGACCGGACCGAGCCGCCGCACTGAGCACGGCGCGCCTATCCGCTTTCGGTTCCGCTTTCGGCCTCGGCACGTATCCTGTCGAACTGCGCACCCATCGCCTCGGCGAGCGCGGTGGCCCCGGACAACGGTCGGACCATCACCATCAACTCGTCGATCTTGCCGCTGGCGTCGAGATGAAGGAAGTCGCAGCCGGTGATCGCCTTGCCGTTCACCGTCGTCTCGAACATCAGGGCATGGTCGGGCGCTCCGGGCGCACCGAACTCCTTGACGTACCGGAAGTCCTCGAACACCCGGAGCACGCCGCGGAGGATGGCTGCGGTGATCGGTTTGCCCTGATAGGGCGCAAAGGCGACCGGACTGATGAAGGTCACGTCCTCGGCGAGAAGCTCGTCGACGGCTGCCATGTCCCGGTTCTCCACCGCTTCGCGGAACGGGTGCATTCGATCACGACTCCTTACTCAATTAATTGACTATCTGGCGCCGACAGTAGACCGCCCCGCGTCGGTGTGTCCAGCATCGCTGGGGGACAAGACGCCGTCGACCATCCGGTACACGGCGTCCATACGCGCGAGGTGCGTCCGATCGTGGGTGACCAGAATCGTTGCGGTATCCGCGGCGGCGGTGAGATCGACCAGCATCGAGAGCACCTGTGCCCCGCGCTCGGTGTCGAGCGCCGAGGTGGGCTCGTCGACGAGCAGGAGGTCGGGCTCGTTCATCAAGGCCCGCGCGATGTTGACCCGTTGACGCTGTCCGCCAGAGAGGTGGGCAGGGAGCCGGTGCATCATTCCGTCCAGACCGACAGCGGCCAGTAGGTCGCGGGCCCGAGCCGTGGTGGCGCGGCGCCGTGCTGCGCCGACCACCCGGGGTTGTCCGAGGTGCGCGGTCACCTGCAGTTGCTCGAGAACGGTCAGCGAGGCAAGCAGATTGGGCTGCTGGGAGACCAGACCGATGCGCTCGCGGCGCACCCTGGTGGCCGCCGACGCGCTCAACTGTGCCAGATCGACCACCTGTGCCAGATCGACCGTCCCGCCATCACTGGCCGGACGGCCTCTGCCGGCCAGCAGAACGCCTCCACTGTCGGGCCGGCGTAGCGCTCCGGCCACGGCGAGCAGGCTGGATTTCCCGGATCCCGATGGGCCGGTGACGGCACTGATCGTTCCGGCGTCGAAGGTTGCCCCGACGTCGTCGAGGGCGGTGAGGTGGCCGGTGCCGTCGGGATAGGTCATCGTCACGTGCTGCAGTGTCAGGATCGGTACGTGTCGTGGCGTGGTCATCGGTTGCTCCCGAGTGCGGTGAGGGGATCGGTGGTGATGAGGAAGCGCAGTGCCGCGCCGGCGCCGAGGACGCCGAGCCCGATCGTGGCCAGCGCGGGCACCAGCGTGGTGGAGGTGGTCACGACGAACGGGGTCGAGCCCAGCAGTGTGCCGCCACCGACGGCGAGCGCCACCCCGAGGCCGCATCCCACTATCAGGATGAGCACGGCCTGGCCGAGGGCGTCTCGCACCAGCGACGCGGTGGACGCCCCGAGCGCCTTGAGTACCGCGATGTCGGGGACACGTTGCACGGTCCACACGGTGAAGAACGCACCGATGACCAGTGCCGAGATCAGCAGCAGCATCACCGTCATCAGCGTCAGCGACGAGTTCTCGGCGCGGTAGGACGCCAGCGCCGACAGCGCATCGGAGCCGGAGCGGGTGATGGTGCCGCTCGAGGTGGCCACGGACTGTGCGTCGGTGCCGGCACGTGGTGTCACCGCGAGCACGGTCGCCGCGCCCGACTGTGGTGCCAGGTCGTGCCACGCGTCGATGGGAAGGTAGATGACCGGGCTGTGCGCGTACCACTGGTCGCCGACGATTCGTCCGACGGTCATCGTCCGCCCGCCGACCTGCATCGTCTGGCCGGGGTGGAGGCCGAGAGACGAGGCGATGGGCGCCGCGACGTCGGCCGTGCCGGCGATCGGGCGGTCGTTTCCGCCGAGGCCGAAGAGCGCCACCGGCATCGGATCGGTATGCGTGGTCGACGTCGCGCTGTCCCGCGAGATACCCACGGGCACTGCGTCTTCGGAGTTGTGTTGCCAAATGGTGATCTGCGCGGCGGTGAGCACCGACTGATCGAAGGAGGGCGCGGACCCGGTGTCGGCGAACACGATCGTCGAACCGGGCAGGGATTGCAGGGCCGAGATGTTCTGGTGGCGCAGTCCCGCGGTGAGTCCACCGAGGAAGGTGACGAGCACGGACACGAGCACCACGACCAGGGTGATGAGCGCGAATCGTCCTCTCGCTCTTCGGAGATCACGAATGGCGACGAACATGGAAAGTCCTTTCGGGTGGTCGGTTGCCAGTGTGGCGGGCATCGGGGGCACCGCGCGTCGAGAGTTGGAGGGTCACGGGGTGCATCGTTCGTCGCCGGTGACTCGCACTTTCGATGGATGCGCGGCGGTGCACCGTCGATAAACTGGATCGACATGCACTTCTCACCGTTGGCCCCGGTCTTCACCGCCCTGCGCCTGGCCCTGCACGCCATGGCCGCCGTGCTCGCGGTGGTGGTCGCGGTCCGTGCGGTGAGCAGCGGGGGCACGACGTCGGTGGCGGCGGTGACACTGGCGGCGCTGTGGCTCGCGATCTACGCCTCCGGGATGGTGCTGGTGCGCTCGAGCCGTGCCGGGTGGTGGTGGCTCGCCGCGCTCAGCCTCGTGTGGCTGGGATGCCTGTCCGCCAGCGACGACGCGGTCTACCTGGTGTTCGTGATGTTCTTCCTCTACTTGCATCTGGCCGGGATGCGTTGGGGTACCACATGTGTCGCGGTGTCCACGGCGGCCGCCGTGGTGGGATTCGGACTGCACGGCGGCTGGTCGGTGGCCGCGGCGATCGGGCCGGTCCTCGGAGCGGCGGTGGCGGTGGTGATCTCGGCCGGTTACCGGCGACTCTTCGACGAGGTACGCAGCCGACAACGCCTCATCGACGAACTGCTCGCCACCCGCGCCGAGCTCGCCGCCGAGCAGCAGGAGGTGGGCCGGGCGCGGGAACGGGAGCGACTCGCCGGCGAGATCCACGACACCGTGTCACAGAGTCTCTCGAGCATCCAGATGCTCACCTACGCGGCCGAACGCCGGGCGGGCGAATGCTCGCCGGAGCTGCAGACCGCGCGGACCGCGGCCGCCGACGCCCTTGCCGAGACCCGGCGACTCATCGACGCACTCACCCCGGCACCGCTGGACGGACGCTCGTTGGGTGCGGCACTACAACGGGTGACCGATGACGCGGGCGGTCACGGCCTGCGTACCCGGTTCGTCGTCGACGGTGAGCCGTTCGGGCTGCCGATGCCGATCGAGGCGGCGCTCGTCCGGGTGGCACAGAGCGCCGTCGGCAACGTCGTGCAGCATGCGTGGGCAAGGGTCCTGCGGGTCACCCTCACCTACAGCACCGACGAGGTCCATCTCGACATCGTCGACGACGGAGTGGGTTTCGACCCCGAGGCCACGCCGGGCTTCGGTCTGACGACGATGCGCCGACGCGTGCGCGAGCTCGGCGGCGACCTCGACGTCGTCTCCGAACCCGGCCACACCTCGGTTGCGGTCGGCTTCCGGGTCGAGGCCGGACTCCGATGACCGCACCGACCGACCGGGCCTCGTCCTCGGTACCTCCGATCTGCGTCCTGATCACCGACGACCACGCGATCGTTCGAGCCGGTCTGCGTGCGCTGCTCACCGAGTCGGACGGCATCCGGGTCGTCGGGGAAGCCGCCACCGGTGAGGAGGCGATCGCCCGGTGCACGCCGCCCGCTCCCTTACCCGACGTGGTGCTGATGGATCTGCGGCTCGGGCCGGGATTGTCCGGGGTGGAGACCACCCGACGACTGCTGACGCTGCGACCGGCGCCCCGAGTGCTGGTGGTCACCAACCACGACACCGACGCCGACATCCTTGCGGCCATCGAAGCCGGCGCGTCGGGCTATCTGCTCAAGGACACCCCACCCACCGAACTCATCGCCGCGGTGCACGCCGCAGCTGCCGGCGACAGCGCGTTGTCGCCGATGGTGGCCACGCGCCTGATGTCACGGATGCGGGCACCGGCCGACGCGGTACTCACCGCGCGCGAGATCGACGTGCTCGTCGAGGTCGCCGCCGGACACAGCAACCGGGAGATCGCGAGACGCCTGCTGCTGAGCGAGATGACCGTCAAATCCCATCTCGTGCATGTCTTTTCCAAACTCGGTGTGCGTTCACGAACCGCTGCGGTCAACCGGGCCCGACGCGACGGCCTCATCGGCTGAGCACGCTCGACGGTCGCCCCGGCTAGCCCAGCGCGCTGACCACGTCCACGAGGTCGGCGATCAGCGGTTCGGTCTCGGCACGACGGTGTGACCACGCCGCGACCGTGCTGATGTGCGCGCGGGTGTCACGCAGCGGGATGACCTGCACGGCCTCACTGGCGAACATCCGGCCACCGATTCCCTCGCCGAGTGAGATGAGGGTGAAGGCCTGGCCACTGGCAACCAGATGCGCAAGGCCCGCGAAGTTGTCGTCGGGCAACGTGATTCGCTTGCGGACGCCGTGTCGGTCGAGCAGCCGGTCGAGGTTGCGATAGATCTCGGGTGCGGCCTCGTGGTTGATCGAGGCGAACGGCACGTGCGACAGTTCGCCGAGAGCGATCGAATCCCGTTGTTCCCCAAGGATCTTGGTGCCGACAGCCACGCCGACCGGGCTGCGTTCGAGGAGCAGGCTGTCGATTCCCTCGCCGGCGACGGGACCGTGGACGAGTGCGACATCCACCGCTCCGGCACGCAGATCCCGCAGCAACGGTGCGGTGCTCGCGGGCAGCAGTTGTGCGGCAATGTCCGGGTGGCGGTCGGCGAGCGTGTCGAGAACGTTGTCCCGCACGGTGGGCGAGACCTCCGGCGCGATGCCGATCACCGCCGGCCGCAGGGTGTGCCGCTGCGCGTCGGCCACGACCACGGGCAAGGAGTCCACCCGGTGGAGGATGTCGCGGGCGCGGGGCAGCAGCGCCTCACCGGCATCGGTGAGGTCGATCCGATGGTGCGCGCGGATGAACAGCGGTGCACCCAACTCGCGTTCGAGGTCCTTGATGCGCTGGCTCAGTGGCGAGGCCGCCATGTGCAGCCGGGCGGCGGCTCGGGTGAAGCTGCGCTCCTCGGCGACGGCGACGAAGTAGCGCAGATGGGGCAGGTCCACGACCTTCACGATAGGACACCGAACCATCGCCATCCGCCGGGTGCGCCGATGACCGCCACGATCATCTCGCCGTTCGCGAATCGGTCGTGGTGGGCGTCGGACGATGTCGATAGCGTCGGTGGCGACGCGAAACACCGGTATCGGCCGCCTACGGCCGATCGATGCCAGGCAGACAACGCGAAGGAGCGTATCGATGACCGCGCGACGACCCATCCGCATCGCCAATTTCTCCGGCTACCTCGGCGACCGCCGGACCGCCATCGACGAGGCCATCGCCGGCGATCCCGTCGACGTCCTGATGGGCGACTATCTCGCCGAGATCACCCTCGCCTCACTGTCGGCGGTGCACCACCGTGACCCCTCCCGCGGATACGTCGAGTACTTCGTACGTCAACTGCGCCCGCACCTGGCCACGATCGCCGAGCGCGGCATCAAGGTCGTGACCAATGCAGGCGGGTTCGCGCCCGACCGGCTCGCCGAGGCATTACGGACCGAACTCGCCGACGCCGGGGTCACAGTGAGCGTCGCGCACATCGAGGGCGACAACATCCTCGCCGACCTCGCCGATCTGCAGACCGCCGGTCATCGCTTCGGCAACCTGGATTCGGGTGCGCCGCTCGACACCTGGGCAGCCAAGCCGATCGCGGCCAACGCCTACCTCGGCGGCTGGGGAATCGCCGGTGCGTTGAGCGCCGGGGCCGACATCGTGGTCTGCGGCCGCGTCACCGATGCGTCACTGACCGTCGGTCCGGCGGCCTGGTGGCATGACTGGTCCGCCGACGACTGGGACGCGTTGGCCGGCGCCGTGGTCGCCGGCCACATCATCGAATGCGGTGCTCATGCGGTCGGTGGGAACTTCTCCGGCTTCCTCGAGATCCCCAACCGCACGACACCGGGTTTCCCGATCGGCGAGGTCGCCGCCGACGGCACCTGCGTCATCACCAAACACGCCCGTGACGGGGGAGCGGTCACCGCCGACACCGTCACCGCTCAACTCGTCTACGAGATCCAGGGCCCGATCTATCTCAACCCCGATGTCACCGTCCACCTCGACCACGTACGGGTCGATCAGACCGGCCCCGATCGGGTCACCGTGTCCGGCGCGGCCGGAACGCCGCCGCCACCGACCACCAAGGTCGCCCTCTTCGGAGCGGTCGGCGCGAGCGTGGTCAACACGGTGTTCGTCACCTCACCACATGTCGAGGAGAAGATCGCCCTCATCCGCGACCAACTGAACCGGGATCTTCCCGACGGTGTGCAGATCGACCTCACCCAGGTCGGAGAGCCTGCCGACGACCCCGAATCCCAGTGGGCGGCAACGGTGGCGTTGCGTGTCATGGCGGTCGCCGGCGATGCCGAAACGCTGACGCGGGCGGAGATGGGGTCACGCCTGGGCAGCCTGTACCTGCAGGGCATCCCCGGCTACTTCCACGACGGTGCCGCCGGACTGCATTCGCGTCCCCAACCCCGGGTCGACTACTGGCCGGGCCTCCTCCCACAGAGTGCACTGCACCACCGGGCGATCCTCGACGACGGCACCGTCATCGACTCCGCCGTGCCCCCTGCCACCGCGTCGACCCCTCAACCCGTGCATCCCGAACCGGGTGAGGCACCGCTTCCCGAGCGGGTGACCCGCGCCCCGCTGGGCACCGTCGTCCATGCGCGCAGCGGCGACAAGGGCGGCAACTCCAATGTCGGTGTGTGGACCCCGGATCCGCGGGTGTGGCCGTGGCTGCGGCGGTTCCTGTCCACCGACGAGATCCGTCGCCTGATCCCCGAGACCAAGGACATCGACGTGGTGCGCCACGAGTTCCCCGATCTGCGGGCGATCCACTTCGTGTTCAAGGGCCTGCTCGGCACCGGCGGATCGTCGAACCTGCGAATCGACCAGGTGGGCAAGGCGATCGGGGAGTATTTGCGCTCGCGTCAGGTGCTGATCCCCGACGACCTGCTGACCGCCGACGCGACCGTCCCCGACCTCACCACCGCCGACCACGAGGAGCTGGTGTGACCTCCCTGACCGACCGACTGCGTGCGGCCATCGCCGCGCCGGCCACCGACGACTCCTTCGATCCCGCAACAGAACTCGCCGATGTCCTGGGCGGCATCGGCATGTCGGCCGAGGACACCGGCGGCACGGTCACCTTCGACGGCGCCGACCCGGTGGTGCCGAGCACCCTGCGTCTCGGCGGTGCGTCGGCCATCGCGCTCGCCGCCAAGTCCGCCGCCGTCGCCAAGCTGTGGCAGGTCCGCGGCGGCGCCGGCCAGGACATCGCCGTGGACCTGCGGAGCGCACCACATCGGTTGTGCCCGTTCTACGACCGCCGGTGGGAGATGCTCAACGGCTATCCGCCGGCCACCCCGTCGAATCCGTCGAACGCGCTGGGATTCCGCTTCTACCGGACCGGTGACGATCGGTGGATGATGCCGCTGAACCCGTATCCGAAGATCAAGGTCGGCGCGCAGCGGCTCCTCGGGGTACCCGACGACAACGACGCCGTCGCGGCGGCCATCGCGAGTTGGAAGGGCGCCGAACTCGAGGCCGCGGCCACCGAGGCGGGTGTCGTCCTGCCGATGCTGCGCACGACGGCCGAACTCCTCGACGAAGCGCACTATCGGGAAGTTCTCGCCGACATGCCGCTCATCGAGATCACCCGCATCGCCGACGGCGACCCTGTCCCGCTGCCCGGAGGCGTCGACCAGCCCCTCGACGACATCCGGGCGCTGGGTATGGGGCATGTGATCGCCGGTGCCGGGGTCGGCCGGGCACTGGCCCTGCACGGCGCCGACGTGCTCAACGTATGGCGCCCCGACGAACTCGAGCACGACGCGACCTATGCCACCGCCAACGTCGGCGTACGGTCGTCGACGATCAATCCCTACGACGCCGACGGTGCCGCCCGGATTGGTCGGCTGCTCGGCGACGCCGACGTGTTCTACGCGAACCGCCGACCCGGCTACCTCGACAAGATCGGCCTGTCCGCCGATGCCGCTGCCGACGGACACCGCGGGATCATCTACGCCACCGCCTCTCTCAACGGTGAGCACGGCCCGTGGTCGTCGCAGGTCGGATTCGATCAGACCGCGGGCAGCCTGACCGGGATGATGCTGCTCGAGGGCGGGGGCGACAAACCCAAGCTCCCTCCGATTCTCGTCGTCAACGACTACATCGTGTCGTGGTTGCTGACCGCGGGAATCGTCGAAGCCCTCACCCGCCGCGCCCGCGACGGCGGCAGCTACCGGGTGCACGTGTCGCTGACCCGGGCTGCACTCTGGATCATCGGGATGGGTGTGTTCGATCGTGGTTACGCCCACGAGATCGCCGGCACCGATGTCGGCGACGGCGCACATCACTATCTCGATCCCGAGACCTTCACCGCCGAGACACCGCTCGGGGCGTATCAGGGTGTCACCGACCAGGTTCGGATGAGCCAGACGCCGGGTCGCTACCGCACGGTGCTGGTTCCGCGCGGCTCGTGTCGGCCGGAATGGCTTGCGCGACCGGACTGATCAGACCGGACTGATCAGTAGGCGGATGCCGGGCCGAGCGGGGTGATCCCGTGATGTCGTTGTGCCACATCGGGATGCGCACGAACCCGGGACTTCCAGGCGTTCTCGCCGTAGGTACTGAAGATGGGATTGTCCGGGTCCGCCTCGACACCGCGGGACAACGCCGCCAGCTCCGGCGGCAGCTCGATGATCGGGATCGTGGCGTCCAGCGCCGGATTCAGGAAGAACGGGATCGAGATGCGATCGGTCCCGGGGCGCGGCGCGCGCACCCGATGCCGGGTCGCGCGCAGGTAACCGCCGGTGGCCACCTCGAGCAGTTCGCCGATGTTGACGATGAACGCGCCCGGCTTCGGCGGCACGTCGACCCAGGTACCATCCAGCGTTTCCACTTGCAGCCCTTCGGAATCCGGCTCCACCAGCAGCAGCGTGAGGACACCGGAATCCTTGTGTGCTCCGACGCCCTGGTCCCGGTCGTCGCTGCCCGGATAACGCACCACCTTCAGCAGGGTGGCCGGACGGTCGGCGAACGCGTCGTCGAAGTACCCGGCCGGCGCTCCGAGTGAGGCCGACCAGTGCCGCAGCAGGCGTACGCCCACCTCCGATACGGCGGCGATCCACGCCTCGAATGCCTCACGGAATCCGGTGGGGCGCTGCGGCCACAGATTGGGGCCCTGCAGATTCCAGTACCCGTGGGCACCGTCGACGACGGGCCGGTCCGGGCCGATGTCGATCTGTTCGCGCCAGTCGACGAGTCCGTTCGTCAACTCACCGCCGAGACGTGAATAGCCCCGGAACGCCGGACTGTCCAGCTGGGAGATCCGCGCCTTTTCGGCGTCGGGCAACCCGAAGAACCCGCGGGCGAGTCGTAGGACCCCGTCGATCTGCGCCGGCGCGATGCCGTGTCCGACGAGGTAGAAGAACCCGTGCTGGTGGGCGGCCTCGCGCAACGCGGTCGCGAAGGCCTGCCCGTCAGCGTCGGCTGCGGTGAGGTCGAGGGTCGGCAACATGACTCCATGGTGGCACCCTCACGTGCGCCGCGCGGTCCGAGAACCACCTCCGCGATCGTCAGTCGAGCCACCGCCGTCCCGTGCGCAGGTGGGCGGCCCTTCTGGACGGTTCCAAGCGCTCGAGATTCGCTACCACGACCGACGACCGGCGGTTGTGGTCGAGGACGTCGCGGTGATCGGCGACGAACGTCCAGTACAGGCCGTCCCACTCCGCGCACCACGGGCCCTTGCCGAGGTCGGACATCTTGCGCAGGTAGTTGCTGCCCGAGACGTACGGCTTGGTGGTGATGGCGGTGCCCGCGGCGAACTGGCTCATCCCGTAGACGTTGGGCACCATCACCCAGTCGTAGGCGTCGACGAACATCTCCATGAACCACCGGTAGACCTCGTCGGGATGGGTTCGCAAGAGGCACATGGCATTACCGAGGATCATCAGCCGCTCGATGTGATGCGCCCAGCCGCAGTGCAGGACGTGGCGCACGACGCCGTCGACCGGCTCGAGACCGGTCTGCGCGGTCCACCAGCCCGGCGCGAGGGCGCGACGGTGCCCCAGCCGATTGGCGGTCCGCATCGCGCGACCATGCGCCACGTAGGTGGCCCGCATGTACTCGCGCCACCCGATGAGTTGACGGACGAAACCCTCGAGCCCGGCGAGCCCGATCTCGCCATGCCCGCCGACCTCGAGTGCGCGGCGCAGCACCGTCCGCGGTGACAGAAGGCCGACGTTGAGAGCGGGGGTGAGCACGGCGTGGAAGAGATACCGATTCCTGGTGCTGATCGCGTCCTCGTAGGGGCCGAATCCGACGAATCGTTCGGCGAGAAAGCCCTCGAACATCTCGCGTGCCCCGCGGTGGTCGGTGGCCCACCGAAACGCCCGCGCATCGCCGGGGTTGTCGGGGAACTCCTTCTCGACCCACTCGATGGCCGCGTCGACCTGATCGTCCGGATCAGGAAACCGCGGCACCGGCACCTCGAGCCCGCGGGGGAGCGGCTTGCGGTTCTCGGCGTCGAAGCTCCAGCGTTTACCCGCCGGCACTCCTGCGCTGTCCACCAGAACGCCGAGGCGTCGGCGCTGCCACGCGTAGAACTCGCTCATCCGAGCGGTCGGGCCGTCGAAGAACTCGGCGATCTGGCGCCGTGAGGTGAGGAAGTTGGGGCTCTCGGCAGTGGCCTCGTCGTCGAGGTCGATCCCGGCGTCGGCCAGCGCAGCACGCACGTCGGCGGCGAGCCAGTCGTCGACGACGTCGTAGAGATGCACAGACGACGGGCGCAGGCGCCGGACCACAGCGCTCAGGGATTCTCGGCTGGTGGTTGGGGAGTCGGTCTCGATGACCTCGACGTCGAATCCGTGGCGGCGCAGCCGCTGCGCGAACCGGCGCATCGACACCCGGTGCAGGATCAGCTTCTGCCGGTGGAAGCGGTACTGGCGGAACAGCAGATCGTGCTCGACGAGTACGAACCGGGTGCCGGGTTCGGCGTTCAGATGTGATTCGAACAACTGATGAGGCATGACCAGGCGCAACTCGGACATCGGTGGATCACCCTCTTCTCGCAGCGGGCGTGACGAGAGCCGTCGTGCCCGTACGTCCTTTCCTGGAGTTCGGCGCCTCGCGACATGCGGATCTCTTTCCCGCTCGCCTCGGCGTGTCGGTGAGGTTGTCCACAGCGGCGCGGACGTGGCGCGGGCCAAGTTCGGTGGACGTGGGAGACTACCTGGCGGCCCGACCACCAACCCGATCCCCGATCGCAACCGAACCCGACGAGCAACCGAACCCGAGACGAACCCACGAGGCGGCGATGGACAGTGCGACTGAGCCCACGCTCATGCAGGCGTGGGAGACCAACCGATCGATCCAACGATCCGCGGCCGTCCGGTTGTTCGCCGCGACCAACTCCGCGCTCTACGTGACGTTGATGGAGCGCCACCTCGACTTCGGGGCACGCCGGTCGGAGACCGATCTGGCGATCCGGCTCGAACGCGACATGGCCGAACTCGGCGTCGGCGACCAGCCCCACGGCATGGATCTGCTCAAACTGTGGGCCAAGAACGGCTGGCTGCATCGCATGGCCGACCCGGTCGTGGCCACCCAGAACCTCTGTTATCTCACCCCCGAGGCGCGCTCGGTGCTCGACTACATGCGACGGCTGCGCCGGGAGGACTCGGTGGCCACCGCCGGCTCGATCAATGGCATCGCGGCGGGCTTGCGGCGGGTGGCCGGCCAGGTCAGCGACGACCCCAGCTACATCCGTGAGGACCTCACCCATCAGATCGAGGAACTCGACGCCGAACTCGCCGACCTCGACGCAGGCCGCCGACGCCGGCCGGATCTGCGGGCCGCCGAGGACGAGGCCCGCGCCATCGCCTACCAGATGGAGCAGATCATCTCCGACATCGGGCAGTACGGCAGCATGCTCGATCGCATCACCACCGCGCTCCTCGACGATCCGAACGACTCCGATCTGGCCTATCGGGACCGTCAGCGGCAGATGTTCGACGACTACGAGGCCTTGCTGGAGTCCTCGCAGAGCGCCTCCTACCACGCGTTCACGCACATGATCGGCGACCCGACCCAGCGGGCCCGGCTGGTCTCCGACATCGAGACCGTCACCGCGCATCTGCCCGCCATCGATCCGGGGTTGCGGTCGGTGATGGACAACTTCTTCGTACTGGTCACCCAGCAGATCGACGAGGTCGGCCGGATCCGTCGTCGCTGCGCGCGTCGTATCCGCCGGTTCGTCGCCTCGGGAACCCTCGAGCAGAGTCGCGGTATCGCCCGTCAACTCAACGATGCCCTGGCCACCGCCAACGAACTCCTCACGATCTCACTCGCCGATCGGCGGCTGGGCTACGAACTACCGCTGGCCACTCCCGCGCTGACATCCAACGGGCGTCTCGCGTTCGAGATCCGCACGCCCGAACCCCCACAGCCGGCGGTGCCCGCAACGGGGGAGACCGATCTCGACTCGTTCGTGTCGCTGGCCGGCCAGGTCGACACCGTCGAACTCACCGAGGTGGTCAACAACGCGGTCGTCGACGGCCCGGTGGCGCTGTCGGAGGTCATCGATTCCCTCGACGACCCCTACCTCGCCCACGTGATCGTGTTGTGGTCGTGGGCGTTACGGCAATCGGCGGCCACCGGCGACCCCGTGGCGACCGAGTCCATCCGATTCCGGTCCCTCGACGGCGAGGACCGTCTCATCGAGATTCCTGCCCTGCACTTCACCGAACCCATCCCCACCGCGGAGGTCGACGTCCTGTGACCGATCAGTCAGAACGGTTTCCCGCCAAGGGGTTCAGCGCCGAGGAGTTCAACGGCTACGACGACCTGCCCGCGGTGAGCCGGACCGCCGCAGAGGAAACGAAGGTCCCACGCTTCGACGGGGACGTCTCGGCGATGCCCGACCGCGCCTGCTGGGCGTTGCAGAATCTACTCACCCGCCGCTACGTCAGCGGCGACCGTACCCCCCAGCTGTGGTCCTGGATCGTCGAATACCAGGAGTCCCTGCGCATCCGGCTGTCCGAACTCGATCTTCGGCTGCGCCTGGTCGCCGAACTCGAGGTGGCCTTCGTCGAGCAGGTGGGCTACGACTCCCGTTGGGGCAGAAGACTACTCAAGCGCGAGACGATCCAGGCCTATGACGCGATCCTCGCACTGCACCTGGCAAAACACATGCGGGCCGCACGCGAGGATCAGGTACTGATCACCCATGAGGAGATCCACGAATTGTTCGCCGGCGTCTCCAACACCATCGATCGCGACCTCGCGCTGTTCGACAAACGCATCGACAAGGCGATCGACAAGCTCGAAGAACTCGAGTTGCTACGCCGCCATCGCGATGACCCCGACACCTTCACCGTGAGTCCGGCGATCACCGCGATCATGACGGCATCGGTGATCACCGATCTGCAGCAGCAGTTCGAACAGTTCATCGGCGCCGGCGAGGAGGTCGAGGCACAGACGCTCGATCGCTCCGCGCCCGAATCCGGTGACGACGGTTCGGGATACCTCGCGGAGGGCGACCGGGACACCGACGACGGTGACGACACCGAGGATGACGAGACCGACGAAGGAGATGACTGGTGAGCGATCGTGTCGACCAGTTCCACCTGTCGCGGCTGCAGCTGATCAACTGGGGCGTCTTCGACGGATATCATTCGATTCCGTTCAGCGCCAACGGTTCTCTAGTGACCGGGTCATCGGGCAGCGGTAAGTCCTCGCTTCTGGACGCCATCTCACTGGCCTTCCTGCCCGACCATCGGCGCAACTTCAATGCCTCCGGTGACGCCACGGCGGCCGGATCGGCGAGTGGTCGGCGTACGGTCGGCAAGTACGTGCGTGGAGCGTGGGGCGAGCGTCGCGACGGCGTGAACTCGACGCGCGAGATCATGTACCTGCGCGGCACCGGGCCGGCCTGGGCGGCCATCGCCGTCACCTATACCTCCACCTCGGGTGTGTCGATCACGGGCCTCGTCCTCAAGTGGCTCGCCGCGGGCAAGATGACCGACGCCCACAGCGCCTACTATCTCGCCGACGGCGACGCCGACATCGTCGACGCCTGCAACGAGTGGGCGGCCAACGGGCACAACGCCGCCCGGCTCCGCGAGCGCGGATGGCGGGGCGGTCCCGGCGAAGGCAAGTATCTCGCGTCGCTGTACTCGCTGATCGGCATCCGCGGCTCCGAGGCCGCCCAGCAGTTGTTGGGAAAGGCCAAGTCGCTCAAGAGCGTCGGCGGTCTGGCCCAGTTCGTCCGCGAGTTCATGCTCGACGAACCGACCAGCATCGCGGGTATCAAGGACGCTCTCGAACAGATCGATCCACTCGTCGAGGCCCGTGAATTCCTGGATGTCGCGCGTCGCAAGCGCACCATCCTCGGCAACATCGAGACCGTTCAGGAACGGTATGCGACCGAGTCGGCGAAGTTCTCGGTGCTCGACACCATCGACAGCGCGACCATCCGTGCCTACGTGACCAACCTGCGAATCCGCAACGCCGAGCCCGAGATCGCCGACCTCGACGACCAGATCGCCCGTCTGGATGGCGATCTCGCCGCGCTGACCTCCCAGCACGACCAGCTGCGCCAGGATCACAGCCACCTGCTTTCGCGAATCTCCTCCAGCACAGCCGATCTCGCGCCGCTGCAGGAGCAGCTCGCCGCGGCCGGCAAAGCGGCGAGCGAGGTGTCGATGCGGCGGGCGTCGTTCGATTCGAAGATGTCGGCGCTCGATGTGCAGATCCCCGAGTCGGCCGAGGACTTCTGGGAGACACGCGAATCGCTCATCGAGGAGGCGACACGCCTCGACGGGCAACTCGAGGCCGGCAAGGGTCACTATGCCGAGCTGTTGGCCGCGGAGGTCGCCGCGCGGAGCCGCCGCGACGCCGCCGCCGCCGAGCTGACCCGGGTGCGCGAGGCCGGATCGGCGTTGCCGCGCGCCGAGCACGAGATGCGCCGGGTGATCGCCGATGCGCTGCAGCTCGACGACTCCGAATTGCGCTATGTCGCCGAACTCGTCGAACTCGACCCCGATCAGGAGCGGTGGCGCCCGGCGGTGGAGAAGGTGCTGCGCAACGCCGGTCTGCGACTGCTGGTGCCGGATCGCCATTTCAATGCCGCCCTGCGGTTCGTGAACACCCACGACATGCGTGGGCGGATCCAGTTGCATCATGTCGAGCGCCGCACGGCGGTACTGCCCGACCCGGGCACCCTGGCCGCGACCCTGCGTCCGGTCGATCCGGATCACCCGAGTTCGGCGGAGGCCCTGACGTTGCTCGCCCGGCTGGGCAATTACGTGTGCGTCGACGATCCGGCCGAATTCGCCGACCATGCCAAGGCGGTCACCGATCGCGGGCTGCGCAAGGACTCCGCGAAGCTGGCGATCAAGGACGACCGGCAGGCGTTGCGGCCCTCGCAGTACATCTTCGTCGGCAACGTCGATGCCAAGGTCGCGGCCCTCGGTGAGGAACTCGATCACGAGGACAGCATCCATGCCGCGGCACGTGAGGCCACCGCCGTCCTCGAACGCGAACGGGCCGACAAACAACGCCGCCGCGACCTGTACCGCACCGTGTGCGAACAGTTCACGCAGTGGAGTGAGATCGACGTCGAGTCCGCCGACGATCGCGCCGAGCGACTTTCGGAGCAGTACGAACTGTTGATGGAAGAGCATCCCGACGTCGAGGCATTGCAACGCAAGGCCGAGGAGATCTGGGAGCAGGTCCGCGCGGCGATCTCCCAGGCCGCGCTCGTGCGTGATCGGATCGCCACCCAGGACGAGCGCCGGACGCAGTTGCTCGATCTCGTCGACCGCCTCAAGGCCGAGGACATCTCCGGGCCCGCACAGGCGGCCCTCGACACGTTCCGTGAGGATTCCGCGGCCACCCTCGATGTGCTCGCACCGGATCCCTACCGCCAGGAACTGATCAAGGCGGTCGGGCGCGATCGCGATCGGATGCGCGCCGATGCGCGCCGCTCCCGGGACGAACTGGCCCGTATCCTCGCGACCTACGACGAGGAGTTCCCCGACGAGATCCCCAACGACAGCAGCGATTTCGACGAGCGCATCTATGACTACGTCGCGTTGTGCCGTCGGATCGACGAGCGGGAGCTACCCGCGGCCTACGAGCGGATGCGCCGACTCATCACCGAGCAGGCGCCGGGTGCGATCCTCAACCTGCACATGGCCGCCGACGCCGAGGAGCGCCGGATCGTCGAACAGATCGAGCGGGTCAACACGGGCCTGGGTGCGGTGGCGTTCAATCGCGGCACCCGACTTCGCCTGCAGCCCGGACGCAAGAACCTCGGGGCCGCAGCCGAACTCACCGAGAAGGCGCGTCAGATCGCGGGGCGGTCGACCGCCGTCGCGTTCGGCGACGAGCAGGCCATCCTCGAGCAGTACGCCGACATCCTCCTGCTGCGCGAACGCCTGGCGGGGGCGACCCCGGAGGACCGGCAGTGGACGCGCGACGCGCTCGACGTTCGCAACCGTTTCGACTTCTACTGCGAGGAGCACGACGCCGAGACCGGCGAGACGATCCGCACCTACAGCAATGCCGGCGACAATTCCGGTGGCGAGCAGGAAAAGCTGATGGCCTTCTGTCTGGCGGGCGCACTGAGCTTCAACCTCGCCAGCCCGCATGGCGACGACAACCGGCCGATCTTCGCGCAGTTGATGCTCGACGAGGCGTTCTCGAAGTCCGACCCGCAGTTCGCCCAGCAGGCGCTCTCGGCATTCCGCAAGTTCGGCTTCCAGCTGATCATCGTTGCGACCGTGCAGAACACCAGCACCATCCAGCCCTACATCGACAACGTGGTGATGGTGTCGAAGTCCGAGGCGGCCGGTGGTCGCCCGGTGGCGACGGCGACGTCGACGTCGATCGGCGCGTTCTCCGACCTGCGGCGGGCGTCGGGCAAGAATCGGCTGATCTGACCGGAATCCTCGGGCAGGAGCGGGCTTTTCCGATCGACCACCCTTACCCGCCGCACGCCTCCCTGATGAATCCCCCTCACCAGGCGCACCACTCCTGATCGACCACCTCACCAGGCGCATGCGTCCTTCATGAACGCTGATCGAGGTGCGAGGCGCGTGCGCCGAGCCTCGAGATCTCCTGCCACGGCGCTGTTCTCGACTCCCGGGTCTCGACTCCCGGGTTTCGACTCCCGGGCGTTACAGGCTAGCGGCCGGCCCCGCGGTACTTGCGGTGGTACTCCGCGTACACGTCGGCGTTCTTCTCCTTCTCCCGGCGGGAGACCAGATCGGGATCGAAACCGTGCTGCGACAACCGATAACGTCGGTACACGCGATTGAGCGCGACCGAGAAGAAGATGTAGGGGATCAGGATGGGCACGGTCATGTTCGCGCGGATCAGCCAGTCGGCCGGCACGAACAACATCGGCACCAGGATGATCACACAGGGCACGGCCCACCAGGCGACCATGCGCAGGGCGGCATAGGGGCCGGTCAGATCGTTGAAGACCCAGTCACGCATCGAGTCCGGGAGCTTCGCCCCGTAGTGGTACTTGATGTACTGCAGCCCGTGCGGTCGATCACCGTCGCGACCGGCGCCGGACCTCGTCGAGGCGTCCTGCGATGCACGCGATGTCGCAGCACGGTGGTTCGTGTCAACCATGGGGGTTCCTCTTGTCGGTGACCGGTCTTCGTACTCGAGTTTCCCAGACCGCAGATCCGGACGTAACGCCGGTATACGGCTTCATGAAATCGAGCAATCGATGAAGCGCTTAATCAGTAGTGCACGACTGAATTGTACGCCTGGTGCACGCGGTGATGCCACGATGGTCGCACCCGTGGCATCGCCGCACGCGAGAACTCAGCGCTTGAGCGGGCTGTAGAACACGAGCCCGTTGCCCTTGTTGTCGTACACCACCGCGCGCCGTTCGTGGGCGTCGTCGTAGGGGCCCTTGACGATGCCGCCACCGCTGGCCTCGATGGCCTTGGCAGCCGCGTCGACGTCGGCGGTCTTGATCCCGACCACGACCTGTCCGGGAATCGGATGATCGACCTCGGTGGCCAGGGCCAGGGTGACCGGCCCGCCGTCGAGGGCCGCGAAATGCGCGCCGTCGCGGAACTTCAGTGTCATACCGAGGGTTTCGCCGTAGAACTTGATCGACTCGTCGAGATCGTCGGTGGACAGGATGATCATCTTCACTTCGTGGTCACTCATCGAGAACTCCTCATCGTCGGGGTTCTCTCAGGGTAGGTCGGGCGAGGGTGCCGGGGATGAGTCGGTGGTCCCTGATCGGGTCATCTTCAGGCCGGCGACCGCCGCGACGATGCCCGCGATGAAGACCAGCTTGACAATCGAGACCTCCTCACCGCCGGAGACCATGGAATACGTCACGGTCAGCGTCGCCCCGACACCGACCCACACCGCATAGGCGGTGCCGATCGGCAGCGACGAGGCCGCCCAACCGAGTCCGGCCATACTCAGCGCGAGCCCCACCAGGAACACCGCGACCGCCACCGGTTCGGTGAATCCGTCCGACCGGTCCAGGGCCACCGCCCACACCGCCTCACACACGGCCGAAGCCAGCAAGATCAGCCAGGCCATGTCAGCTCACCGCCTTGAGGCCGATGACGCAGCCGACGAGGAGCACGAGCAGCCCGACTCGCACGAAGGTCGGCCGTTCCTGTCCGGTGACGACACCCCAGACGACCGTCAAGACGACACCGATTGCGACCCACACCGTGTACGCGGTGCCCAGCGGCAACGACGTCAGCGCGAGGGCGAGTCCGAGCATGCTGAGCGCCAGGGCAACCACGAAGACCACCACGGGGAGTGGTTCACGAAACCTCCGTGATGCCGACAACGCGGCCGCCCACACGGCCTCGAGTACGCCGGAGATGATGAGAATGAGCCAGGCCATGGCGACCGACCTCCACTTTCGTGGCAGTCTTGTCGCTCGGCGGGTACTGCTCCCTCGTCCGCGGTCCATGAATGGACTCCGATGCCCACGCTAGCAAAGACGGCGCATCATGGCTCGCGCCCGGGATTTCAGGCGCCGACAGTGCGGCGAGTGCCGTGTTCACCCCTCCAGACCGCGACGACCAGCGTGACGAAACAGATCGTGGCGCCCGCCACCACGGCGACGAGCGCCGTGATGCCGGCGTCGGCGCCGTGTCCCACGAGCGAACCGGCAACGGCACCGACGACGAATTGCAGCGCACCCAGCAGTGCCGCTGCCGCGCCGGCCCGTTCGGGATGTCGTTGCAGTGCCAGCGCGGTGACACTGGGGCCGATGATGCCCCAGGACGAGGCGATCAGGGCGAATCCGAGCAGGAGCGGGATCAGTGAGCTGCCGGCGCCGGCGACGATCATCGCCACCGAGGCGACGATCAATACTCCCGCACCGCAGGCGATCTGACGGACGGGATCGGCGAACCGCACCCACCGTGCACACGCCATCAGGCACAGCCCGTTGATCGCGAACACCGCGGAGAACACCGCGGGCGGGCACCCGTGCACGACCTGCAGCGCGAACGGCGAGCCGGTGATGTAAGCGAACAGCGCCCCGAATCCCGCTGCGCCCGTACCGATCACGAGAAGGAATCGCAGGTCACCGAACAAGACCCGGTAGGAGGCGAAGGCGCCACCCAGGCCACCGCCGGTTCGGCGATCCGCGGGTAGGGACTCGCCGACCCAGGCCGCCGTCGAGATCACGAGCAGCGCGCCGATCACTGCCAGCACGGCGAAGACCGTCCGCCACGTGCCGACCACGAGGATCGCGCTGCCCAGCAGCGGGGCGACGACCGGACCGAGGCCGACGACCACGGTCAGGACGGCGAAGACCGACACCAACCGCGGACCACTACAGCGATCGCGCACCACTGCGCGGGCGATCACCACACCTGCCGAGCCACCCAGCGCCTGCAGCAGCCGACAGACGACGAGTATCGCCACGGTGGGTGCAAAGGCGCACGCGACCGAGGCGGCGGTGAACAGCACCAGACCGACGAGCAGAGGTCGGCGACGACCGAACCGGTCCGAGAGCGGGCCCATGACGAGCTGACCGAGGCCGAGTCCGATCATCGACACCACCAGGGTGGCCTGCACCCCGGCCGGTGTCGTCGACAGATCCGTGGCCGCCTCGGGCAGGGCGGGCAGATAGAGATCGGTGGAGATCGGTCCGAACGCCGACAATGCGCCCAGGACCACGAGCAGACGGCCACGCACACCCGAGGTGTCCGGGATTCCGTCGGTTCCCGCCGTCGACCTCCCGGTGCCTGCCATGAAACTCACTGTAGGAGCGAAGCAGATCACCCGGAAACCGAGTGCCTCCGACCCCGCGTCATCGACGCCAACGTCAATACCCGCTTTACTGGTGTGGTGACTCTTGCTCTCCGGACTCCCGGAAACCCGCGTCGGACGACGGTTCTGGTGACGATCGCGGCAGCGATGGTCATCGCCTGGTCGATCGCCGCACCGCATGCCCTCGCCGACGCGGGAACAGGAGGCCTCGATCCCGTCCTCGGCACCGCATACGCGCAGGCGTCGGCGGCAGCACGCGCCGACGACGTCCCTCTACACATCACCTCCGGTGCGCGGACACCGGCCCAGCAGCAACAACTGTGGGATGAGGCGATCGCCACCTACGGCAGCCCGGCGCAGGCTCGCCGGTGGGTGTTGCCGCCGTCGGAGTCGACGCATGTCGGGGGTCACGCCATCGACGTCGGGCCGCAGGCCGGCGCCCGGTGGCTGCAGGTCAACGGTTTCCGGTGGGGCCTGTGCCGCACCTTCGACAACGAGTGGTGGCACTTCGAGGTCGCGACCGTCCCGGGCGCACCGTGCCCACCCCTGTGGCCGGATGCGGCCGCACGGGTCGACGCGCATCGGGGTGCATGATCATGGCGGCCTCGTCACCGCCCGGGGTTTGCGACGATGGACAGATGTCAGAGCTGACGTATGAGGAGTTCGGCCGCCGCTTCTTCGAGGTGGCCGTCACCGAGAAACGGGTGGGGAGCGCCTTCTCGGCGATCACCGGCGACTCGTTCGACGTGGGGCCGATCCCGTCGGGGCCCGGCGGGATCGCCAAGGTCCAAGCCCGCGTCAGCATCGACGAGCCACAGATCATCCGCGACATCTCCGAGCTGATCACCTTCACCGTGCGTATTCCGCTGTCGATCCGGCTTCTGGTCGATCTCAAGGTCGATCGCATCCGCTACGACGTCGACGGGTCGGTGCGGCTCGCACTCACCGCCCGAGCGGTCGAACCCCTGCAGCTCCACATCGACGTCACCCCGCCACGCCCCGTGGATGTGACCGTGGGCGTCGCCTCCCGCAATCTGCGGGGCGAGATCATCCGGCTCGTCGCGCAGGTCGACGACGAGATCAAGCGCTTCATCGCCCGAGATGTGGCCGCCCGGATCGAGGATCCGGAGGTCACCAGCGCTCGGATCATCGACGTGGAGGCCGAACTCGGCCGGGCGTTCGAATCCATGTGAGGTGCAATCCATCTGGCGTGCAAGCCATCTGGGCGCAATCGGTGTCCGAGACCGGGAACATGCACCGGTGGTGAACGACCCGAGCCCCGTTCCCCGGTGCGATACCGGGAAGCGGGGCTCGTCAGGTCGTGACCGGTCGTGAGGCCTCAGCCGCGCACGGACTCCAGAGCCGAGTTCAGTGTGGCGCTCGGGCGCATCACCTTGTCGGTGAGGTCGTTGTCGGGGGCGTAGTAGCCGCCGATGTCGACCGCGGTGCCCTGGGCGTCATTGAGCTCGGTGACGATGGTCTGCTCGTTCTCCTCGAGCGTCTTGGCAAGCGGCGCAAAGTATTTCGCCAGCTCCGCGTCGTCGGTCTGCTCCGCCAGTGCCTTCGCCCAGTACAGCGCGAGGTAGAACTGGCTACCGCGGTTGTCGAGTTCACCGGTGCTGCGGGAGGGACCCTTGTTGTTCTCCAACAACTTGCCGGTCGCGGCGTCGAGCGCCTTGGCCAGCACCTCCGCCTTCGGGTTGTCGTTCTTGCGGCCGAGATCCTCGAGACTCACCGCAAGCGCCAGGAACTCGCCGAGCGAATCCCACCGCAGGTGGTTCTCCTCGATCAGCTGCTTGACGTGCTTGGGCGCCGAGCCACCCGCACCGGTCTCGTAGAGCCCGCCGCCGGCCATCAACGGCACGATCGAGAGCATCTTGGCGCTCGTACCGAGCTCCAGGATCGGGAAGAGGTCGGTGAGGTAGTCCCGCAGGATGTTGCCGGTCGCGGAGATGGTGTCGAGGCCGCGGATCAGACGTTCCATCGTGTATCGGATGGCCCGCACCTGCGACATGATCTGGATGTCGAGGCCCTCGGTGTCGTGATCCTTCAGGTAGGTGTGCACCTTGGTGATCAGTTCGTTCTCGTGCGGACGGTAGGGATCGAGCCAGAAGACCACCGGCATACCGGATTCCCGGCAACGGGTGACGGCGAGCTTGACCCAGTCGCGGATCGGCGCGTCCTTGACGATGCACATGCGGAAGATGTCGCCCTCTTCGACGTCCTGCGACAGCAGCACCTCGCCGGTTGCGAGATCGGTGATGTTGGCGACGCCGTCGGTCGGTATCTCGAAGGTCTTGTCGTGCGACCCGTACTCCTCGGCCTTCTGCGCCATAAGACCGACGTTGGGCACGGTGCCCATGGTGGTGGGATCGAACTGCCCGTTGGTCTTACAGAAGTTGATCATCTCCTGATAGATGCGGGAGAAGGTCGACTCGGGATTGACGGCCTTGGTGTCCTTGGGCCGGCCGTCGGCGCCGTACATCTTGCCGCCGGCGCGGATCATGGCGGGCATGGACGCATCGACGATGACGTCGCTGGGGGAGTGGAAGTTGGAGATGCCGCGCGCCGAGTCGACCATCGCGAGCTCCGGGCGATGCTCGTGGCAGGCGTGCAGATCGTCGATGATCTCTTCCTTCTTCGACGCCGGCAACGACTCGATCTTCGAATACAGATCGGAGAGGCCGTTGTTGACGTTGACACCCAGCTCGTCGAAGAGCTCGCCGTGCTTGGCGAACGCCTCCTTGTAGAAGGTGCGCACCGCGTGACCGAACACGATCGGGTGACTGACTCGCATCATGGTGGCCTTGACGTGCAGGGAGAACATGACGCCGGTCTTGTAGGCGTCCTCCATCTGCTCCTCGTAGAACTCGATGAGCGCCTTCTTGCTCATGAACATGCTGTCGATGACGTCACCGGCGTCGAGATGCACCTTCGGCTTGAGCACGATCGTCTCGCCGGCGGCGGTGATCAGCTCCATCTTCACGTCGCGGTCGGCATCGAGGGTCATCGACTTCTCGCCGTGATAGAAGTCGCCGTGGCGCATGTGCGCCACGTGCGTGCGCGAGGCCATCGACCACTCGCCCATGCTGTGCGGATGCTTGCGCGCGTACTCCTTGACCGCCTTCGGTGCCCTGCGGTCCGAGTTACCTTCGCGCAGAACGGGATTGACCGCACTGCCGAGGCACTTGGTGTAGCGGTCCCGGATCGCGTGCTCTTCGTCGGTCTTCGGGTTCCCCGGGAAGTCGGGGATCTTGTAGCCCTTGTCCTGCAGTTCCTTGATGGCGGCGGTCAGCTGCGGCACCGACGCGCTGATGTTGGGGAGCTTGATGATGTTGGTGTCGGGATCCTGGGTCAGCTTGCCGAGTTCGGCGAGGTTGTCGGGAACCTTCTGTTCGTCGGTCAGGTAATCGGAGAACTCGGCCAGCACGCGGGCGGCAACGGAGATGTCGGAGGTCTCGACGTTGATGTCGGCGGCGTCGGCGAATGTCCTGATGATCGGGAGAAAAGCGTGCGTCGCCAGCATGGGCGCTTCATCGGTCAGCGTGTAGATGATGGTCGGTTTCTCCGCGCTCATATCTGCCTTACTCTCCAGTCGTGGTCACGCAGCGCCCGGATTCGTGTTGTCCGGGCGGTACCAGTATCGCGGGCGGGCGACATCGGCGCGTGTTGACGCGTTCGGTGCAGCCACGGTGCCCACGGCCCTCGGGTCCGGGCCAGTTCCGAGCTTACGACCCCGGCCCGGGTTACCGTCACGTCACAGGCGAACGCACCATGCGACGAGAATCACACGACCTGCTGACTTCACGGAGGAGTGAAACCGATGACCGACGCCGATCGGCCCCGCGACGTCTACACCCATGGGCACGCGTCGGTGGTGGTGTCCAGCCACGCGGCCCGCACCGCGGCGAGTTCGGCCGCCTACCTGATACCGCTCCTGCGGCCCGGGCTCGACCTGCTCGACGTCGGGTGCGGACCGGGCAGCATCACCGTCGATCTGGCCGAACTCGTGGCCCCCGGACGTGTTCGCGGCGTCGAGATCACCGACGCGCCGCTGGGTCGGGCACGCGAGCTCGCGACCGAGCGCGGCGTGGCGGTCGAGTTCGCGGTGGACGACGCGTACCGGCTCTCCGACGCCGACGACAGCGTCGACGTCGCACACGCCCACCAGGTTCTGCAGCATGTGTCCGATCCGGTCGCAGTGCTGCGGGAGATGCGTCGGGTCACCCGGCCGGGCGGGGTGGTGGCCGTCCGCGACGCCGACTACGCGGGGTTTCACTGGTGGCCGGCCGACGAACGCCTCGATGCCTGGCTCGATCTCTACTGCGCCGTGGCCCACGGCAACGGCGCCGAGCCCGACGCCGGTCGACACCTGCTCGCGTGGGTCCACGAAGCGGGTTTCACCGAGGTCACGCCGTCGGCGTCGGTGTGGTGCTATGCCACTCCTGCCGAACGGGCGAGCTGGGGCGAGATGTGGGCGCAGCGAATCCACTCCGATGTCGGGCGGATGGCCGTCGAGCGTGGGTTGGCCACCCCGTCGGACCTCGACGAGATCGCCGCGGCCTGGCTGCAGTGGGCGGCGCACCCCGACGGTTGGCTCGTCATCCCGCACGGGGAGATCCTCGCCCGCGCCTGAGCTCCCGGACAAGCTCCCGGACACCGCGACTGCGCCGGCCCCGGGCGTCAGAGCATCGCGGCGACCTCGTCGGCGATCGCCAGGCACGAGGTCAGGCCGGGTGATTCGATTCCGAACAGGTTGATCAGGCCGGGCACACCGTGGTCGGCTGCGGACTGGAACACGAAATCCCCGGCAGCGTGGCCGGGCCCGGTGACCTTGGGTCGGATACCGCAGTAGTCCGGTTGAAGTGCACCGTCGGCGAGTTCGGGCCAGTACCGGCGTATCGCGCTCTCGAACTCACCGACCCGCGTCGCATCGACGCCGTAGTCGACCTCGTCGATCCATTCGACGTCGGGCCCGAACCGGGCCCGGCCACCGAGATCGAGCGTGAGATGTACGCCGAGACCGCCGTCCACCGGAACCGGGTAGATGAGTCTGCCGAGCGGCACCGACCCGTGTGCCAGCGAGTAATAGCTGCCCTTCGCGAGATACCTCGCCGGCACGAACTCCTGCGCGAAACCGGTCAGTGATGCGGCGACGTCCCACGCGCGCAGCCCCGCGCAATTCACGACCGCATCGCAGCGCACGTCGCCGGATCCGTCGATGTCCAGCGACAGCGAGCCGTCGGCGCCGATCGATCCGGCGAGCACCGGGCTGTGGACCACCACCGTCGCACCGGCCTGCTCGGCGTCGATGCGCAACGCCCGCATGAGTCCGTGGGCGTCGACGATCCCGGTGGACGGAGAGAGGAGACCGGCGCACGCATGGAGGGCGGGCTCGAGATCGGCGAGTTCGGAGCCGTCGACGCGACGCAGGTCGGTGACACCGTTGGCGTACGCCTGTGCGGCGATCCGTTGCAGCTCCGGCTCCTGGTCCGCAGTGGTCGCCACGATCAGCTTGCCGAGCCGCTCATGTGCCACGCCCCGATCCCGGCAGTATCGGTAGAGCGCATCGCGACCGGCCACGCACCAGCGGGCCTTGCGGGTTCCGGTGGGGTAGTAGATGCCGGCGTGGATGACCTCGGAGTTGCGCGAACTGGTCTGTGTCCCAATCGAATCCTCGGCCTCGAAGACCACCACGTCGCGACCTGCGAGGGCGAGGCGGCGGGCCACCGCCAGTCCCACCACCCCGGCGCCGATGACCGCGCAGTCGATCCGTTCGGTCACCGGTGCGCAGCCGAACTCAGTCGGCGTCGTCGATGCGGAAGCCGACCTTCAGCGTCACCTGCGTGTGCGCGACCGCACCGTCGACGACATGTCCACGGGTGTCGACGACCTCGAACCATTCGACGTTGCGGGTCGTCTGCGACACCCGGGCGATGGCGTTGGCGATCGCCGCGTCCGAACCCTCCGACGAGGAACCGACAACTTCGACGACGCGATATGTGTGCTCACTCATGGCCCGATTCTGGCACGGCTGGGTGTCGCGGTGATCGGACTCGGCCGATCCGGGGCGATCCGGTGTGCCGGGTAGGGTTCTGCTGACCGTGCCGACGCCCGCAAAGGATGTAGTGATGACCGACCTCGGCAGCCCGCTGAGCTTTTCCCACGGCCCATCGTGGAAGAACCGGCTCGCGCTGGCGCCACTGACCAATCTGCAGAGCAACGACGACGGGACCCTGTCCGACGACGAATTCCGTTGGCTGGTGCGGCGTGCCGACGGCGGATTCGGGATGGTCATGACGTGCGCCGCCTACGTCAGCAGTGACGGGCAATCGTTTCCCGGCCAGCTCGGGGTCTCCGACGACGCCCACCTGCCCGGGCTGACGCGGCTGGCCGCGGCGATCTCCGACGCCGGCGCGGTGGCATCGATTCAGTTGCAGCACGGTGGGCGCCGCGCGGACCCGGCGCTGTCGGGACTACCGGCCGTCGCGCCGTGGGACGACTCCGAGAAGGGCGCCTCCGCGCTGTCGACCGACGGTGTCGAACGGATCGTCGGTGACTTCGTCTCCGCAGCGGTCCGCGCCGAGCGCGCCGGATTCCACGGCGCCGAAATCCATGGCGCACACGGCTATCTCCTCGCGCAGTTCCTCGACTCCCGCCACAACGAGCGGACCGATCGCTACGGCGGCGGCGCGTCGAACCGTTTCCGGATCATCCACGAGATCATCGACGGCATCCGCGCGGCCACCGGGCCGGATTTCCAACTCGGACTGCGGCTCTAGCCTGAGCGCTACGGCATCGTTCTCGACGAGTCACGGGCGCTGGCCGGTGAGGTCCTCGCCGATGGCGCGCTCGACTACCTCGACATGTCGCTCTGGGACGCATTCAAACACCCCTACGAGCCTCATCATCAGGATCGCCGACTGATCGACCACTTCACCGACCTCGACCGCGGCTCCACCCGACTCGGGGTGGCCGGGAAGATCCTCGATGCCGCCGGCGCGAGCGAATGCCTCTCCCGTGGAGCCGATTTCGTCCTGATCGGTACCGGCGCGATCCTGCATCACGATTTCGCACGCCAGGCCATCGCCGACGCCGACTACCGCGCGGTGTCGACGCCGGTGCACGTCGACCATCTGACGGCGGAATCGGTCGGTCCGCGATTCGTCGACTACCTCGCCGATCGCTGGGACGACTTCGTCATCCGGTAGCCGTCATCCGGTAGCCGCGGGCTACCGAGTCCTGAGCAGATGGTGATCGTCGCGAAGCCATCGGGCGAATCCGTCGCCGTCCATCTCGGTGGCGTGCAGACGGGGGAGCGCGTGACGGTTGTCGCCGTCGGTCGCGGGCATCGACACGCTCGTGCAGCCGACGGCGATCCCACTGTCGCGCACGATATCCCGCGCGCTCGCGTCGAGTCGGCCGAACGGATAGGCGAAGTGGGCCGCCGGACCGCCACGGAGTTCTTCCACCATCCGGTGACCGCCGGTGATCTGTGCGTGCTGACGGGACGGGTCGGCGTCGGTGAGCGAGACGTGGTCGAGGGTATGGCTACCGAGGCCGATCAGGGGATGGGCGGCGAGTTCGGCGAGTTGTTCGGCGGTGACCGGCAGACGTGCGGCGACCGGTGGCTGCACCGGCGCCCCGGACCACTGCAGAAGGGCGTCGACCGCATCGTCCTGTGCTGCGGGCTCGAGAAGCACGATCGCATCCCACAGCGTGCGGAACAGCTTTTGCCGCGCGGTCACCGGCGGGGCGGCGTCGGCCCGCCAACCCTCGAGTCGTGCTGCGTCGTCCGGACTCTCGTTCACGACGAAGCACCGGGGTGCGCCGCCGAAGGTCCATCGCAATTGTTCGGGTAGCGCGGGTGGATCGAGGATGGCGCGCTGCAGTGCGTCCCACCAGAATTCGCGTGTACGACCCACGGCGTTGCCGACCACGAAGATCGTCGCCGGGATCTCGAACCGCTCGAGGATCGGCAGGGCCGCGGTGAGGTTGTCGGCGTATCCGTCGTCGAAGGTCACCGCGAGGCGCGCGCCGTCGGCAGTGTAGGCGCGGTCGTCGGCAAAGGCGTCGAGCCCGACCGGCGCGCGCGCAGCCGCCAAGACCGCCATGTGTTCGGCAAAGGACTTGGGGGAGACACAGATCGCCCACGGATCGCACCGCTGCACGCAGACGCAGTGGTACATCAGGATGCCACCCCGCCGACGATGCCGTCGGACCCGGGAGCGCAGCACCCCGAGCGCGGCCCTACTTCTCGACATGGAACCAGGTCTCGCTGCCACCGGTGTCGGTCTCGACGGTGTCGGTGCGGACCGTCATGCCGTCGAAGTGGGCGAGGAATTCCTCTCGCGGGAGTTGCAGGGTGGGTATCGGTTGTTCGTTGTCGAGTCGTAACTCGCTGTCGCCCAGTGGCACCGACAGCATGACCGTCAACCGGCCGCCGGTGCAGGCAACGGCGTTGCGCAGGATGCGACGCCACGCCCAGGTGTGTTCGAGCACATGGGGGAGCACGATCGAGCGGGCCTGGGTGGTGCGGTCCTCGAGCTCACGCACGGTCAGTGCGCCCCAGTCGGCGACGCGTGGGGTCGCGTCGGTGGCGCCGAGGAACTCGGCGATCGAGCCGTATCGCGGGTCGGTCAGGTCCAGCGCCGGCCCGACCGGTGTGTCGGCTGCCGGCCGGTGGCGCTGATCGAGATCTCCCTTGCGGGCGGCGACGGTGAGGATCACCGGATACTCCGGGTCGACCACATCGAGCTCGGAGCGACGCAGCTCGTCCTGTGCCATTCCGTGGAGGAATGCGGTGGCCGACAGGACATTTCCGAACGCCCGCGCGTCGACGTTGCCGGGCGGGAACGTCGTGTCGAACAGTCGTTGCATCGACAATCGGGTGAACGACCAGTACCACGTCGAGTTCCACACCGGGTCGGCGACCTGACTGATGCCCGGCGCCGTGCACAGCAGCACTCCGCCCGGTGCGAGGAGGCGGTACAGGGTGCGCACCGTTGCGCGCAGATCGAAGATCATCTGCAGCGTCTGGGTGAGGATGATGCAGTCGTAGGTATTGCTCGGTACCTCGGGCGCGTCGGTGAGGTCGGCAACGTAGGTGGCGCCGGCGCCGTCGGACACGTGGAGCATGTCCGACCGGGTGACGCCCTGGCCGAAGCGCTCGGTATAGGTGCGCTCGCCGATCTCGAGCACCGACCCGGTGATCAGTCGCCCGTGTTCGGCGAGGAAGTTCTCGATGTAGTACCTGTCGACGGGACGTCCACGCGCCGAGCCGTATTCGCGGCAGATCGGTTGGGTCCGGCGCAGATCACCGAAGCGGACCCGGCCCACCCGCGGGCGTTGCCGGCGCTCGTTGAGCACCCGAATGGCGCGGCGGTAGTTGTCCTCCCCGAGTACCGCACGTGCCATCGACGTCCTGGTGGTCTGCTGCACCATCTCCGCATCCGTTCCATGTGGTGTCGTGGCGGTGTTGCGTCGTGGCGGACATGCCACGACGAGCCACCTGTCCTGTGAGTTAGGTTAGGGTAACCTGCGAACTTTCCGAGGGCGGTGCCGCCCCCCGGGAACGGACGAAACGCCCATCGTCGGACCAAGCCGGGCGAACGCTCCCGCAGCATCCGTGCCGCGCTCTACTGTGATGAGGAACACCAAGCGCGACCGGGGCGCACGCGGAGTTGGCGTGAACGTGCGCACCCATGATCACAGGGAGAGTGCGTATGACCGCGACCACCGAATCGACCGCCGACCTGACCACCGAACCGCTGCGTTCGCGACGCAATCACTGGAACAACCAGGTCCGCAGGCATGCCTTCATGACCCCCGACCGACCGGCGTTGCGGTTCCTGGGCCAGACCACCACCTGGCAGCAACTCGATGAGCGTTCCCGGGCCTTCGGTGCGGCGCTGGCCCGGCGGGGCGTCGGCTTCGGCGACCGCGTACTGATGGCGCTGCTCAACCGCGCCGAGTATGTCGAGGCGGTGTTGGGCGCCAACCTGATCGGTGCCATCCCGGTGCCGGTCAACATTCGGATGAGCCCGGCCGAGGTGGGCTACTTCATGACCGACAGCGGTGCACGGGTCATCGTCACCGAAACCCTGCTCGCACCCCTGACCCAGGCGGCCGCCGCCTCCACCGGCGGCATCGACCACACGATCGTCGTCGGCGGCAGTGAGGTCCCCGACCACCTCGACTACGCCGATCTGATCGCCGAGGACTCCGCCGATCTCCCCGAGATCGATGTGCCCGAGGACACCGTGGCGTTGATCATGTACACCTCGGGTACCACCGGAAAACCCAAGGGCGCCATGCTGACCCATCAGAACCTGCAGGCGCAGGCGGTGACGACGATCGCCGCGGCCCAGGACCACTCCGACGCCGACGTGGCCTCGGTGGTCCCGCCCATCTTCCACATCGCGGGCATCGCCGCGTTCGCGCCGGTGTTCTACCGGGGAGTGCCCGCCGTGATCCACCCGCTCGGCGCGTTCGACCCCGACGACATGCTCGACACCCTCGAACGGGAGGGCACGACGTCGGTGTTCATGGTGCCCGCCCAGTGGCAGGCGGTGTGCGCCGCTCAACGGGTCCGGCCGCGAAACCTCAAGTTGCGCACCATCAGTTGGGGTGCTGCACCCGCGTCGGACACGGTGCTCAACGCGATGAACGAGTCGTTCCCGCAGGCGCTCAACATGACTGCTTTCGGGCAGACCGAGATGTCGCCGGTCACGTGCATCCTCGAGGGCAAGGACGCACTGCGCAAGATCGGGTCGATCGGCAAGGTGGTGCCCGCGGTCACCGCCCGGATCGTCGATCCGATGATGAACGACGTGGCACCCGGCGAGGTCGGCGAGATCGTCTATCGCGGACCCAACCTGATGAAGGGCTACTGGCAGAACCCGCAGGCAACCGCGGATGCCTTCCGCGGCGGCTGGTTTCACTCCGGAGACCTCGTCCGTCAGGACGAGGACGGCTTCCTCTTCGTCGTCGACCGAGCCAAGGACATGATCATCTCGGGCGGTGAGAACGTGTACTGCGCCGAGGTGGAGAACGTGCTCTACGGCCACGAGAAGATCGCCGAGGCCGCCGTCATCGGACGTGCCCACGAGAAGTGGGGCGAGGTCCCGGTGGCGGTCGTCGTGCTCGCGGAGGGCGCCGACGACCTCACGCTCGACGACCTCGAGCCCTATCTGAACGAGAACCTGGCCCGCTTCAAACAGCCCAAGGATCTCGTCATCGTCGACGAACTACCGCGCAATGCCGGCGGCAAGGTCGTCAAACCGCGCTTACGTGAGGCCTACGGCAGCAAGGACACCGGCCTTCACTGACAACCGGACCGCCCCCGGTGACCGCGCAGACGTTGGCCACCGGGGAGACAGGCGGTCAGCCGGCGTAGTCGTAGAAGCCCTTGCCGCTCTTCTTGCCGAGGTAGCCGGCTTCGACCATGCGCGAGAGCAGCGGCGGCGGCGCGAAGTGCGGCTCGCGGAACTCCGCATAGAGCGATTCGGCCACGTCGAGGATGACGTCGAGACCGACCGTGTCGCTCAACGTCAGCGGGCCCATCGGGTGAGCGCAGCCGTTGACCATGCCGGCGTCGATGTCCTCCTTGGAGGCGTAGCCGCTCTCGTACATGCGGATGGCGCTCACCAGGTACGGGACCAGCAGTGCGTTGACGACGAAGCCGCCGCGATCGCCCGCCGCGATCGTGCGCTTGCCCAGGTGATCCCGCGCGTAGACGGTGACCGTCTCGATGGCCTGCGGCGAGCTCGCGAGACTCGAGATGATCTCGACCAGGGGCATCACCGGAACCGGATTGAAGAAGTGGACCCCCACCACGCGCGACGGGTCGGCGACGTCCTTGGCGATCCGGATGATGGGGATCGACGAGGTATTGGTGGCCAGGATCGCCTCGGGCGCGGTGACCTTGTCGAGTTCGGCGAAGAAGCCGACCTTGAGCGACTCGACTTCGGGAAGCGCTTCGATCACCAACTCACGATCTGCGAAATCGCCGACGGAGGTCGTCAGGGTCAGCCGCGACAGTGCCGCGGTGGCGTCGTCCTCGGAGATCTTGCCCTTGCTGACGCCACGGCCAAGAGACTTCTCGATGCGGGCACGAGCCGCATCGGCGGCGGTGTCGTCGCGCTCGAGTACGAGTACGTCATCGCCGGCGCGAATCGCGATCTCCGCGATACCGGCACCCATGGTGCCGCCGCCGACCACTCCGAGCTGTGTCATGAAAACCTCCACGTAGGCAGTAGTGAACCGACGCCAAGCGTAGTGCGATGCGCGCCGACGCAACCGACACCCTGGTTCACGCGTCGGGAGGCGGGCGCTGGCAAGCTGGGGGAGGCACCGCCGGAGGAGATCGAGCAGAGGGAGAGTGCACCGTGGCCACCGTGTCGTACGTCATCGCAGGTTCCGAGGCAACCGGAGGCGCCGGTCTGCAGGCTGATCTGCGGACATTCGCCCAGCTGGGCACTTACGGCGTAGGGACCATCACGTGCATCGTCTCCTTCGATCCGAAAGCCGGATGGGGACACCGATTCGTGCCGATCGCCGCGCCGGTCATCGCCGATCAGATCGAGGCGGCGACCGTTGCCCATGAACCCGAGGTCGTCAAGATCGGGATGTTGGGCACTCCCGAGACGATCACGACCGTCGCCGAGGGTTTGCGCGCCCGACCCTGGCGACACGTCGTCGTCGACCCGGTCCTGATCTGCAAGGGTCAGGAACCCGGAGCCGCGCTCGACACCGACAACGCCCTGCGCGAACACATCCTGCCGCTGGCCACCGTCGTGACCCCCAACCTGTTCGAGGCCGCGACACTGGCCGGAATGGACGAACTGACCGACATCGACGCTCTCGCCGAGGCGGCCCGGCGGATCGCCGATCAGGGTCCGGCCGTGGTGGTCGTCAAAGGCGGCGTTGGCCTACCCGGCGACGATGCCGTCGACGTGGTCTATGACGGTTCGGAGGTCACCGTGTTGCGCGCACCCAAGGTCGGCGAGGAGCGGGTGTCGGGTGCCGGCTGCGTCTTCGCTGCGGCGACCACGGCCGAATTGGCCAAGGGCGCAGACGTTCTCGATGCGGTTCACACCGCCAAGGAGTTCACCCACGCCGGGATCGAAACCCGGATCTCCTCGACCGCTCCGTTCGACGCGGTCTGTCCCCGGCTCTAGTCGGCCGGCCGGTGACCCCGAATCTCCGATTCCTCCCATGGAACGGATCGGCCGATTAGTCTCATCGCATGCATTGTGTGGTGATCGGTGGCGGATTGGCGGGACTGGCGTCGTCGGTGTGGCTGAGCGAGGCCGGACACCGGGTGACCCTGCTCGAACGCCGGGGATCGCTGGGCGGACGAACGATCTCGATGCCGGTCGCCGCGGTCGATGACGTCCCGGACAACGGTCAGCACGTCTTCGCCAGTGGCTATGAGCATCTGATGCGCTACCTCGAGAGCGTCGGCACCCGTCAGCACGTGGCCTTTCCCGGCCACATGACGATCCGGATGCCCGGTGGCGCGACGCGCCGCTCGGCCTTCGGCGGGATCGCTGGGCTGCGTGCGGCACTCGGCGATCTACCCGGCGTGCGCGGACTCGACCGTCTGCGGACCGCGCGTGCCCAAGCGCGACTGATCCGCCAGGCACTGCGTCAACCCGAGTGGCTCGATCAGATCACCGCCGACGAGTGGTTCCGCCGGCTCCGGATGCCTACGTCCGCACGAGAGGCGTTGTGGGACGGCATCGTCATCGGGCTGACCGGCGACAAGCCGGACATCTCCTCGGCCAAGGTTCCCGCCGACCTCCTGGTGACCGGTATCCGCAGGGCGCGGCAGACCCGGACGCCGATCTCCATCGGTTATCCGACCGTGGATCTCGACACGCTGTTCGTCACCGGTGCACAGAAGGTCTTCGCCGATGCCGGCGTCGAGGTCCGCCATCGGGCGGTGGTCCGGGCGGTCGAGGTCGTCGACGGGGCCGTCACCGGGGTCACGCTCACCGACGGCGAGTTCCTCTCGGCCGACGCGGTCATCTGCGCGGTCCCGGTGTGGAGCATCGGCGGGCTGCTCGATCAGGTGCCCGGTCACGACGAGATCTATTCGGCGAGCCAACATTTGACGCCCGTACCCATCGTCAGCGTCAACCTCTACCTGGACCGCCCGATCGGCATGGACGATTGGGGTGAGATCCTGCACGGTGGCGAGGGCGTCCTCGAACAGGTGTGGGATCGCCAACGGATGCACGGCCGGGATGCGGCACGCGGATATCTGTATTCGACCACCGTCTCGGCGGCCTACGATCTCATCGGCAAATCCAATGCCGACATCACCGACCTCCAGATGCAGATGCTGCGGCGCTACTACCCGGGCGCCCGGCGCGCGGAACTGATCCACGGTCACGTGGTGCGGATGCCGAAATCGACCTTCGCCCAACGGCCCGGGACTGCCGACATCCGGCCCGAGCAACGCACGTCGGTGCGCGGTCTGGCGCTGGCCGGGGATTGGACCCGTACCGATTGGACCACCACCATGGAGGGCGCATGTCAGAGCGCCGCCCGCGCGGTGGAGGTGATTCTCGAACTCGCCGAATCGCCCCAACCCGAATCACGCTGACCCGATTCACACCAACCCCAGTCACGCCGACCCGCCCCAATGGATCGGCCGGTGCGCGTTCAGCTTTCCGGGTCGCTGCCCGATGGTTGGCTGCCGGATACGTTGTCTCCGGATCCCTCGTCACCGGATCGGTTGTCGGCGGGGCGTTTGTCGGCGGAACGTTTGTCGAAACTCACCTGGATCTCCTGAAAGCCCTTGTGGCGCTGCGCCTTGGCTTGGGCCGCGTAGGCCGCCTTGTCGCCGGAGGTGAGCACCACGTTGTCAGTGAAGGGGGTGAGCATCGAGCGTGGGTAGAGCTTGTCGACCCGCACGGCATTGGCCTCGAGGCAGAACACGACGAGAATCGCCGCGATGTAGAGAAACGCGAGCAGACCCAGCACCACGGCGAACACACCTGTCGTCGCACTCGCGTTGGCGATGACATGCTGGACGTAGATGCTGCCGAAGCTCTGCAGGGCCTGCCATCCGATCGCGGCGGCGATCGCGCCCGGCAGCACGTCTCGGACGCCGAGCTCACGCACCGTACCGATGCGGAAAGCCACCACGAACAGGACCGCGGTCAACACCAGTGATCCCGCGATCGACAGCCATTTCCCCGTGGTGCCGAGGTCGACGGCCGCGATTGCGCCGTTGACCACGGTCAACCCGATGATCGCGGTGCCCACTGTCGACAGCAGCAGCATCCCGCGCAGACGCACGCGAATCGGATCGGGTCGGTCGTTGCGTGGCACCGCCCAGACGACGTTCATCGCGTTCTGGATGGCCACGGCGACGCCGAGCCCACCGTAGAGGGCGCCGACGACACCGATCGTCACCGCCACCGTTCCTCCGCTGAGCTGCCCGGGCTGTCCCAGCTCGGAACCGATCACCGGGATCTGCGACATCGCCGAGTCCACGATTCGCTCCCGCAGTTCGGGGTTGTCGCGCAGAACGAACTCCAGGACCGTGGTCAACAGCAACAGCAGCGGAAACAATGAGATGAACCCGTAGTAGGCGAGCAGTGCCGCGAGGTAACCACCCTGGTCGTCGAAGAACTTGTACGCCACCGCGAGGGGATAGCCGCTCAGCGGATGGCGACGCTGGAAACGGTCGACACCAGCGCTCAACGACATCGCACTCCACCTCGCTCGACGGTTCCAGCTCTCGATCACTTCGTCCACGATCATCACCGACGGCGCCGTCCTGGTGACGGAGGACAGCGCAACGACGGCGTGTTGGTCCGGTCCCACCTCGAGCAGTTGTCGCGAAGGCTTGACAACATACAACCACTTGGTTGTATGTTGGACTCGTGATCGAGGACGACGAGGATCGCGCCGACGCGATGTTCCACGCGTTGGCCGACCGCACCCGCCGCGACATCATGCGGCGGGTACTGGCCGGCGAACACTCGGTCTCGACGCTCGCGACGAACTACGACATGAGTTTCGCCGCAGTGCAAAAGCACGTTGCCGTGCTCGAACGATCAGGGCTGTTGACCAAGCGGCGTCAGGGTCGCGAGCAATTGGCCACCGGTGACGTGCACGCGGTGCGTTCGGTGGCGACGATGCTGACCGACCTCGAGCAGATCTGGCGCGGCCGGATCGGGCGGATCGACGACCTCATCGCCGACACCGTGGACCGGGAAATACACACACACGACACCGAAGTTGTCAGACACCAGGAGGATTGACCCATGCCCGTCACCGACGTCACCCACGACATCGATTCCCGAACACTGACCATCACCGCGGAGTTCGCGGCCCCACCGTCACGGATCTGGCAGATTTACGCCGATCCCCGTCAGCTGGAACGTATCTGGGGTCCGCCGAGTCACCCGGCCACCTTCGTCGACCACGATTTCACGCCAGGCGGACGGGTCACGTATTTCATGACCGGGCCGGAGGGGGAGAAGTACGCCGGTTACTGGATCATCGATTCCCTCGACGAGCCGCATGGATTCACCTTCCGTGACGGATTCGCCGACGAGGATTTCACCCCGGTGGACTCGCTGCCGGTCTCGGTCAACGAGTACAGCTTCGCCGACAAGGGCGGACGTACCGTGGCGACCTACCTGAGCAGATACGAGACCGCCGAGGCCTTGCAGAAGGTCTTGGACATGGGCGTCGTCGAAGGGGCTTCGGGGGCAATCAATCAGATCGACGATTTCCTCGCCGCCGGATAGTGGGCCGCGTCGCGTCGAGCATCGCGCAGACCTGCTCGTCGGTGAGTTGGGCGAAATCGTCGTACGCGCCGCCCACGCCGCGAAAGTGCTGTGGGGTCATCGGACAGATCATGACATCGGCCTCGGGAAAGTCGCGGTCGACACCTTCGGGGCCGACCGGGACCGCGACGATCAACTCGGCCGCGCCCTGGCGCCGCAGCGTGCTCAGGGCAGCACGCATCGTGGCGCCGGTGGCGACGCCGTCGTCGACGAGCACGACCGTCCCGCCCGCCACGTCCAGCATCGGCGCACCGCCGCGATAGACGCGCTCTCGACGGTTGAGTTCTTCTGTCTCCGTGGCGATCACCTCATCGAGATCGCGTTCGGTGGTGTGGGTGCGCGCGATGATCTCGTCGTTGGTGACGATCGTCCCATCGGCGGCGATCGCACCGGCGGCCAGCTCGGGTTGTCCGGGGACCCCCAGCTTGCGGACCAGGCAGATGTCGAAAGGACACCCGAGGTCGGCGGCGACCGGTAGCCCGACGAGGATGCCGCCGCGCGGCAACGCCAGCACCACGAGGCCGGCGCGCCCGCGCAGGTGTGACAACGACGCGCACAATCGGCGACCGGCGTCGGCACGGTCACGGTACGGGCGGTCGGATCTCATCGTTTCCAGCATCCACCCGCAGCGCTCCCGGCGTCCGTCGAACCGGGTGAAAAAACCGCCGGCAGCGCAGGACGCGACGATGCCGATGGACCTGCTCGTGTCACCGCAGGTCGGGTAGGCCGAGCGCGGCTCGTACCGTGCGGACCACTCCGTTCTCCGCGTTTGACGGAGCGAGGTGGGCTGCGGCCGAGAGGATCTCGGGATGGGCATTGGCCATGGCGTAGGAATACTCGGCGGTGCCGAGCATGGCCAGATCGTTGAGATAGTCGCCGAACACCATGGTCTGCGCGGGGGTGATCCCGAGGCGTTGCTGCACGGCGCGCACCGCCACCGCCTTGTCCACCCCGGGCGCCATCACGTCGAGCCAGTTGCGTCCCGAGACGACCACCTGCATCGCACCCTCGATGGTGGTCATCCGTGGCGCGGTGTCCTTCTCGACGTCGTCGAAGTCGTAGATCGCGACCTTGACGAAGGGACCGTCGATGCCGCGGAGATCCTCAACGATCTGATGCGAGTGATAGTAGGGACGCACCTGGGCGAGAAAGGGCTCGTCGGATCGCTCGACGAACGCGGTATCGGGGCCGCACAACACCACACCCACGTCGACGCCCGCCGTCGCGAGTTCTTGCGCCGCATCGAGGACATCGCGTACCGCGGCCGCGTCCAGTGTTGTGACACTGAGCTTTTCGGACCCTCGCGCGACCACCGCACCGTTCTCCGCGATCACCACCATCTCGGGTAGGGCGTGGCCGAGTTGATCGAGCAGCGTTGCCGCCTGCCGTCCGCTCGCCGGGCTGAAGACGATACCGCGGCGATCGAGTTCGGTGAGCAACGGCCACAGCGACTCCGGGATGCGCTTGTGCTCGTCGAGAAGTGTGCCGTCCATGTCGGTGACCACCAGCCGTAGGTCGGTGGGTACCGGCGGAAGGTGCGTTGTCGCTCGCTCCGGCGAGGCCATGTCGTCTCCGGTCACGCGATACGGTAACCCGCGCCCGGCCGGCGGGCCAAGGCGCCAGTGGGTGAGCCTTGCACGGTCGGGCCGGACAGGACTGCGCCCCAATCGGTTCGACCGATCGGGGCGCAGCGTCCACGCTCGGTCTACGCGGCCGGAACGACCTTGCCGTTCACCGTGACCTCGACCTTGTCGGTCGCGGAGTCCCAGGTGATCTTGCCGTGTTCGAAGGTGGAGGTCCGAAGCGTGCCGGACTCGGTCTCATCGCTCGTTGCGGTACCGAGTGGCCCCTGCGAGCCACCCTTCCCGTCGGTGGCCGGTTGACCGACGGCGTCGCGCGGCACATTCCACGCGTCGCGGATCTTGCCCCACGTGATGTACGCCGGCGTACCGGACTCGGCGTTCTTGGCGGTGATGACCCCTCCGTCGAACTGCTGGTACACCACGCCGTTGGCGCCCGTTCCAGACGCTTCCGCCCCTGTCTTCGGCTTACCCAGGTCGGTCTTCTGTTTGGCGGTCGCGGCCTCGTACTTCGTCGCGATGGGTCCGGTCAGGGTGACAGTCGTGCCGTCGGCTGCGGTCAATGCGACCGACGCGCCCTGCGCCTGGGCACCACTGGAGGAGGACGCGCTGCTCTCGCTCATCATCGATGATGCGGCCGACGAGGACGATGTCGCCGAATCGCTGTTGTCGTCACTACATCCCGCTGCGGTCAACACAGCCACGGACACCGCGGCGACACCGACTGCCATTCGCATGGTCTTCTTCATGATTTCCCTTCGGTTCTCACTGTTCTCGGCCAAGCGGATGGGCCCATCGAAAACGACCCATTCGGCAGGCTAACGAAGTTGTCATCATGAATCCAGGGTTCGCGAAGAACAGCATCCGGCGTGTCGACGCCGCGATCATCCGGACCCCCGTGCTCGAAGCGGTGGCGCCGGGACGCATTACGCTCGTCTGCATCGCCGAGGAAAGGACGTCGCACGCGTGGCGAAACGACCACAGATCGAGACTCTGACCCTGACCTCCGCGGAGGTGGGCGATGCCCACCAACTCGAACCGTATGCGACTGTCGAACTCGTCCGGCTCACCGACGTCGACCTCTCCGGACGTGATCTGAGCGGGCTGGAACTGTCCGGGTGCCGGCTGACCTCGGTGTCGCTGGACGACACCGATCTGACCGGCGCCCGACTCGTCGAGACCCGGCTCGAGGGAATCAACGCGCCACGGATGTCCATGCCGCGCAGCTTCATACGGCAAGTCGAGATCTGCGCGAGCCGCGTCGGGGCACTCGATCTCTTCGAATCCCGGATTCGGTCACTGGTGGTCGATTCGGCGAAGATCGAGCTGGCCAACTTCCGCGGCAGCGACGTCCGCGACGTGCTGTTCCGGGGGTGCATCATCGGCGAACTCGATCTCGTCGACGCCACCGTCACACGTATGGCCTTCGAGGACTGCACGGTGACGACACTCGATGTCCATCAGGCGACACTGTCCGACGTCGACCTACGTGGACTCGACATCGGCACGATCCATCACCTCGACGGATTGCGGGGATGCACCATCGACAGCGAGCAGGCGCTCGGGCTCACCGGGCACTTCGCGGCGCACCTCGGCATCGCCGTCGACTGACGCACTCGGGTGATACCGTGGCTGCCCGTGCACGGCGACCTCGGGGGAGATCAGTGAGCCATCCGACACAGGGCAACCAGCCGGACCCGAATCAGCAGCCTGATCATCGACACTACGGCTTCGTGCCGCCCGGCTACCAGCAGCCGGGCCACCAACCACCCGGGTATCCGACCGAACCTCATTGGTACCCGGGGGCTGCGTATCCGGGCCACCCCATGGCGCAGCAACCACCAGCCTGGGACGCCGGAACGCCGGGCGGCCCCGGCGGGCCGCCGCGCGGTGGGGGCAGCGGCAAGGCACTCGCGGTCATCGCCGCGGGAGTGATCCTGATTCTCGTCGTGGCCGTCGCTGCGGTGGTACTGGTGGTGCGCTCCACGCACGACGATCACGACACCTCCGCCAACGCCGCGCAGTCGTCGTCGGCACTCCCGAGCACCACCACTCCCACGCCGTCCAGTTCACCTTCGGCATCGGCTCCGGCAGCCGCACAGTGTCCACCGGCCACCGCCGCCCCCGATACCCCGGCCGGATGGCACACCGTCGCAGGCAAACGCGGTCTGGCCTATGACGTCCCGTCCAACTGGAAGGTGGCGAGCTGCGGCACACTCGTCGGCTGGGAGAAGCGGTGCAACGACGGCCCTTTCGGCTACTGCGCGATCCGAACCATGAGCGGTGCGGCCACCCTCGACGTACCCGGCTGTGGTGACAACTCGGTCGCGGTCTCCGGGCTGCCGGGTGCATCGAACACCACCGACATCGACAAGGCGGTTCATGTGGAGGCGTCGCTGGTTGCCGGCATCTATACCTCGGACTCCGGACACGTCCCGACGGTGCACCTCGGCCCACCCCGACAACTCACCGTCGGCGGGGCTCCCGCGGTACAGATCGTCGCATCGGTGAGCGACATCGCGACCTCGAACTGTGTCGGCCCCACCGCCATTCATTCCATGGTGGCCACAACGGTGCCCGGACAACAGGGGTGCGTGCTCTTCGTCATCTCGGCTCCGCAGGGCGTTCCCGACGCGGTCAGTCCCGCCGTCGTCGCCGAGATGGTCTCGACGCTGCGCCGGGCGAGCTGAGCGGTGTGTTCACCGACCACCGGCGGTGTGGAAGTCGTAGGCCGACTCGGCATGTTGTGCGTCGTCGATGCCGTCGACCTCGTGCTGGCGATCGGCACGTAGACCCATCGTGTACTTGAGTGCGAGACCGATGATCCCGGTGACGACGACGGCGTAGGACAGTACCGCCACCACAGCCACCGCCTGGCGCCACAGCTGATCGAATCCGCCCCCGTAGAACAGCCCGTCCACGCCGGCCGGTGCAGAGCTCGAGGCGACCAGGCCGATCATCAGGGTGCCGACGACACCACTGACGAAATGCACCCCGACCACGTCGAGCGAATCATCATAGCGCCAGCGGAATTTCAGTTCGATGGCGTACGAGCTGAGCGCACCGGCGACAGCGCCGATCGCCAGCGCGCCGAGTGGCGTCACCGCCGAACACGAGGGCGTGATCGCCACCAGGCCGGCGATCACACCCGATGCCGCACCGAAGGACGTGGGCCGACCGTGCCGGGCGTATTCGACGACGAGCCACGACACCATCGACGCCGCGCCCGCCCCGAGGGTGTTGACCGCGATGATCGCCGCAGACCCGTTGGCCGCCAACGCCGATCCGGCGTTGAACCCGAACCAGCCGAACCACAACAGACCGGCCCCGAGCATGACGAACGGCAGATTGTGCGGACGCATCGGATCCTTGGGCCATCCGCGCCGCCGTCCCAGGAGGATGGCGAGCACCAGCGCCGACGCACCCGAATTAATCTCGACCGCGGTACCACCGGCGAAGTCGATGGCCTTGAGGTGAGCGACGATCCAGCCGCCGTGCTCTTCGGTCAATCCGGGTGCGCTGAACACCCAGTGCGCGACCGGGATGTACACCAGCAGCGACCAGATGGTTGCGAACACCACCCACGACAGGAACCGCATCCGGTCGGCGACCGCACCGGCGATCAACGCCACGGTGACCATCGCGAACCCGGCCTGGAAGGCGACGAACAGGATCGCGGGAATCGTGCCGACGAGCGGGATCGTCGTCGGATGCGCGGCATCGTGACCGAAGGTGTGCTCGAGGCCCGGGAACGAGCCGAAACTCCCGATCAGTCCCGCGTGATCGTCACCGAAGGCCAGCGAATATCCGACGACGACCCACAGGATCCACACGATGGGGATCGCCGACAGACACATCATCATCATGTTCAGGACGCTCTTGGAGCGGACCATGCCGCCGTAGAACAGTGCGAGAGCGGGTGTCATGAGCAGGACGAGCGCGAATGCCACCAGCATCCACGCCGTGTCGGCACCGTCGGGAATACCGTACTTGGGGAACATCGCCGCCTTCCGTTGCGTCCGGGCGACGAAAGTCTATCGGCTCAATATTCTTCGGCTGCAGGGGATTAGACTATCGAGCCAAACCGGCATTTCGGGCTTTCGGGGCGCCGTCACAACACGTCGTCGACGACGCGGCCGGACTCCACCCGCCACCGGCGATCGAGGCGGACGGTCGCGATCATCCGCCGGTCATGGGTCACCAGCAGCAACGCCCCGTCATAGGCGTCGAGCGCCTTCTCCAACTGCTCGATCGCGGGCAGATCGAGGTGGTTGGTCGGTTCGTCGAGCACCAGCACGTTGGTGCCGCGGGCTTGCAGGAGCGCCATCGCGGCACGGGTTCGTTCACCGGGGGAGAGCTCGGCGGCCGGGCGTTCGACGTGGCCGGCCCGTAACCCGAACTTCGCCACCAGCGTTCGGATCTCGGCCACCGAGAAGTCCGGCAACAACTCTTCGAAGCGCGCGACGAGCGCACTGCCGCCCCCACCGAGCTGGGAACGCGCCTGGTCGATCTCACCGATCGCCACACTCGCGCCCAGCGACGCCCGCCCGGAATCGGGTTCGACGCGGCCGAGCAGCGCGCGCAGCAGGGTGGATTTGCCCGCCCCGTTGGGGCCGACGATGCCGATCCGCTCGCCGGCGTCGACCTGCAGCGAGACCGGGCCGAGGACGAAATCACCCTGCCGGACCACGACCTCGTCCAGGGTGGCGACCACTGAACTCGACCGCGGTGCCGACCCGATGGAGAAGTCGAGAACCCACTCCTTGCGCGGCTCGGCGACCTCCTCGAGGCGTGCGATGCGGCTCTCCATCTGCCGTACCTTCTGGGCTTGTTTCTCGCTGGAATCGGCGGCTGCCTTGCGGCGCAGCTTGTCGTTGTCGGGCGCCTTCTTGATCGCGTTGCGCACACCGTGACTCGACCACTCCCGCTGAACACGTGCGCGGGCGACGAGGTCGGCCTTCTTGTCGGCGAATTCGTCATAGGCCTCGCGCTTGTGGCGACGCAGTACCTCGCGTTCCTCGAGGTAGGCGTCGTAGCCGCCACCGTAGATCGTGGTGGTGTGCTGGGCGAGGTCGAGCTCGAGTACGCGGGTCACCGTGCGCGCCAAGAATTCTCGGTCATGACTGACGAGGACCACCGCCGCGCGCAGGCCGTCGACGAAGGTCTCCAGACGTTGGATTCCGTCGAGGTCGAGATCGTTGGTCGGTTCGTCGAGAAGCACGATGTCAAAGCGTGACGCCAGCAGGGCGGCGAGTCCGACCCGCGCCGCCTGTCCACCGGACAATGAGGTCATCAGCGTCGACCCCAGGTCGAGGTCACCGCTGTGCCCGGCGCCGCGCAGACCCAGGTCGGCCAGGATCGCCGGTAGTCGCTCATCGAGGTCGGCTGCACCGGTGGCCAACCAATGATCCAGTGCCGCAGCGTAAACATCGGCGGGATCGGGTCCACCGGGAGGCGGATTCGACGACAACATCTCGGCGGCAGTATTCATCGCCTCGGTTGCCTGCGCACATCCCGTCCGGCGCGCCACATACTGCGCGATGGTTTCGCCCGGAACACGTGCATGCTCCTGCGGCAGCCATCCGACGAAGCCATCGGCCGGCGCCGGTGACACTTCACCCTCGATGGGGTCGAGATCGCCGGCAAGGATCCGCAGGAGCGTCGTCTTTCCGGCGCCGTTGGCGCCGACCACACCCACCACGTCGCCGGGCGCCACGGTGAGATCGAGTCCCTCGAACAGGGTGCGGTGGCCGTGGCCACCGGCGAGGTCCTTGGCGACGAGAGTTGCGGTCATGCCCTCATGATTCCCCACCCTGCCGGTCCGCGGTCTGCCGGTATCCGGGATGTCGTAACGCACTCATTCACAGATCGCGCCCCGTGACGCCGAGGTGACCAGCTTGGCGTACTTCGCGAGGACGCCGCGGGTGTAGCGCGGCGGCAATGGGCTGAATGTTTCTGCACGCGATACCAATTCGTCGGCGTCGACGAGCAGGTCGAGGGTACCCGACCCGACATCGAGGCGGATCCGGTCCCCGTCGCACACCAGGGCGATCGGTCCGCCGTCGACAGCCTCGGGGGCCACATGCCCGACGCAGAGTCCGGTCGTGCCCCCGGAGAAGCGGCCGTCGGTCATCAGCAGCACGTCCTTGCCGAGGCCGGCGCCCTTGATCGCACCGGTGATGGCCAACATCTCGCGCATACCCGGCCCACCCTTGGGGCCCTCGTAGCGGATGACGACGACGTCGCCCGCGGTGATGGTGCCGTCCTCGAGGGCATCCATCGCCGCGCGCTCCCGATCGAAGACGCGTGCCACCCCCTCGAACACGTCGGAATCGAATCCCGCGGATTTCACCACCGCCCCACCCGGCGCCAGAGATCCGTTGAGGATGGTGATCCCGCCCGTGGGATGAATCGGAGAATCCAGGGCGCGTAACACTTTTCCGTCCGGATCCGGCGGTGCGATGTGGGCGAGGTTCTCGGCCATGGTGGCCCCGGTGACGGTGAGACAGTCGCCGTGCATCAATCCGGCGTCGAGGAGTGCCTTCATCACGACCGGGAGGCCACCGATGCGGTCCACGTCGGTCATGACGTGGCGGCCGAACGGCTTGACGTCGGCGAGATGCGGTACGCGCGAACCGATCCGGGCGAAATCCTCGAGAGACAGTTCGACGTCGGCCTCATGTGCAATTGCGAGCAGATGCAGGACGGCGTTGGTCGACCCGCCCAATGCCATCACCACGGCGATCGCATTCTCGAATGCCTCGCGGGTCATGATGTCGCGCGCGGTGATCCCGCGGCGCAGGAGTTCGACGGCCGCCGCGCCGCTCTTGCGCGCGAACTCGTCTCGCCGGCGATCCGGTGCCGGCGGGGCGGCGCTGCCCGGCAACGACATCCCGAGGGCTTCGGCGACCGCAGCCATCGTGTTGGCCGTGTACATCCCGCCACAGGCGCCCTCACCGGGGCAGATGGCACGTTCGATGGTGTCGACATCGGCGCGACTCATCAGGCCGCGCGCACACGCGCCGACCGCCTCGAAGGCGTCGATAATCGTCACCTGATGTTCGGAGCCGTCGGCCAGTGTCGCGTAGCCGGGCAGGGTCGAACCGGCGTAGAGGAACACGTTGGCGAGGTCGAGTCGCGCCGCCGCCATCAGCATTCCGGGCAGCGACTTGTCACAGCCGGCGAGCAGCACCGAACCGTCGAGGCGCTCGGCGCTCATCACGGTCTCCACGCTGTCGGCGATCACCTCGCGCGACACCAGGGAGAAGTGCATGCCCTCGTGGCCCATCGAGATGCCGTCGGAGACCGAGATGGTGCCGAACTGCAGGGGATAGCCACCGGCCTCGAACACCCCCTCCTTCACCGCGGTGGCCAGGCGGTCCAGCGACAGATTGCAGGGGGTGATCTCGTTCCACGACGAGCCGACGCCGATCTGTGGTTTGGCCCAGTCGTCATCGCCCATCCCGATCGCCCGCAACATCCCGCGGGCTGCGGTTCTCTCCAAACCGTCGGTGACATCGCGGCTGCGGGGCTTGATGTCCACCTCGGGTGTGGACTCACTCTCGGGACTCATGGTGCCCACCCTAGAACCGTTGGCGTCCCAACGCGGGCCGTTGGTCGACGAGTCCGGGTGTGGTTACGGGATTGCGATTTCAGACCGCCTGGCCACGAGCGGTTTTACGCTGACCTGATGAGTGTGCACCCCCACCCGGCGGCGGTGAGAGATCGTGACGACCTGCGCCTCCCGCGGTGGGTGATCATGTGGTTCACCATCACCGCACTGATCCAGACCTACGACGCCTGCTACGAACTGCTCGGCTCGATCTCACACCGGGGTGGTCCTCTGGCGTGGTTGTGGCCGGGGCACGTCTACTACTCGACCTTCGACCATCGCTATGCCGGGTTCGACGCATTCGGCAGCGCGCAGAGCTGGGCCAATCTCCTCGAGGTGATCGCTCTGGTCTGGGTGCTGACGCATCGGCGACGATTCTCGGCCGTCGTGGTCGGGCTCGTGGTCAGCGTCGCCACCTTCTGGAAGACCGTGCTCTATTTCCTGGTGGAGATCTGCAGCGGACTCGACATGACCCGACAATCACTGGTGCGCGGCGATCTCGGCGGCTTCCTGATGGTGGCGGTGCTGCCGAACCTGATCTGGATCGTCGTTCCGGGTGTGGTCATCGTCGTTCTCGGGAGGCAGGTGCTGCGAGTGGGTGCCGCGCCGCCGAACCGGTAGTCGCCGAACGCGTTTCGCAACAGCGTCTAACCGGTGGTCTCGGCGGCCAGCCGGCCCAGAGTGTCCTCGAGTTGATCGGCCGACACGAGCGGGAACTTCACCTGCTGCAACAGGTCTTTGTCGGTGACCTTGGACCAGTCGTAGGTGTGGCGCACGAGCGTGGCGTCGGGACCCTGGGATTCCAACTCCCACACCCATTCCCATCCGGGAGGCTCGGTGCCGGCGGGTGCGGTCTGCCATGCCAGCAGTTTGTCCTTGGCGTAGCCGGTGACGTGGTTGTCGGTCTTGTACTCACCACCCATGTGCGGGCCGTCCATGTTCATGGTGAACACGTCGCCGACCTGCTGGATACGGTCGGCGTGCTCGACGCCGCGAATGAATCCGGAGCCGTCGAGTTTCTGATGGCGCTGCGGGTTGCTCAGGACGCCGAAGACCGCATCCACCGGTGCGTCGATGACCCGTTCCACTGTGACACTCGTTTGTTCGCTCATCACTCCACCGTGCCCAAGGGGCGTCGACTTGGCAACCAGCCATCGGGGGACAGCTGTCGGATCGTCGGCTACTGCCCGTAGGTATGGCGCAGGTTCGCGTTCACCAGGAGCACGGGCGACGTGGCTGACGATCGGGGTCGACGAGATCGTCGAAGATCACCCAGGGCGGCGCAGGCTGGGAACGGCGCTTCGAGGCGATGGCATCCACCCGGCAAGCGTAAGTGACCAGCAGTAACGCAGGCACGCATCTTGCACGACAGTGTGCGACAGCAGGCGACAGGTCACGACAGCGCCACGACAGAACCGCTACCTAGCGTTGTCGGTAATCGAACCCCGGCTGTCCTCTAGGAGGACCTCATGACCAGCGTCACCACCGCGCCGACGACCACGTCGCGCACCTACACCTCACTCGGAGCGGCATGGATACCGCTCGCCGCACTCTGTCTCGCGTTCTTCGTCGAGATGGTCGACAACACACTGCTGTCGATCGCTCTGCCCACCATCGGCCGCGACCTCGGCAGCGACACCGTCGCACTTCAATGGGTCACCGGCGCCTATTCGCTGACCTTTGGCGGCCTGCTGCTGACCGCGGGCTCCATCGCCGACAGATTCGGCCGACGGCGAGTGTTGCTCATCGGCCTCACCGCCTTCGGTCTGCTGAGCCTGCTCGTCGTGTTCGTCTCCACGACAGGCGAACTCATCGCCTTGCGCGCCGCGCTCGGTATCGCCGCCGCCGCGATGGCACCGATCACCAATTCGCTCGTGTTCCGCCTCTTCGACGACGAGACCCTGCGGATGCGTGCGATGACCGTCATGATCGTGGTCGGCATGGCCGGGTTCGTCCTCGGTCCAGTCCTCGGCGGCACCGCCCTGGCACACGTCCGCTGGGAATGGCTGCTCGTCGTCAACGCACCGATCGCGCTGATCGCCGGCATCGGTGTCCGGCTCGGCGTCGCCGCCGACCGCTCCGACGGTCTGACCAAAGATCGACTCGACCTGCCGGGCGCACTGTTGAGCATCGTCACGATCGGCCTCGCGTGCTGGTCGTTGACCAGCGGCGTCGAGCACGGTTGGGTGTCGTGGCCCACCATCGCCTCCATCGGCGGCGCGGTGCTCGCCGCAGCGGCCTTCATCTGGCACGAACTTCGTTCGGCCGCTCCAATGCTCGACGTCCGGCTGTTCAAGGTCGGGACGATCCGCGGTGCCACCATCGCCCAGATCGGCACGTCGATCGCGATGGCCAGCGTGATGTTCGGACTGATCCTGCACTTCCAGTACGCCTACGGCTGGAGCCCGGTCAAGGCCGGTCTCGCCAACCTGCCGATCATCGTCACCATGCTCGTCGCCACACCGATCTCGGAGTGGTTGGCCGGCCGGTTCGGACACCGCATCGCCTGCCTCGTCGGCGCAGCCTGCCTGGCCGGATCGCTCGGCGGCCTGGCATGGGGTGTCGAGCACGGCTATCTCGTCATCGCGCTCTCGATGGTCGTCATGACCATCGGTCTGCGCACGGTGATGACCATCTGTGCCATCGCCCTCGTCGAGGCGATGCCGGCCAACCGCACGTCCATCGGCACCGCGCTCAACGACACCGCCCAGGAGGTCGGCACGAGCCTGGGGACCGCCGTCATCGGCACCATCATCGCCGCGGTGGTCACCACCCAGCTCCCGGCCGGCACCTGGGGCGCCGATCTCGTCGAGTCGTTCTTCCACGGAGAGCGGCTGACCTACGGCATCCTCGCGGTCGTCGTCGGGGTCGTCACCGCGGTCGGCGCGATGGCGCTGACCAACTCACGCAACACCCAGGAGTGACCGCTCGCCGCCTCCGAACACACCGCATGCCCGGCCCACCAGGGCCGGGCGTGCGGTGTTGTCAGATCATGTACTTGCGGGTCATCCAGTGCATCACCGGCCACCCGATGAAGACCGGTAACCAACAGGTCAGGACGCGATAGAGCAGCACCGCGGGTACCGCCACCGCCGAGGGAAGGCCGAAGGCGGCGAGTCCACCGATCAGCGCGGCCTCGACGGCGCCGACTCCACCGGGCGTCGGGGCGGCCGAGGCCAGGGTTCCGCCGATCATCGTCACCACGGTGACGGTGACGAACGACGTCTGCCCACCGAAGGCGTACACGCTGGCCCACAGTGCCAGCGCTCCGCCGAGAGTCGTGGTGGCACAACCCAGGACGATGGTGCCGAGCCGCTTCGGCTCGCGTGCCACGTCGAGGATGTCAGTCAGTAACTCGATCACCTTGGGCCGCAACGACGTTCCCAACCAATGCCGAAGCTTGGGAACGAGGAGGAACACACCGACGACGCCGAGCAGAGCGCCGGCGACCAGGTAGAGCACCGTGGTCGAGGGAACGAAATGTTCGAGGTTGGTCGACGTGCCGGCCAACGTGGTGAACACGATCAACAGCGCGACGTGGACGATCACCTGCACACTTTGTTGCAGGGCGACCGCCGTCGTCGCGCGGACCCCGCCGAGACCGCCCTTCTGCAGGAACCGGGTACTCAGGGCGAGCCCGCCGACACCCGCCGGGGTGGTGGTGGCGGCAAAGGTGTTGCCGAACTGCATGATCACCAGGTTGCGGAAGCTGACCACGCCATCGGCGCACGCCCACAACGCCGCGGCAGCGCCGACATAGGTGAGCATAGACACGACCAAACCCATCAGCGCCCACCACCAGTCGAGGCTGCGCAGTTCACCGAAGAAGGTCGGGACGGTGCTGATGAACGGGTAGGCCACGTACACGAGCGCGACAAGTAGTACGAGTTGGATGACCTGGCTGCGGGTGAACCGGGTGATCGGGGCGGCCTGGATCTCGCCGCCGGTTTGCGAGACGATCTCCTCCCGCGCCTGCGACAGCGTGGATTTCGCGTCGGCGAGACCATCCCGGATACGGGAGGGCAGAGCGGTTTTGGTGAGGCGTCGGGAGGCGACCAGAACCCGATCCTCACCGAGCACATCGATGGCCGCGGTGACCGCGGGCCCGGCGCCGTACAACTCGGTGGCACTCGCGAGCATCTGAGCGATGTCGGACTCCATCCGATTCTCGTTGGCGCCGTACTCGGCGTGGGTGAACCCACCGAACAGGACGGTCCCGTCGAGAACGGTGATCCGACTTGCCCGGAGATCACCGTGCGCGATCCCGTGTGAATGCAGTTCCTGCAGGGCCTCCCACAGCGCCCGTGGCGTGGTGTCGGTGATCGCGGCGTCGAGGTCGCGGCCGCGACGCGTGCGGTGGGCATACATCGTCCATCCCCGGTCGAGGGAGGCGACAGCGAGGGGAGCGGAGTCGGCGAGCCCGACGTCGCCGACGGCAATCGCCATCAGGCCGCGATGCTCGACCATCCGGCTGACCGAGAGCTGCAGCGGACCGGTCTCCTGGGTTCGCAGTCGGATCTTGCGGACGAACTGCCGGAGCAGTCCGGCGCTGTGCTGATTGGGGCCGTAGAGGTCGATGACCACGCGACCGCAGTCGTCCGAGTCCGACGTCGACTCGTCCGACGTCGACGTCGCCTCCAGCCCGAGAGGCCCGGTACCGGCAGGGGTGACGATCGACAGCGCGGTCACCTCGATTCCCCGTTGCCCCAGCACCCGGACAGCGCTCTCCAGCGGTACCACCAGAGCGGGCGTGCCCACCACCCAGACGACGATCGACCCGACCAACCAGCCGGTCGACAACCCGAAGACCGCTCCGGCCGGAACGACGGAGCTGACCACGAGATGGATCGGGATGAAGGCCAGCAGCAGCGTCCACCACCAGCGCCGCCAACGGGCGGGCAACCACGGCCCGGACACGGTCAACACCGCGGCGAGCATCGCGATCCACCGCGGGTCGTCGAGGAATTGCGAGACAAGCGAATTGAATCGCTGGTGCCGGTCGAAATGCCAGTTGGGTGCGCTGACACCGTTCTCGCTGATGGACAACGACAGGAAAGTGATCGCCGCTGCGGCGCCGTAGGCCCACAACATGCGCCACTGACGGGCGGCGAGCAGTTCCAGCAGGATCACGAACGGCAGCGCGAGGATTGCCAGACCGTAGGCGAGGTAGACCAAGTCGGCCTGGGTGGGGGACAGGACCCCGATGATGCGGGAGATGGACTGCTCGAGATCGACCCAATTGTTGCGGGTGATGAGCGAGCCGACCACGACCACCACGAGCATCAGCGTTGCGGCCACCACCCGCAGGATGTCGGTGGTGCGACGCCACAGCGGTTGCAGCAGGCTCCCCGACACGGTGATCTGCCGACCGTCGACGTCCATCTGCCCCGAATCTCCGCTGACTATGTGCCGCCCCGTGCGCCGGTACGCGCCGGGGCCGTCGAGCTTCCCATAAACATAGTCGGCGCAGGAGCGTCCGAGGGTCGCGGCGGTCCGGCGTGGTGGCGAGGGGACTGACGACGCAGGTCTCACGACTGTGCGTCGATGTCACCGACCCCCGGCGTCCCGTCGGCTCGCGCGTACTGCAGGAAGACCGTTCCGCCGGGCGACGCCGTCGGCGGCTCGACGAGCGTCAGCACCGTGGGCGGCACGCCCTGATCGAACACCTTCTTACCCACGCCCAGCACGATCGGGTGCACCCACAGATCGAGTCGATCGAACAGCGCCTCCCGCACGAGTGTCTGTACCAGATTCAGGCTGCCGACCACGGTCACGTGCTCGTGCACGTTCCGGAGTTCACCGACGGCGGACACCAGGTCGGGGCCGAGAAGTTGTGAGCCCGACCAGGTCAACTCCGGATCACCGGTTGACGCAACATACTTGGGAATGCTGTTGAAGAGCGTGGCGAACGGCGACGATTGGGGGTCCTGATTCGGCCAGTACCCGGCAAAGATGTCATACGTCCGACGACCGAGGAGCAGAGCATCGGTGTGCGTGTAGGCGGCGACGACCTGCGCTCCACTGACCTCGTTGAGCAGCGGTACCTGCCACCCGCCGTACGGGAAGCCGTCGGGATCCTCATCCGGGCCACCGGGTGATTGGCCGACTAGATCCAGCGTCGAGAATAGTTCGATCTGGATGATGCCCATGACAGACCTCCGGGAGTGTGGCGTGCAGTGTCGGAGATATCGACACGCCGACCGCGCGGAACTCATCGCCCCGGAAGGGTCTCAGCCGAGATAAGCACCCAGCGCGTCGAGCAAGCCGCGCGTGCCCTTCTCCCGGTTGGGCCCGTCGGCCCAGAACCGGTCGAAGAACACCCCGTGTTCGGCGTGGGTGAATCGCGTTCCCGCATCCACCGATTCGAACTCCAGCGATGCCACCGACGTCGACATGTGAAGGCCGTCGATCCACATGTCGTATGTCGTGACGATGCGGTTGTGCTCGACAATGTCGGTGTAGGTGGCCACATACCGCGAGACCGGGCCGTCGTGGAATCTGCCCTCGGCGACGTCACGGCCGCCGACCCGGAAGTCGAAGGCCCATTCGATGGGATCCACCGAGTCGCCCCCGCCCCACCAGGAGAGTTTCTCGTGTTCATCGGCAAAGGCATCCCAGACGCGGTGCACCGGCGCGGGATAGTCGCGGGTCAGGGTGAATTCGGCGCGCGCGAGCCGACGTTCGATGCTCATCTTTGTCCTATCGGGTGAAGGTGACGTGGATGGTGCCGCTCTCGGCGACCTCGGTGGTCACCTTGTGGGTGCGGTCGAGGGCGGGCAGGTCGTCCCACAGCCGCATCCCTCGGCCGAGGACGATCGGGGCGACCATGAGATGTAGGTGGTCGACGAGTCCCGCCCGCAGGAACTCGCGGGCGGTGCGTACCCCACCGCCGACGCGCACGTCGAGTCCAGCAGCCGCGGCGGACGCTTCGGCGAGCACGTCGTCGACTGCGCCGCTGCGGAAATGGAAGGTGGTCCCGCCCTGCATCTCGATCGGGGGACGTGGCGCGGTGTGGCTCAGGACGTAGACCGGCGTACCGAACGGCGGTTCGTCACCCCACCAGCCCTTCCAGTCCGGGTCGTCAGGGTAAGCGTGCAGCCCGAACATCGATGCCCCGATGATCTCGGCGCCGATCCCCTCGAAATGCGCTGCGGCATAAGTGTCGTCGACGCCGGTGGTGCCTGCGCCGCTGGTATCGCCGAAGACTCGTTCGTGAAAGGTGCGGGTGGCCGTGTAGGACGCGGTGAGCCGCCCCCAGTCCTCGCCCATCGGGTTGTCGGGGGATTCGCCGCCCATGGAGGTGTATCCGTCGAGTGAAACAAACATGTCGATGCGAACGCGGGTCATGTCAGGTCTCCTTGCGAGTCGTGCGGGTCAGATGGATGCCGAGCCGATCGGCCTGGTGTTCTGCAGGAGTGCGCTGCTCGCCGAGCCAGACATGCAACACATCGAGTGAACCGGGGCGCAGGCTGACGGTGCGAACCCGTCCAACCTTGTGCGACACGATGATTCCGGCTTCTTCGAGTACCCGCAGATGCTGCATGAACGACGGCAATGCCATCGGGAACGGTGCCGCGACTTCGGATACGACGGCCGGCGAGGTTGCCAACCGTTCGACGACGGCGCGACGAGTCGGGTCCGCGAGAGCGCGGAGCACCGTGTCGAGATCGTCGTGATACTTAGGCACATACCTAAGTGTTGCCGACGCGCAGGTTGGAGTCAAGGGCGCATCAACGGTCGCGCCGGACGTCGGCGAGGTTCAATCGGTCTGACTGCCGAAGCCCACTACCGTCGTCTCGCACACATGTGCGACTATGGTTCCGTGAGTGTACGCAAAGGGGACGGTCTGACGTCCGACGACCTGACAGCGTTGTCCGCCGGACTCGCCGCGGGTAAGAGGGTCACGGTCTATCTGCGCGATCCCATGCCTTCCCTCGACCTCGACGCCGGGACCTCGGCTCGCGTGGTGTCCATCGAGGGATCGGTCGTGACGGTGCGCCCGAAAGGCGTCGACGATCAGTTGCCCTTCGAGGCGAATGAACTGCAGAGGTCGCAGGCCGCAACGGGGTCCGCATCTCCGGCACAGAAGCGTTCTGCCGCGAGGCCTGCACCTGCGAAAGTTGCTGCACCGCGATCCGTCCCGTCTTCGCCGCCGGTCACGTCGAACTCGACAATCCGGAAATCCGAATCCAGGCCCGGGGGAGCAGGCACCGCAGCCCCGACGCCGCGAACCGTGAACACGAGTCCGCAGAGTTCGAGCGCTGCTCCGAAGGCGCCACGGCGAGCGAAGACCACGACAGCCGCCGTGAGCGTCACGCTCACCTCAACCTCCGCAGGAAGCTGGGCCGTTTCGGTGTCGCAGGGCAGCAAGAAAACCGTCAAGGCGACCGAGGTGACCGCTGATCGCGTGGCGCGGGCGATGCGCGAACTCGGTAACGACGCGGCCATCGCTGCCGTCGACGAGGTCATCAGCGCAGCGCGCGAGGCGGCGCAACGCAGGATCGACGAACTCAGTCACGAACTCGAAACCGCGCGTGCGGCATTGGCGCATCTTGAGGATCAGGCGTCGGATAGCTGAGCGGTACTATGCGCTGTCGGCGCCGCCGCTGTCGAGATCTCGTGAGTACTGCGCGTTACCTCTGATCGCCGCCTCGTAGCGTGGGATGTCTCCGTCCCTCATCTCGTCGGCCATGAGCTCGAGCACCATCGCGAGGGAAGTCGCGGCCCGACCGTCAGCATGAACACTGAGGGCGTGAAAGACGCGCAACGCGTGCGATCTCGGAAAGCGTTGGCACGCGTCAGCAAGAACGGCAAGGGACTCGTCAAGCTGCCCGAGGTTGCGCAGGGTGCTTCCGCGTTGGAGTAGGCAGCGTGTCAGACGGTCACCGGATAGCCCGGCGGCCAAGGCTTCTCGATACAACGCCTCCGCCCGGACCCCATCGCCGGCTGTGTCGTAGGAGCCCGCCAACTCGTACAAGACGGCAGCGTGTCCGGGATGACGCGCGAGCAAGTCCTCGAAGTACGTGATCGTCGGCTGCATGTTCGCGCGGTCCCGCTGGTCGAATCCGTGGGCAATGGCTGCTTCGAGTTCGTGATCGTCGAGTGCGTCATCGTCGGTATTCACGGTTTCGATCTCCTACCGTTCGGCGGTGAGCCAGGTACGGGTGACTTCCAGGACGCGCTCGCCATCGAGATCGGCCAGCGAGATACCGGCGAAAGTCGTTGCCGCGTCCGAACTCTGCCACCGGAATCGGAAACTCTCGGCCATCGCGGCGTCAGCGATGGCGAGCGCCGCGCTCTGAGCAGTCTGCGCGTTGGCGAACGCACCGGCGGTTCGGCTGAGATAGGCGTCGAGCAGCGGACCGTAGGCGTCGGCACCTTCGGGACGCTCAGCGTTGGAGACGAAGTCGCTCGCCACGGCGGCGGGTTCGATAACCGCGACATGCACGTTGCAGCTCTCGGCGACCACCGCCAGAGACTGCATGAATCCTTCGACGGCGAACTTGGCGCCGCAATAGGCGTCGGCGAATGGTTGTCCGACGACGCCACCCACACTCGTGACCGTCAGGATGCTGCCGCTGCGGCGTTCCCGCATACCCGGCAAGACGAGCTTCGTGAGATTCACCGGGGCAAGGTAATTCACATCCAGCTGCGCCTGGATTTCCGACATCGACAATTGCTCGGCGGTCGCCACACAGCCCTGACCCGCGTTGTTGACCAAAACATCGATCGCGCCGTGGTCACTTACCACCTCGGCGACCAGGCGGGCGGCGGCAGTGTGATCGACCACGTCCAGCGCTCGGATGTCGAGCTCGACGCCGGCGTCGGCCGCAGCGTCACGCAATCGACCGGATCGACCGGTGTCGCGCATGGTGGCGACGACCCGCACGCCGCGGCGAGCGAGCTCGACCGCCGCGTACATGCCCATGCCGGAGGAGGTGCCGGTGACGAGTGCTACTTGTGTCATGCCCACACCGTAATCGTGGCGGTGTCGGGTCCGGATGGCATTGCGTCGGCCGCAGCGTTGCACGGCGATGATGTCTCGCCCGCGTTGGTTGTCGGCGGTGGCGACTAGTGTCTGCGACGAGCACGCCCACTCATCCGTCGGCCGACCAGGAGGAAACAGTCAATGGCCAGTGGTTACCGATCATCAGCCGACTGGACTGCGGTGGCACGAGTCATCGCCGAGGCCACCGACCGAGGGATCGGCGCGGCACGCACTCATGAGCTCGAAGAATTACGCGACGCTGTCGAGGAACTCGCGATCCACGCCGACGCCGCCCGTGACGTACACGGCCACTTGGTGCGCGAGCTGCTGGAAACCTCGTATCAGGACGGGCTCGATGGCGACGATATCGCCGAAGTCCTCAACCGCACCGTGAGTGCCGCCGATCGCTGGAACGCCCAGGTGGACCCGACCGCCGTCGCAGTGGTGCTCACCGGCGCGCTCGGCGTGGCAGAGCGGCCCGAGGACGGAACGACGTCGGTGCCCACACCGAACGACGTCGTCGTCGCGGCGCTCCTGGTGGCCGCCGATCTGGCGTCGGCGGCCGCTGTCGATCACGGTCCGTATGTGACTCGTGCCGTTGAGGAGATACGCCGCGCGCAGACAGTCGAGATGCCCTGAGGGACTCGGTGGCACGAAGTGGCCGACACGTCGCAACCGTTGGTGGACACCGCGGCGGGTCCTCACCGGGCAGGCCACCCGAGGACCCGCCGACTCTGGCGTGCCGTGGCCAGCAACCGTCCCGACTCATCCCGCAAGGTCGTGTCATCGACTGACCACCCTCCTGATGTCGACGCATTCCGCGTGTGGACGAGGACGGGCGCGGGCGACGGGTCGTCGAGCGCGGCGGTCGCGTGCATCGAGAACGCGACAGTCGGGACGGCCAGGGGAGCCGAGAGCGTCGGAAAGACCCCGGGCGGAAGGCAATCGGCAAGAAGCGCGAGATAGGCGAAATCCATCGACATCGGTGTTCTCGTCGAAATCCACGCCCGCATCCAGGCATCCTCCGAACCGGTCAGCGGGAGCGCGCCGTCGGTGGGACGTAGGTCGAGATGTCCACCCATCGGAACGATCTCGGGCGGGATCATGAATGGTTCGCAGTCCTCGGGACGCGCGACGACATCCGTCGACACATCCACGATGTCCTGGGGGGACGCCGACCCCACCCGGCCCAGGGTCACCGTGGCGGCCGCGACATCGTGGTCGCCCTGGGTGATGCCGACATCGACAATGCGCGTGCTGCCGCCGATCTTCTTCTCATGGGGAGTCAGGACGAGTTCGCCGTCGGCAGGTCGTCCAACAAATCGGAGGTCGAGCGCTCGCACCAATCGATCCGGTACGGCCGCCGCTGCCGCGTGGACAGCCAGAGCCGCGATCACCCCGCCATGCGGACCGGACCACCCCCACCATGAGCGATCGATGTCGGCCGACCACGTGCCCTCACCAATCGGTTTGGCCGAGAACTCATCAACCAGCGCCTGCCTACCGAGTTGTTTCACGCAACCGAGGTAATCACACCGAGTTTCGTCACGCAACTTACTTCGCACAGGATCCCGACCCCTGAATCAGCGACTGGCCACCGGCTCGGTGGAATGGGCCATGTTCACCCGCACGTGGGGAACGTGGAACGTGCTACACCGGTGGTTGTCGTCGCTCGGCGCAATCGGGATGGGAGTGGCCGCGCTCCGCTGACTGTAGGCCGAGCGCGACAGGGCAGAAAGCTCCTCTTCACACTCGTTCGACGGGCTGCCTGAGGATGGTGCGCAGCTTCGCGGGCTCAACCTTGCGGAAGTCGTTGAAGTAGATCTCGTGGTGTTTTCCCGTTGGCTTCAGCCCCGCAGTCGGGATGAAGGTGTGGTGCATCTCGGCCAGCGTGCCGGCCTCGTCGTCGTAGGAGCCGATGTGAAGCCGTTGAACGGAGAGTCCCTCGTGGAGCGTCTCCAATCGCACCCTGTCGAGGCTCACGGGCGGGTTCTTGTTGGCGGCCTTGGCGATCGCAGCGTCGAACATCTCGGGGGTGATCCAGTCGGGGACCATGATCATGGCTGTCCAGTCCCATTGGGATTTGTCGCGCCTGTCGGTGAAAGCGTCCATGTCCTCGGCCGACCAGAGCGATTCGAGGGGCATGACGACGTAATCCTTGCCGAGCTCTTTCTTGCTCGCGAACTTGAGTTTGTAGGCGACGGAGTACAGTGCGGCAACGGCGTCGGCGTATTCCTGGCCGGTGTTGGGGTCGCCGTGGCCGTCGACCATGAGGTACTGCAGTGGTGGGACGTCCACGATCTCAAACGCCTTGGAGCTGGAACGGTAGGCGGCCAGCTCTTTCTTGAAGTCTGTCTTCGTCATTGTTCTGCTACCTGCATATCCTTGGCCGCGGAATACCCAAAATCGTCGGCGGAACACCCATCGCGCCTTCCTATTTGCTCCCTGGTCCGCACGCGACCAGCTCGCGCTGTTCGAGCCCGCATCCACCGGCTCGGTCGAGAACCATGAGGTTCGAGAGTTTTTCGCCCGACAACCGACACTCACATTTCACCGCCATCCCCGACGATGCTGTCGCCCGGTACTACGCCACGGTAGTCCAGTGCAGGCCCGTCCGGGCGCACGACGGGGCTCGTTCCTGTACACCAGATCGTCCGAGGTTCCCGCGGGAACCGATGTCAGGAGAGACAATTGATCCGGTCCGCACCTCACCGGTGGGTTCTTCCTGTCATCCGGGCCGCACCACCGCGCCGGCGCGGCGCAGCCATGCGAGGTCATCAGGTCGGATTCGCACGCCGGGATTGGCCGTCGGCACCACCACGACCTGCTCACACCGGGCCACGAGGAGTCCGAGTGCGTTCTCGGCCTGTGCCACAGCACTTTCCGTACGGTCGGCAACCTCCTCCTCGAGGCGGACGTTCGACCCGCCGTCGGACACCACCAGGACGCGGGCAGCGGACTCCGGTTCGTCGTCGATCACCCCGACGGCGAGCAGGAAAGCCGACGCCAATGGCGTGCCGCCACCGGACTGCAGCGCCGCGATGACCTCGTACGCGTCCCGGAGGTCGCGGGTGGGTTCGACCACGAGTTGCGCTGTAGCACCGCGGGCCACGATGACCGCCACTTTCGACCGGTTGGCGATGGACTGTTCGATCGCGCCGATCGCCCTGCCGGCCGCCACGCGTCCACGGACGCCGCTCATGGAGTCGGACCGGTCGACGATGACGATCGTCAGGCGACCTCCTCGACGCACGTGGATGCTGCTTCGCAAGGCATCCCGATCAAGACGGCCCCGTCGGCCGGCTGCGGTCAGCGTCGAATGCATGTCAAGACCGAGCGCCGCATCGTACTCGACGACACGTCTGACCCGACCTCGTCTCGTGCGCCCCACCGCACCCCGGCGTCCGGGGCGGCGCTGCTGCAGGTAGCGCCGCGCGACCGACACCGACACCCATTCCGGCATTGACGCGCGGGCTGCACCGAGGTCGACCAGCCGCGCCACCTCGGCCTCGTCGGCGTCGAGCTCTTCCACGGTGTCTCCCGCGGCAGGTGCGTCCACCTGAGCCGGATCGACGGCCGACGGCGCGAGGGTCGCGGCCTCGACCAATGGCCCGAGCCGCGGTTCGATGATGTTGTGGGCCAGCACCGTCGAGGGTGAACCGCCCGCCGCGGACACCGCGTCCAGGCAACACACGGTGCCGATGTCGAGACGGTGATCGTCGATACCGTTGGCGGCCAGCGTGCGCACCGCCCAATCGAGGCGCGATACGCCGTCCAGCGAGGGCAATCGCCGGGATCGAGTGGTTGGAGTCACGCCCAGCCCGACGACGACCGTAACGCGGGAGAGGAGTACCGGTGGCACGCTCTCGACGTCCGGTGCCGACGCGAGAATCCGGTCGCAGTCGAGGAGCGCTGCGACCACCGGGTCGATCAGGTCGGCGGCGGGAATGATGACTCCGGCGGGTGTCGCGGCCCGGTCGAGCACGGAGAGCATCGGTGACCCGGTGGCGGTTTCATCGACGGTGACGTCGGCGTCGGTCATGGCGGCGGTGATCGTCATCGCGGAGTCGGGGCGAAGAAATGCCATCACCGCCTCCCGACGGCCTGCGTCGCCCACCAACAGCAGGCCGAAGCGGCCGTCGGTCTGCCAGGCCCTGCAGAGACGCAGTTGTTCGGAGTCGAGGAACGACTCCGGCGGGCGATGCCAGGGCAGCGTGGGCATCTACGCCGCGACGTGCCCGACGACTGACACGACCGCGTTGCGTACCCGCGCGGTCGCCACCGTCGGGCGGCCGAAGGGCTCACGCGGAATCCGATGGCGCAGCACCGGAATCGCAGCATCGGCCAGGTCACCCCGCGTCACGGTCGGGTGTCGACGCAACGCGGCCAGTGCGCGCGCGGCTCGGATCAGCATCACCTCACCGCGGTGCCCCACAGCATCCACCTCGACGCACAGCCGGACGGCATCCGACAGGATCTGATCATCGACCTCCACACCCTCGAGGTCGGCGCGCGCGGCGGCAAGGCGTTGCGCCAGGTGGTGCTGGCGAACCGAGAAGCGTTCCGCGAAAACGTCGGGATCGGAATCGTAGTCGAGACGCTGACGGACGATCTGGGTCCGCAAGCCGACATCGGTGATGGTCTGCACGTGCGTGGACAGACCGAACCGGTCCTCCAGCTGAGGACGCAACTGGCCCTCCTCGGGGTTGCCGGACCCGACGAGCACGAAGCGCGCCGGATGCCGATGACTCAGCCCGTCCCGTTCGACGATGTTGATCCCGCTCGCCGCAACGTCGAGCAACAGGTCCACCACGAAGTCGTCGAGCAGGTTGACCTCATCGATGTAGAGGTAACCACCGTGGGCGTCGGCGAGCAGCCCTGGCCGGAACACCGCTTCGCCGTGTCGAAGTGCGCGATCGACGTCGAGTGCTCCCACCACGCGATCCTCGGTGGCACCGAGCGGCAGGTCGACGACCGGGGCATCGATACCGGAGATCGCCAGGAGCTCCCCGAGCGCACGGATGAGTGTGGACTTGGCCGTGCCTCGATCGCCCATTGCCAGGACACCGGAGATCCCCGGGTCGACGGCGGTCAGCAGCAGAGCAGTCTTGAACTCGTCGTGACCGAGGACGGCGGTGAAGGGATAGGTGGGGGTCATGCGTCACCGACTCTGTCGGGCGGTGATGAGAGCGGGCTGCAAGGCCTCCGGGATGGATCGGCAGTCCGACGAATCACGAATGCTCGCGATCCATGTGACGAGTCCGCGCAGAACCGGCATCCGGTCCGCGGTGGCGAAGGTGTGACGGAACCTGACGCGCGACGAGCCGGCCGCGCGGTAGGCGACCCCGACGACCGGGCCCTGGTGACACACCCCGAGGCAGCCGGTCTTGATCAGCACCCCGCCCGGGGTGTTGCGGATGGTCTGGCCGAGGCGTTGTGAGCGGCGCACCTCACCGGGGTCTCCGGCCGGGGCCGATTCGTCGCCGAGATGCCACAGAGCGCTGCACCGGTGACCCGCGCACAGCGCCACCAGCGGCCCTCCCTGATCGTGGACCTGATCTTCCTGGCTCATGGTCTAACGATAACGGTTGTCATTTACTATTGGACGGAGACCGCGACGTTCCACCTTCGCCCGACAGGAGACAACCATGCCCGTTGCCGAGCAGCTCGCCCGTTTCACCACTGGGGAGGGCTTCATCGCGGCACTCGACCAGAGCGGCGGCAGCACGCCAAAGGCCTTGCGTATGTACGGCATACCCGATGATCGCTACTCGACAGACGCGGAGATGTTCGATCTGATCAACGCCGCACGTGCCCGCATCGTCGTCAGTCCGGCCTTCGACGGTGCCCGCGTCCTTGGCGCCATCTTGTTCCAGGGGACGCTGGATCGGCAGGTCGACGGTACGGAGTTCGCCCACTACCTCTGGTCCACCAAGGGCATCGTGCCGTTGCTCAAGATCGACAAGGGTCTTCAGGACCCCGAGCACGGCGTCCAGCTGATGAAGGACATCCCGGACCTCGCTCGCACACTTGACGATGCCCGGGCGCGCGGGGTGTTCGGAACAAAGGAGCGGTCGGTCATCCACGAAGCCGACACAGAGGGGATCCGGCGAGTCGTGGCACAGCAGTTCGAGGTCGCCGCCGAGGTGCTCGCGGCCGATCTCGTCCCCATCCTCGAACCGGAGGTCAGCATCGATGCGCCGGACAAGCGCGACGCCGAGGTCATGTTGAAGGAGGAGCTCGTGAAAGGCCTGGAGGGCATTGGCGATGCGCAGGTGGCAATCAAGGTGACAATCCCCACCGACGACGGCTTCTACTCCGATCTCATCTCGCATCCGAGGGTCGCTCGGGTTGTGGCACTCTCGGGCGGGTACACACGGGATGACGCGTGCGCGAGACTGAAGCGAAACCCTGGCCTCATCGCAAGCTTCAGCCGGGCCCTGCTCGACGGGCTGACCGATCAGCAGGACGACGCCGAGTTCGATCGCACTCTTGGCGATTCCATCGAGATCATCTACCGCGCCTCGATCGTGTAGGGGATCGGCAATCGGCACCACTGGCAGCTCCTGGGTGACCCGAGGAAGCGCTGGCGCTGGGTCCAGTGCGCAACAGCGATCATGGTGTCCGAGCGACAGCAATCAAAGTGTCGCAGTCGACTTCGGTGATTCCGTCGCGTGCCAGTCGCCGCAGGAAACCTGCCCGGACGGCGGCGACGGTTTCGGCGTCCATCCCCGACAGCGCGCCCCGCAGTCCGCTACCCAAAACCATCGACCAGGAGAACTCGTCCGTGCGTGGGACTCGCAGTTCGAGTACTGACGCTGAACCATCCACCGCACCAAGCGATTCGAGCCATCCCACGATCTTCTCCTGCGTGTCGATCCGGGTGATGGGGTGCGGCGGTCCATCGGACGGGGCACGCGGGCCGGGAGGCGGCGGGTCACCTTTGACCCGCGCGACCTCGGCAAAGTATGCACCGGTGAAGTCGCGCAGCGCGTCGTCGTGCCAGACTGCGACGGCGAGTCGGCCGCCCGGACGCAGCAGGGTCAGGAGTTTCCGCACGGCGTCGTCCATGTCCGGCAGAAAGAAGACACCGAAACCGCAAGTGAGGACGTCGTATTCGGTTGAGAGACGACCAGGGAGAGTAGTGACGTCGTCGACACGGAAGTCGATGTTGCTCAAGCCCGCCGCGTCGGCGTTGGTCCGGGCGCGGTCGACCAGGTCGGTCGCGAAGTCGACCGCGGTGACGTGCCCGTCGGGCCCCACGGCCCGAGCGGCGGCCAGCGCGCTCGCCCCCGTACCCGAGCAGATGTCGAGCACCTTGTCGCCCAGCGAGATTCCCGCCCTTGCCACCAGAGCTTCCCCCGCCGGGCCCCAGACAAGGGGAGTCACCAGATCGAAATCCGCACTGGCCGAGTTGAAGATCTGCGCGATGGAGGGTCCTGTCATGACACCCAGCCTAACCGGGATGGCAACCGTTATCGATAGTGGGCGGCCCTCGATCTCGGCGAGCTGCGCCAAGAGGCTCTCGGCCCGACTCATGAACTCAGTGGCGCCAGGCCTCGTCGCGGTGTCCGCTGAATCGATCAGGTGGACAACCGCAGGAGACGACACCGCCCGCTGGGCTACCTTGACCCGGTGACATTCGAAAGCAACATGATTGACCAAGCGGCTCCCGAAGCCGCTTAACCGATGTCCGGCAAGCGGGGTAACCCCAAGTCTCAGAGGAGTCGCAGGTGTTCCGTATCGAAGATATTGCATGTCCGAGCGTATCGAGTCTGCAGGAAGTCCTTGCGACGTCGGCGACGCCGTTCGTCACCCGACAGCAAGGTGCCACGGAGGTCTCGTGCTACGTGGAGATTCCCGGCGCATTTGCGTTCTCGTTACTGTCCTTTGAGAACCGAGACTTCTTGCGGTACAGCGTCCTTCCGGTGTTGGAGGAGAGATCACACGTGGCAGCCGACCGGAGTGATGGCAGGACGACTACGTCGACAGTCCGGGCGGTAGACGGCCTTGGGGATGAGGCGTTTGAGATGGCCACGCGTTTCGACCACACGAATGACGTGCTCGAGATCAGTGTGTGGAGTCGCACTGGCGCCTATCGAGTCAACGTTGTCGGGGGTTTTCCTGACAGCGACGTCGCGCTGAGGGTCGCTCGGCTGTGGCTCGCAAGCCAGCCAAAATAGGAATAGTTCGGCATGTTCTGAGTGTCGATTGATCCGCCACGCAGGCACCGCTTTCCAGACCGCACCGGGCGGGAGGGGACACGCCGATCGCGATGCGCAGCACTGTGCCAGTTGAACGTACAGAGTCGTCAGACGGCGCTACGGCCACCGTCAACAGGCACGATGGTTCCGTGAATGAAGCTGGCCTGATCGCTTGCCAGGTAGGCGATGGTCTGCGCGATCTCATCGGGGGCCGCCACTCGCCGGGCCGGGGCGTTGCTCATCATCTTGTTGAGCCGATCTTCGCCGAACAGGGCGTCGGCGCTTTCGGTGAGTGTGGGCCCGGGTGCCACCGCGTTGACCCGAACCCCACGAGGCCCGTACTCCGCGGCCCAGGACTTGGTCAACAAGTTCAGCGCAGCCTTGCTCGAGGCGTACACCGCCGAGCCCACCGTCCCGAACGAGGCCACCATCGTGCTCACGTTCACAATGACACCATGGCCACGGGTCGCCATCGCCGGAGCGAGCGCACCCACCAGGTAGAACGGCACCTTCACGTTGAGTGCGTAGCAGGCATCGAAGTCGGCCTCCGGGATCGACTCGGTCGGCCCGTACGCGGCGGTTGCCGCGTTGTTGATCAAGATGTCTACCTTCCCGGCCAACTCGGTGGCTTGGGCGGCCAGGGCGCGGCAGCTCGGCGCGTCGGTCAAATCGGCGGCCAGGAAGTGTGCACTACCAACGGCGGCGCGCACCGCCTCGACAACTGCCTGGCCCCGCTCCACGTCACGTCCGGTCACCAACACGCGGGCACCGCGCGCCGCCAGTAGCTCCGCGGTAGCGCGGCCAATACCTCTCGTTGCACCTGTCACCAGAGCAACGCGATCCTCAAGAGACACGCCTGCAAGCATAGGTGCTGCCATCGCCGATCTGTACGGGTCAGCGATGGTGCCGGTCGCAGTCCACACCACCGTCGCATGTGCTTGGATGTCATCACCCTAGTCCGGGTGCGGAATGTGGAGCAGATCTCCGCCGACGCGACGTTGCGCGAATCGATCTACTCGACGCGGATCGATGCGCCAAACACACTGCTGAAGAATAGAGTTCGCGCAATGTGCATTGCGATATGTTGGCCTGCCTCAACTCACGAAGCTGTGGTGGACGACCGGATGGGTGATTTCATCGAGCCGCCAGATGGCTCGGATCAGCGATCCTGCGATGAGGTGTGGACAAACAGGGGAGTGGCGCATGCCAACGCTCTGAACTGCAGCCCGCCCTTGTTGATGACTATCGCCAGCTTCTGTCATCGTTCAATCTCGGTGGCGAATGTTCTGCAGGGATCTGAACTTCATGAATGCGAGTGTTCTCGTGTGCAACCTGCAGGAGGACGACTCAGTGCAACTCGATGCCTGGGGTGACATCACTTGCGGGGTGCGCTACATCGCACGCTTGGCCTTCTCCAACGCGGCGAGCATGCGCAGCACAGAATCCCGCTTCGCTGTCAGGTCTGATGCCTTGGCCTTACCGCTCAGACCGGTGTCTTCCAGCGCGACCTCGAGACGGCCCTCGATCTCGGCGAGCTGCGCCAAGAGGCTCTCGGCCCGACTCATGAGTTCAGTGGCGCCAGGCCGGGAAATGCCGGTCGAGTCGGCCCCGGAACCGACCTTCCGCGCCGTGCCGGTGGCCTTACCATTCGCTTTCACGGCGACGGGCGCGGACGTGGTGCCGCCGGCTCGCACCGCGGAAGGCTTACGCGTCTTCGGAGTCTCTGTCCGAATCCGCCTCAGCTCCGCGGACGCCTCACGGAAAGCGACCCGATGCTCCCGCTCCTCGTCGTCCTCGGACTCCAGCGACGCACCCAAGGGGCGCAGACCATATAAGCGGATGAAGTGGCGGGCCTCGGCAACAGTTTGTTCCGCGGCGCGGCACCGCCCGCACCGCGGTTCATGGCGATACACCGCAACATCTTCAAGGGACGAACACCACACACATCGGGACACAGCGACGTCGGTCATGAGAGCACCAGCAGCGAGAAGAGACACGGGTGAAAAGATTACGACACAAGCTCTTTCACTTCGAATCCGGGTTGACCCCACAGTGCTACGAGCGCGAGTTTGTTCTTGCAGTGATGGTGCGCCGTGGGTGGCCCAAGTCTGGCCGCAATCGAACGCGAATCGTCACTGTGACACATCGCCCCGTCCGAGCCCCGGGACAAGACGGAGGACTCCCGAGTGCGGCGTGATTTCGTGGATCGCGACAGCCCTCGCCGAATGCAAGAGATGGGTAAATCGGGTAAGTTGTGGTTACCCCCGTTTGCCGGACATCGGTTAAGCGGCTTCGGTAGCCGCCTGGTCAATCATGTTGCGTTCGAATGTCACCGGGTCAAGGTAGCCCAGCGAGCTGTGTCGTCTCCTGCGGTTGTAGACCTGATCGATCCAGCGGGACACCGCGACGATGGCCTCCAGGTGAGTGTCGAACTCCCGTCGATCGTAGAACTCGGTCTTCAACGTCGACCAGAAACTTTCCTGCTGAGCGTTGTCCCAACACACCCCGGTCCTGCCCACTGAGAGCCGCACTTTCAGGTCGTCAGCGACCTGCGCCATCTGCTCAGAGGTGTACTGACAGCCCCTGTCGGCATGGAAAATGACCTGATCGGTCGACCCGGTTTCCGGCTCGCGAAACATCACCGCATTCCGCAACGCCGTGTCCACAATATCAGTGTGCAGAGTATCAGAGAATGCGTAGCCAAGTACCCGACGCGAACACCCATCCCGCACCACGCACAAATACAACCAACCGCCACTCGATGTACGTAAATACGTGATATCAGACGTCCACACCGTATTCAACACTCCGCGATCGAACTCACGACCCACCAGATCCGGTATCACATGCGGATTCTGATCCGCGATCGTCGTCACAGGAGTCCACGGACGCGGACTGATACCAGCAATACCATTGGAACGCATCAACTTAGCCACAGTCTTCGTAGACACCACCTCGCCGGAATCCCGCAGATCAGCGGTAATCCGCGGCGCACCGTACACCTGATCCGACTGCTCATGGACTCGCACAATCTTTTCCACCAACTCCTGCCGCCGTACCTGACGTGCCGACGGCCCAGCCTCCTGCCGCTCACGCCATTCATAAAAACCCGACCGCGACACCCCCAACAATTCAACACTACGTACAACAGGGAAGGTGGCCTTCTCCGCGTCGATTATCTCGTACGCTTGTTCTGCTGCGAATTCTCCGCCGCGAAGAAGGCTGCCGCAGTTTTTAAGAAATCCCGATCCATCCGCAACTGGGCAACCTCCCGACGCAAACGCTCCAACTCGGCACGCTCATCGGCATCGACCGCCGGCGGAGGATCATCCATCCGCGACCGCTCAATGGCCACCCACCGACCCAGCAACTGCTCACCCACACCGACCTCCCGCGCGACCTCCGCGATCGTGCGACCAGTATCGATCACCAAGTGCGCAGCCTCACGCCGATACTTCGGCGTGTAACTCTTCCGCTTCGCTCCCATCACTCCATCCTCTCCCGCCAGCCTCACACTGGCCATCAAGATGTCCGGGAAACGGGGTCAACCCCAGCTTGTCGACCGCGGTGGTGATCGAGGCCCACGACGAGTGGCAGGTCACCCGCCGCTAACTCTCCGATGTATCGATGCTCGAACTCAAGAAGGTGATCGCCGCCAAACACCACGCCGCCGCAGCACTGGACCAATCCCACCACAACGCCTAGCATTCACCATGACTCGTTGATCACTACGCGTGAGTCCACGCCGATCCGAAGTCCACCACTCCACGGGGCACTATCCAGCAGATGAATGATCTGGTCATGTCCGCATGTCAGACTGGTCAACACAGTCCGGTCACCGCCTTAACGTCACGACACCGAGAGCACATTCGCGCTGGCCACGGCCGTTGAGAGGCAGTCTCGAGTATTCATCTGTTTTCAACTCGATAGGTAAAGCTGGTAACGAGACGTGTCGAGGTAGGACGAGTCGTTTTCGCAGCTCAGCGGTAATATTGCGGGGGTCTTCAGTACCTTAGGTGGTGGGATGTGTCGCTGGTGTAAGTGATGTCGCCGTAGTCCCTGGTGGTGAAGTTCCAGATACCGTGTCGCAGGGCCAGGGTGTCGTGGTGGCGGCCCACCATGACGACGTTCTCGCCGGTGGGGGAGGCTTGTAAGACTGTGTATTGGGAGTCCGCGGTGGCTCGATCGGTGGCGGCGAGGTCGATCGCAGGGTGGGTGATCACGTGTCGTGTTCGGGGTGTTCCGTCGGCGTAGACAATGATCGAGTCGGTCAACATGCTCTCGACAAAGTCAGTGCCTGTCCCGATTACTTGACCGTTCACCAAGATCGCGGCCTCGGTGAACATTGCTGCCACACCTGCGAAGTCACCGGCATCGAGCAATCGGGCATAGCGGTGGAGCAGTTCGGTGATCTGCGCTGTGGGTGTGTCGTTCACGTGTTGACCGTGACCGTGAGGGTTGTGAGTCGGCGCACCAGAAGGCTGCGTTCCCATTGTGGGTCGCTGGTGTCGATGGAGAGTCCGCGGGGTGTTCGGTCGAGGAGATATTCGATGGCGAGTCGTCCTTCGAGGCGGGCAAGCGCGGCTCCGACGCACAGGTGTATTCCCTTGCCGAACGCCATGTGTGTGCGCCTGGCGGTGGGGTCGAGATCGATTGTTCCGGCGTCGTCGAACGTTGCGGGGTCGCGGTTCGCGGCCCCCCACATCAGGTAGAGGTGCGAACCCGCGGGTAGCGCTACGCCCCCTAGTTGTGTGTTGCCCACGACGTGTCGGTAGTGGCCCCTAAACGGCGATTCCAACCGCAGTGCTTCTTCGATGAATGTGGGTACGAGGTCACGATTGGTGCGTAGTCGGGCCACGACGTCAGGATTGTTGCCCAGGAGCAGTACTGCGCTACCGAGCAGACTGACGGTCGATTCGGCGCCGGCCGCGACGAGTTGGACTGCAATCAACACCGCGGTGTCGCGGGTGATCGCTCCGGTGGCGACGATACGTGCCAAGTCGCCCATCACGTTCTCGCCGGGCCGGGTCAGCGCCATCTCGAACGCCTCCGAGAGATAGGCGGTGAGCTCGCCGACCGCCTCGCTGGCAGTGTCGAGTTGTCCAGCGCTCACGACCCCGTCGAGAAGAGTAGTCGCCGCGAACGACCACCGCACCAGGTCGTCGATGTCGTAGGCGGGAAACCCGAGCAGTTCTGCGACCACGGCCATTGGAAGACGCTGGGCGACTGCCTGGACCCAGTCGATCTGCTTGTGATGCAGCCCGCCGTCCCATAACCGCTCGACGGTGGTGTCAATGAACCGCTCAAGGGCCCGGACTCGGCGCGCCACGAGCGACGGCATCACGAGCGCTCGATGCTGTTTGTGCTCGGGATCATCGGCGGTGGCCAGTACATGGACGGGCGATCCCAGTTCGGCGATTGGGTACTCGCCCACGGTGCCGTCGTCGTGCCAAACCATGGTCGCGGTGAGATTTGACGAGAAGTCGTCCGGGCGGGCGACGGCCTCGGCGATCAGATCCCATGCGGTCACCTGATAGAACGACGAATCGCCGATCTGACTGACTGGCTCCGTTTGCGACAGAGCGGCCAAGGCGGGGTAGGGATTATCGAGATCATGCATCCCGCCAGCGTGAACCCAACATGACCGAGGTGACAATCGAACATCGAAAGTTGATATGCGGCCCAGTGGATGCTTATAGGGCGAGTCGCACAACGGCTCGACGACCTGCGCCAATCGGCTGCGACATATCGCATATGTGTATCATGATGAGAATATGACTCATGACTGGATCCTCGAGGACAACCGCGCAGACCAGGCCCGAGACCGGTTAATTGACAAAGCCGCCACTCTCATCCGAGAACGCGGAATCGACGCTCTCGACATCAACGAACTCGCCCACCGCGCCCATTGCTCACGCGCCACGGTGTACAGGCATGTGGGCGGGAAGAAGCACATCGTCGAGGCAGTCCTCGCCCGATCGTCAGTACGCGTCGTTAATGCCGTCACGACGCACACATCGCATATGAGCGGCTCAGCACGCTCGGTCACGGCGATCCATGTCGCGTTGCGAGAACTCCGCGACGACAGCGTCCTGCGCCACCTCCTACAATCCCGACAACTACAGAGCATCGTTTCCGCCGCCGTGGGATCGCCCGCCGTCACACGAGCTGCCGCCGAGTTGCTCGGACTCGACCCCAACGACGAAACCGGCACCCAGTGGGCAATCCGCGGATTCATCTCCCTGGTGTTGTGGCCCATGTCCGCGGACCACGAACACGCCGCAGTCGACGCACTAGTCGCCGGGCTCACAACAACATCACGCCAGAACACATGAGCGCCGTAACACCCTGCACCCCAACGGGTAATACGCCCTCGCAGACTCCGGTGAGGCGACCCAGGCTGACGTCGCTGCTATCACCTCGGTGTCTCGTCGAGCTTTATCGGCGTACAGCTCCGGAGACTTGGCGCTGCTGAAAATCGGTTGCATGTGGTGCATTAGCATCCGACCTTTCTACCTCCACCGCGGAGCATTTTCGCCGCTCGGCACACGATGACACGACTCAACGTGGCACTGGTGAGGTCACCTCGGTGACGAATGTGAAGAGTCTCGGGAATTCAGCGACCGCTGATGTGACGGTTCAGTATCAGAAGCACCGAGGGGTTAGCCTCGGGCTTTCATGCTGATTTCGTGTCATAAAAGGAGAATGGTGCCCTGACCTGGGATGATTGAACTTGCGAAGGTATCAATCGGATGCCGTACGCACGCCACGCTCGGGCCACCGTGGCGTTCCCGATCCCCAGGTGGCCGGCCAGCAGTCACGATGACTAGTGGGTGACTTCATACTTCTTCAAGGGCGGATCTTGAGGATGTGATGGGTTAATTGGTAACCGGGTGTCGCGGTGGCGTTGTAGCGGCTTCCGCTAATGAGCTGGCCATCTTTGCGGAAGAAGAAGCTCAGATCGCTTGGCCCGCCGCATCTCGATCCAGGTGGGTAAGACTGCTCGCAGTGTCCAGCCGTGCTCGGTTGCGGGCGGTCAAGATCTGCTTATGGTGGGTACTCATCATCGCCCCGGGGTCGTAGCAGTCGCGGTGTCTGTCGTTCGAGTAGGCCGAGGCCTGTGTGTGGGGCCTTCCTCCGAGCGGTTCTCTTCGGTGATGTTTTTCACGTGGCGTGGAGTCTTTGGGCGCAGAGGTGTCTACTTGATGCAGATAGTTAGTATGCCTAAATAGAGAACTTGGGGAGAGGTTGGGCAATGACTCATGAAACTCGGCAAGGACCGTCGCTGGCCGCCGACGCTGCCGATCCGGTTGTCACGGAGCAGATTACGCAAGAAAGGGACATAGCGGGCGTTCTGCGAGCGTTGGCATCGGGATATTCCGATCGTCCGGCGTTGTGTCGGCGCACTGCTACAGGGTCCGGGTGGGAAGTGACAACTTATGGGGAGATGGGCGATCGCATCGAGCGCGTCGGCATAGCGCTCCGAGAGTCACTGGGGGTGTGTCCAGGCGATCGCGTGACCATTCTGGGCTTCACCAGTCCTGACTACGTACTCGTCGACTTTGCTGTCAGTGGAGTGGCCTCGGCTGTCAGTGTGCCGTTGCAGGCGGGTGCCCCCCGAGAGAGTTGGTCGGCGATCATTTCCGAGACGGAATCGCGTGTGCTCGCCGTGTCGGCTGCGCAATTGCCTCTGGTGGCCGAACTCATTGCCGGCGGTTCGCTTCCCATCGAAGAGGTCCTCGTCTTCGACGAAGATCGAGACCCGAAGACTCTCGAGATCGTGACCGGTACAGGGCATGTGAACGTCCACGTCCTGTCCGACTTGCTGGTCGCCAACGCTGCTCCGCTGGGCGGTGACCTCGCCGACGCTGGCCGCGGAGAAGCTGCTGCCGAGGACTCCGAGCGTCTGGCGCTGCTGGTGTATACCTCGGGAAGCACCGGCACTCCGAAAGGGGCGATGTACTCGCAGCGTGCGGTGATGCGCCTGGTGACCGAGGGCTTCGGAATGCAGATGCTCGAGCACGCCGAGAGTGACGGCGAGCCGTGGGTGACTCTCAACTTCCTGCCACTGAGTCACGTGATGGGCAGGGTGACGCTGTCACAGACCCTTGGACACGGTGGAATCGCCTACTTTACGGCCCACAGCGATCTCTCCGAACTGCTCGACGATCTTGAGGCGGTACGCCCCAACCGGTTGCATTTCGTGCCTCGGGTGTGGGAGCTGCTGTATCAGGAGTACCTCGCGCAATGCCGTGCGGGGGTGGATGAGTCGGAGGCCATCGGCAGGCTGCGGGAACGGTGCTTCGGTTCGCAGCGTGTGCACGCGCTCACGGGGTCGGCGCCGATCTCGGTGGAGGTCCGCGTCTTCGTGGAACGGCTCATCGATGCTCCGTTGGAGGAAGGTTACGGCTCCACCGAGGCCGGCGGGATTCTGATGAACGGTAGAGTTGCCCGCCCCGTCGTTTCTGACTACCGGCTCGTCGATGTGCCCGAACTGGGATACTCCACGGCGGACCGACCTCACCCACGTGGCGAGCTCGTGGTCAGAACCGACCACATCTTCGGTGGCTACTACCGTCGGCCGGAGCTGACCGCCGAGGTCTTCACGCCCGATGGCTTCTATCGGACCGGTGATGTCATGGAACTGGTCGGTCCGGACGAGTTGCGTTATGTGGATCGCCGCAACAACGTCATCAAACTGTCGAATGGTGAGTTCGTCACGATTTCCCATGTGGAGTCCGTACTCAGCACACCGCCGATTCGGCAGATCTACGTCTATGCCAACAGCGCGCGCCCGTACCTTCTGGCCGTTGTGGTTCCCACCCCGGAGGCGATCGCGGACGCCGAAGGCGACGAAGACGTTCTGCGCCGCCGACTGATCGCGGCGCTCCGGGAGATCGGTGCCCGCGGTGGACTGGCAGCGGGGGAGATACCACGTGACCTCCTCGTCGAGGCCGTCCCCTTCGCTCGAACGAACGGACTCCTCACCGACATCGGTAAGCTTGCGAGGCCGCGACTGCGCGACAAGTACCGCTCGCGCCTGGAGACTTTGTACGCCGAGGCGGACGCCGCATCCGAGCAGCGCCTGCGGCGGGCACGCGAGCAGGCGTCCAGCCGCCCCGTCCTCGACACGGTGTTCGATGTGGTCACTGCGCTGTTGGATCTCGACGAGGGTGTGGTGCAGTCTGATTCGCACTTCACTGACCTTGGCGGGGATTCCTTGAGTGCTGTCACATTGGGTACCGCACTTTCAGATGTTCTCGGCCGGGACGTCTCGGCGGGCACCATCACCTCGCCTGCGGTTGACATGGCAGCGCTCGCCGATCACCTGGAGTCGGGCTCGGGCTCCGATCGACCCACCGCCGCGACTGTGCACGGTATTGACACGGCCGCAGAGGGTGCTGTACTGCGCGCCGCGGATCTGACGCTGGACAAGTTCTTCGACGCGAGACTGCTCGACGGCGTGGATCAATTGCCGGACGCCCCGGACACCCCGTCCGCCGTGCTGATCACCGGGGCCACGGGCTTTCTCGGGCGTTATTTGTTGATCGACTGGCTACGGCGGATGGATCAGCACGGTGGTGAGGTGGTCGCGCTGGTCCGTGCCACCGACGCCGCCGCTGGCCGGCAGCGCCTTGATAGCGTCTTCGATTCCGGCGATACCGAGTTGTTCGAGGAGTTCACCCGGTTGGCAGACGCACATTTGCGGGTTCTGCCCGGCGACAAGGGGGCTCCGGACCTGGGATTGAGCGGTGATGAGTGGGCTGAGCTGGCGAACTCGGTCGACCTCGTTATTGATCCCGCCGCGCTGGTGAATCACCTTCTGCCGTACCGAGAGCTCTTCGGCCCCAACGTGTTGGGCACAGCCGAACTGATCCGGCTCGCGCTGACGGGCAAGCGCAAACCGTTCGTGTACATCTCCACCATCGGGGTCGGCGATCAGATTCCCCAAGGTGAGTTTGTCGAGGACAGCGATGTTCGGCAGATGAGTCCGGTACGGCGGTCCGACGCGGGCTATGCCAGCGGCTACTCAAACAGCAAATGGGCGGGAGAGGTGTTGCTCCGCGAGGCGCACGAGCAGTGCGACCTGCCGGTGACGGTGGTGCGCTGTGACATGATCCTTGCTGACGCAAGTCATGTCGGACAGCTGAACCTACCCGACATGTTCACGCGACTTCTCATGAGTATTGCCGCCACCGGTCTCGCCCCGTTCTCCTTCCATCCGATCCCCGCTGACGGCACTCGTGTCGCTGCGCATTATGATGCGCTGCCCGTCGACTTCTTGGCCGAGACAATCTCGGAAGTGGTCGAGAAGAAGGGATTTGCGACGTTCCACGCGGTGAATCCGCACGAGGACGGGGTCGGCTTGGACACATTCGTGGACTGGATGATCGATTTCGGACTCGACATCACCCGCATCGACGACTATGGGCAGTGGTTCCGTCGATTCTCGACGGCACTTGACAAGCTCCCGGAGTACCGCCGCCGCCATTCGCTGTTACCGCTACTGACCCAGTACGCGGCGCCGATGCCGGCGTCCACGGGGTCGGTAGCACCAGCGACCCAGTTCCGCGACGCCGTGCGTAGCCTCAGAGTCGTTCCGGAGAACGACATTCCACACATCAGTCGCGCGATCATCGAGAACTACATCCGCAGCTTCGGCTATCTGAATCTCATCTGATCGGGTCAAGTCCTTCGGCGTGGTGTACGGGTTGATCTGAATCGCCTCCGGAGAACTCGGTGCGATTCAAACTGTCGCCACACCCGTGGAAGCACACGCGTAACCAGGTGTGCACCAAACCTGGTGTGATTCATCGACAGCATCATCGAGTCTGCGGTATCGCAAGTAGACGAAAACGCAGTCGAGTGCGCCGGGGGATACCCGCAGAATGCGCAAAGCTTAATGTCCGGCAGCGGCAGTGAACACCACAACGAACACTGGTGGACCAACAGAATGGCAGACCGCCTCACCAACGACTCCAGCGACATCAACTCCAAAATCGCCAACGGCAGCTCAGTCGTCGTCGGAACCGGCGGCAACGAAGACAAGAACATCGGCACCAGTATCGTCGAAAACGGGAAAGTCAAAGACGGACTGACATACACCCTTAAGGGTGGGCACGCCTCCGTCGTCACGAAGTCCTCACCTGACGGGATCTGGGTGAAAAATCCATGGGGACCGTTCAACAAGGCAGATCATGGCAACGAGTTCTTTCTACCAAAAGACCAAATAGATGACGACTTCACCGACGTGTTCATATCGGCGCCCATATCAGATTCGGGGTGTTTTTGAATGATTTCAAGAAGAGCGAAATGCCGACTCCGTTCAGTTTTCGGTATCTCCGCCGCCGCTACTCTGGTATGCGTGGGAATGACGGGGTGTTCAGCCACCAACGAGCCAGGCGACGCGGCATCGTCGACATCCTTCACACTGACGGGCAATCCCATTGTGGCCACTCCCCACGGCGACCCCATCCGTATAAGCAACTTCAGCTATCCTCGCTACGAGCTGCATGTCGGACAACCGTATATTCTTCCGGGATACGAAGGCGAGAAGGACTATGTAGTCACCCCCAAAGCCATTGGCGAGGCACACGGTCGACATTGGGTTGATCTCACCGTCGCTTTCGCCAACGGCGATGTATTCACTTTCCGCTCCTACCAAAGAGTGGATTCCGACACCATGTCCGCCTCCCTCGGCGGAAGAACATCAATACTCCTCGACGGCACACGCAGTTCCGCCGCTCAGGAAGTCATAATGTTGGGGATTTCCGCCTCAAATTCGGCAGGCAGCGTCTTGGACCCGAATAGTCCTCAACGCCAGAAGTATGTTCGGACAAGATCCACCGGAACCCAGGAATGGACCTTACCGCTTAGCAGAAACTTCTGGGCCGGAACACTGAATGTGGGCGGCGATTTGGGAGGCGACTCGAACGGCGACTATTCGGTGTTCGTGGCATTCAACGCGGTGGCGAACAGGGTTTCGGGACCGGATCTATCATTAACCGCCAGCATCGAGTGCTATCCCGGCGACAGCTACACCGTCTCACCTGTCGGAACCTTCACCCTCAAGGGGTACACACCCTCCGGCGAAGCCCCACCCACCGACCCCGCGAAAGTCGGATACTCACCCGGCCAAATGAGAGTTCAACTGAAGTGGTCATAACGGCCATCCTGTTTTGCCCGCGGGCGATGAACTCCGCCATTAATCATCTGCCTTACTTGTGCACCCCGACCACATAGTTGTTTCGTTCGTATGGCAACGATGCCGCTTGCGGAGGACGGATTGATGCTCGACGGGCCTACTGATCCGCGACATGGCACGATCGGCGGCTACAACAGGCACAAGTGCCGCTGTGAGCGGTGCCGGGCAGCCAAAGCCGCTGCCGAAACCCGGCGCCGCCGAGCCATGGCGATCGAACAGCGGCGAGCGATCGCCGCCCGCCGCACACCACGCGCACCCGCCGACGCCAGCAAAGCCCGCACCAAGGACTACATCGACCGCCGCCCGGTCGACAACCGCGCCAACGCGCGCGAACACCAGCGCCCCTGGACCACCGAGGACATCGCCGTCGCGCTGCGCACCGACCTCACCGTGTGGGAAGCCGCCACACTACTGGGACGCACCGGATCAGCAGTCGCGAACGCACGCCACCGATTCCGCCCCCCGCAAATAACACCCCGGGCGCACGCGTGACATCAGTCAACACAGTGACATTTCGTCACTGGTGCGTCGAGCGCACCAACACCGCAACCCCAGGCCTCGAGGCCCTGGAGACGATCAACCAGCAAAATCCGGACTGCTACGTCGTCGCGTTGGGCACCAACGACGCCGCGGCTGTGGCCGCCGGCGCCAGCGTGAACGCCGCGCAGCGGATCGAGAAGGTGATGGCGATCGCCAACGGCCGCCCGGTGCTCTGGCCCACCGTCAAGACCACCGACGCGGCCCGTTCGCACACCGGTTTCGCTCCCGAAGCCATGACTGCGTTCGATCAAGCCCTCGACGCGGCGACAGCGGCGTACCCGAATCTGACCGTATTCGACTGGGCGGCACAAGCATCGGACTCGTTGTTCTATCCCGAAGGGATTCACTACACCCCCGACGGCACCATGGAAGGAGTCACCAAGTTCGCCGAGGCGGTACGCGATATGTCGGTGGCCGCCACGGCGAGCGCGTCGGTGCAAACCACCACCTTGCCCGGCATGTCGCCGGCCGCGGAATCGACCGAGTCCACCACCGAGACACCGTCGACGGTCACCGAAACCACCACCGAGACCAACACGGTGACCGTGACCTCGACACCGGCGGCGAGCACCGTCACCGAAACACTCACCGCGACCCCACCAGCAACCGACACGACCACGCCAGTCGTTCCCTGACCTGACTGACGGCTCAGCCCTCGGATCTCGAGGTGAGCACATGACAGGGACACCCGGCTCCGTCGTCACCACACCCGGCCCGCACCTGTAGGTGGGCCGGGTAGACGGCGCTACACCCTCTGTCATTCGGTCGCTTCGTGATCCGTGGTTCCTCGCTACCCGCACCCGGCGGGCAGCACCGAAGGAGAAGGACCCCGGAAAATGACAATCACACTCTCCACCCGCCGCCTGAGCATCCTCGGTGCCGGCGCGGTGATCGCCTCCGCGGCCGCACCGGCCCACGCCGACGTCCAGGTCGTGCAGAAACACCGCACCTGGTCCGACAACTCGGTGTACTACGAATACGGGCCGTTCGCCACCAGCAACGACTGCGTCTCGTTCATCAACGCCAACGACACCCTGCGCGCCGAATGGCTTGCCGGACAAGCACTCTGCGTCGGCGACAAGCTCCCAGCGACCGTGTGGCACCTGCAGGCACCAACCAACATCCTGTAGTCCTATCGAGTGTCACGTACGCCATCGTGCCCCTATGGGTAACCCTTACCCATAGGGGCACGATTCAGTTGAGAGCTCGGCGACATGAGGTTCAGTGAGCCTCGCGGTACGCCTCAAGCACAGCGCCGGGGATGCGGCCGCGGGGTGCGATGTCGTAGCCGTTGCTCGCCGCCCATTCGCGGACCGCGGCACCGTCAGTGCTGCGGTTGCGAGACCGCGAGGGACGCGGGGAGCCACCCGTGGTCATCTTTGGCGCGGTCGACTGGCGGCGACCACCCACCCTCGTCGACGCCGCACGCAGCCGAGCAAGCGCCACCTTGCCGTTCTCAATCTTCTCGAGGTTCTCACTCGACACATCCAGCCGGTAGTCCACACCGAGCCAGGACCAGTCGATCGTGTGAGTGTCCTCGACATCCAACGCGGTGCCATCCAGATCATCAACAAACGAGAGAACTTCTTTACGCGCCATGGAATGCAGGGTAGCGCATTCTCAAATGGCTTTCACAAATACACGCCCGGCGCGGCGGGTATCGCGCGATCATTCCTTGGTTCCCGGGCTATCGGTTGTGGCAGTCGGTGTCACGGAGCCCGGCTTGGTGAAGCCGGCGGCGGATGACAGAACGAGAGACGCCGAATGCTTGCGCGGCAAAGCTTCTTCCGAGCCTGCGGCCTCGTATTCCGCGACCGCTGCTTCTGGGGTGATGGCGACTACTCCGGGGCGGTGGTGTCCGAATCGACTGGTCGTGTGGTGTTGGCGTCGGCGCGCGTATCGGTGTCAGCAGTGGCCGTTGATGGCATTGACTCGGGGCGGTTTCGCATCGATCGGGCGCGTAGCGCTGCGAGTGCGATCGCGGCGAGAGTCAGCACGATAGCAGCGGCACCGATGAGGATCGCCCAGGGCAGACGATCTGCCGGCCCTGTCGGTGCGGCGCCGGCGTTGTCGGCATCTTCCTGAGCTGGGGCAGCCAGGTTGGTCTTGGCGGATTCGAGGTTGTTGTTGATGGTTGTCATGACCCCGCTGAGTTTGGCAACACCATCAGTGATCTTCCGCGCACCGGCGACGGTGTCGGTGCGTGCAGTCGACATCTTCTTGAACCCGGCGGCGAGCTGATTCGCAGCATTCCGTGCCTGACCGAGGGCGGTGTCGACTTGAGAAGACGCGGAGGTCAGGGACCCTTTGACGCGGGAGATCTGCGCATCGAGATTTGATAGCGAACCCAACTGTGAGGTGACCTGTCGGCTCGCCTGCTGCAACTGTCGTAGTTGCGCGAGTGCCCTGTTGCTTGCCGGTGTATTACTGGCCTCGAGAATCGAGATCAATGGTGTTACGAACGAATCCAATTGTCCGGCCGCTCCTGCGAGGCCACGTACTTGGACGAGTGCTGAACTGATCGCGCTCAGGCTCTCGTTGGCTCCACCAGCGGCCGCGCCCGTGCTGGGTGCCTCGGCCATCGCTCGGGCGACCGTCGCCGATGCCTCGGTGGCAGTATCGACTGCGTTGAAGATGTCTTCGGCGCTCGCCGTGATCGTGCGGATACTGCCCGACGCACTCATCAGCGCCGAGTTCATCAGACCGAACATCATCGACGCCGAGTCCAACGAGTCTCGCGACGACGCTATCTGCTCGTTACTCGGCCGTGGCTCTGGATGGTCCAACCTGCCAAACGGGGCGACCAGGTAGACAACCGCACCCAGCACAAGGCCGAGCGATGTCACGAAGACAACCACCGATCCGGTGCTGACCCACGAACCGTGGCTGTCTCGTGGGGTCGTCCACCGCTGAAGTCTCACCGTTGACTAATCTCCTGTCCTGACGCCGTATCCCGGATGCCCCCACATAGGCCTACGTAATAGCGAATGCCAACTTTCCCCCAGTGCAACCCCCCTCCGAAAGTACCATCGGCTGACAGATGGTCCCAGGGCCACGCGGAGCGGGCGATGACACCATCGAGGTCCGGCGGTGAGAGAGGTGAGCCCTCCCGATTGGTCCAGTCGTTGCGGCCACCACGACCGCACAACCGTCGGTGACCGCGCCATCAATGCTGACCCACCGGTTGTCCGCATCCCACCACCACGATCTGTCCGCCGACGTCTGGCAATCAAAGAAGCCATCGCCTGTGAATGGTGATTCAGCAAGGCGGCACCCCGCGCCTGGCTTCTGAGCCGAGTGTCTCGGCCCCCACCTCCCGGCGCCTACTACGGCACCGAATGAGCCTGCGGAAAGCGACCGGAAGGATGAAGTAACGGCATGGACAACGCAGCACGATCGACCGGACCCGCAATCGCCGGCGCGCTGCGCACCGACCTCACTGCCTGCGAAGCTGCCACATTACTCGGACGCACCGGATCAGCAGTCGTCAACGCCCGCCACCCCGATCACATGTCCGTGCAGGCCTGGTCTAGTCGCTGCAGCCACCGGATCATTAGTTGTGTCTCGGCCCCCCCGAGGACGTGGGAGTTGGCAGCGACGTACTCGAGCACTTCGTGCATCGCGCGACTGGCGGTCCGGCCGCTGTCGGACGAGACCCCGGTAATGGCAGCGATGGCACCATCGCGCACTGAGTCCGACAGGGAACGATCCGCTTGGGCCAGAATGATCTGCCGGAGCGTCACCCCAATATTTGTCACGATGATGTGTGCCGCAGCGTCTTCGGCCGAGACCGCCAATCGGCCCTGATTATCGGCTCTCGTCGTCAAACCGAGCAGGATGGTGTACGCCCGTAGCTGGGCCGGGTGATGGTGCCCGGGCCGAACCTTTCCGTACATCAGCGTGTAAAAGCCCGGATTCGCCAGGCCGAACGCAACGTGTGTGTCCCACCCGTTGCGGATGTCCTGTATGGGATCGCCACTGAGCTCCTGGGAACCCTTCTGCGCCAGGTACAGGTCGAAACCACGCTCGATCACGGCGTCAACGAGTCCCTGCTTGGAGCCGAAGAAGTGGTACAGCGTCGGCATCCTGACACCGACCGCATCACAGACGGCCCGCAGGGAAATCTCCTCACCGGGGGACCCTGCGATCAGGTCGGCAGCAGCGTCAAGCAGCCGAGTCCGCGTGTCCGAGAGCTCCACTGTCATCTCGATACATTACAACATAACGAGATTCGGTCGACACTCGTCATTCGTATCGCCGAGCTTGAACTCTCCGGTGCGCTGATACAGTGGCGCTGTATCGCCGATATGGCGATATGTATCGATGAAATACGTGCAGTCGAGCAGGAGAGATGGAGAAGTCATGACTGAATATTCACTACAGGGAAAGAACGTCCTCGTTGCAGCGGGCGCGAAGAACCTCGGGGGACTGATCAGCCGCGAAGCAGCCAAGGCAGGCGCGAACGTCGCCATCCACTACAACTCCGAGTCCACCCGCCCCCAGGCTGAGGAGACCCTGGCCGCCGTGGAAGCCGCGGGTGGCAAGGGTGTGATCCTGACCGGCGACCTGACCGTTGCCGAGAACGTCGCGAAGCTTTTCGGCGACGCCGAATCTGCTCTCGGGACGATCGATGTCGCCGTCAACACTGTCGGCAAAGTGCTGCGCAAGCCAATCGTTGACACCGGCGAAGACGAGTTCGACTCGATGTTTGACATCAACGCGAAGGCCGCCTACTTCTTCATCAAGGAAGCTGGCCAACATCTCGCCGACAACGGCAAGCTGATCACCTTTGTCACGTCGTTGCTCGCGGCGTATACCGACGGGTACTCGACGTACGCCGGCGGCAAGAGCCCGGTAGAGCACTTCACCCGTGCCGCGTCCAAGGACTTCGCCGACCGCGGTATCTCAGTCAACGCCATCGGCCCCGGCCCCATGGACACCCCGTTCTTCTACCCGCAGGAGACTCCAGAGCGGGTCGAGTTCCACAAGTCGCAGGCGATGGGCAACCAGCTCACCCATATCGAGGACATTGTCCCGATCGTGCTGTTCCTGGCCACCGATGGCTGGTGGATCACCGGACAGACGATCTTCGCCAACGGCGGCTACACCACCCGCTGATCGCAAGGACAGAAAGGAACACCGACATGACCACATCAACGATCCCCGAACCGGTGGCCTCGTTCATCGAGACGGTGAACCGGCATGATGACGAGGGTTTTCTTGACGCCTTCACTCAGAGCGGCGCCGTCAACGACTGGGGACGGGAATTCACCGGCCGTGACGCCATCAAAGGCTGGAGCGACAAGGAATTCATCGGAAGTAATGGCACCCTTACTCCCGATACAGTCAGCGTCGAGGGCGACTCGATCACCGTCATCGGCGGCTGGCGCAGCAACCACGCCAACGGCCGGTCACGATTCAGGTTCGTGACCGTGGGCAACAAGATCGAACGCATGGAGATCAGCGAAGGCTGACCCACCGCTCGCCGACCACTTCAAGATCGGGGTCGCCAGTTACACCCTTCGGCAGCCCCGATTGCACTGCCTCACACCACGTGCTCGTGAGCGTGCTTGATGTTGACACTGGGATCAAGGAGTACGCGGCGTTTCAGTCCAGTACCAGAGTTGTCATATCACGGTCTTGCAATCAGGATCGCCGGCTCATGGAAACAACTTGGGATACCCCTGACGTTTTCTCGATGGTGGCGAAATAGATTGCAGCACAGCATATTTCACTGGTGCCAATATCACGTTCACCTCTCGTTCGAGGCGCAGGGTGCGGCCGTTGCCGCCTGCCGCCGAGCCGTCTTGTCTCAGATCACCTGTCGCGCAGATCAATCGGGGCCTGGCGGTCATCGTTGGTCGCCGACTCCCAGGTGCCTGTCACTGCTACCGCCTACGTTGTCACCCAACCGTGGGCGACTGTTTGAGCCTGCTGGCAGTGGCTGACCTTGGGGGGGTGAGGGGTGACTCCGCTACGTCAGGGACGTCGGCTGAGTTATCGGTGCTCCCAGCGCCACACCCGCTGGTCGGGTCTGGTTCTCGGAAGGGGCGTGGTGCTCGTCGGAGGGCACACCGTCCACCATGTTTAACTCACCACATCTTCGGTTGCATGTAGCGCATGGTGTGGTAGTTTGCGTTGCGTCAGATCGTCCGACGTTGCGGGACGTTCGTCTATCTCAGGGGGAGTGTGTGGTTGTGGTGAATGTGAAGCGTCGGTTGATGGTTGTGGGTGCCGGTTTGCTGTTGTCGGCTGGGGGAGCGGTCGCGGTGGCGCCTGCTGCGTCGGCGTTGACTGTCAGTCCGGTGCCTGGTGGGGGTGCGGTGGAGTTGACTTCCGGTGAGGCGCGGGTGGTTCATGACGCGCATATCGGCGGTGTGGTCGATGCGGCGTTGCCGCAGTTTGGACGTAGCCAGTATGGGCGCACGGTCGGCCAGGCCATCGAGTACCGGTCCGGGATCGCCGCGCAGAACAACCAGTCGCTCTACATCAGCTACCGCACCCTGCCGGGCGGCAACAGCACGATCTACACCGGCACCCGATAGAAGGCACCCGGGAAAACGAACCGTAGGAGCCGAAAGGTGCAGGGGGAGTGTCGAACATGGTGATCAGGGCGACGGCACCGGCCAGGACAGCACGCCACCGCTACGACCTCGTGCCCGGGGTACTGGCCGTGCTCGCCGCCGCGCTGGCGGTGGTCGCGAGTGTCATCGGTGGGGGATCGTCGCACGCGGCCACTTTTGCTGATCGGCAGGTTTCCAAGGTCACCGATGACGGCTGGCGGGTGACGGCGATCAAATCGCAGGAGCAGGTGCGTAGTGTGCCGCCGCTCAACCAATCAAGTTGGACCCGTGAGGGATTCCTGTCCTTGAAGGGCGAGGGTGTGATCGCCGGTACCGGGTCGGTGCCGGTGCAATCCGGAACCGTCGCGGCCGGGTTTCAGATCGGCTGCAACACCGACGTCACCTCCGGGGCAACCATCGGTGTCTCGGGTGGTCCGTCAGCGCAGATGAACATCTCCTACCCTCCTGCGGTGGTGATCGGGGCGACGGTCACCCCGAACATCGCGACCACGTTGCGGCCGGGCACGATCGCCGATATTCCGTTCGGTAGCAAGAGGATGCAGACCGGGAAAGCCGGCATCACCGCCGACGGCGTGCACGTGAAAGTCGACGGCTGCTTGGGACCGGTCGCCGTGCGCGCCTACGTCACCGTCGCCGTCTCGACGGCACTGAACGACAACACCGTCAACGTCTACGGACAACCCCACTACCTGTGACCAGTCCTTTACCTGTGATCGAAAGGGACCGTGAGTTCTGATGACCGCTCCAACCATGTCTGCCACCGCGGGCGGGGCGCACCGCAGCGACGAGGCCGCGGCGACCACCGAACACTCCACACCGGCGTCGACGGCAACGACCAACATGCAGATCACCCGGAAGAGTCGGTGACGTCGCACCCTCGTCGGGGGCGTCACCGGCTCCCTCGCCGCCGACTCGGTGCCGGCCTGCTCGCCGCCGCCGTGCTGGCGATCGGAGGTGGGGTCACCGTCGCCACGCTCGCGAGTGACCCAGCGCCGGCACATGCGGATGCGTTGTGTGATCAGATGCGCGCCCAGTACGGGGCGAATTGGCCGTGTATCTCGGTACCGACCAACACTTTCCAACCGACCACGAACACCCCGGCACCCGCGACCGGGGGCAATGGTGCGGGCTCGGGTGGTCCGCAGGTTGGTAGCAATATCGGGCCCGGTCCGGGTGAAGGTAACGGCACACCGATCGTGACCGTCCCCGGACAAGCCACTCCACAACCACCCGCTGCCGGTAACGGCGGTTCTGGGCCGGCCAACCTGAACACTGCCGGAACCAGGCCGACCGCACCGCAACCAGGCCCGACAGGCGACGATGCCGGGCAGATACCAGCAGCACCGTCCACCGCTGCCCCTGCGGCGACGACGGCACCGGGAGCGGTCACCACCAAGCCAGCGGCCGGCACCCCGCCGCATGCGTTGGATTCAGGGTCGAAGAAACCAGAGATCCCACTCGCGGCGTGGGTCGTCGCCGGTGCAGCAGCATTCGCCGCCGCGAACCCGCGTGTGCGGCGCGCAACCCTGGGCGCCCGCTCGTCGGGTGGTGGGTCGCGCGGCTGGTCATTGCTGCCACGCGGCGGATCGGAACGCGCGACGATAGGTCCCTCGCAGCTGGTGCTGATCAACGATCCCACCAGCCCGAAAAGCTATGTGTTCCATGAAGACGTCCCACCCGGTGGACATATCGGGGTGAATCCGGACGGATCAGCCACCATCTACGACGCCACCGGTAAACCGGTCAGCCAGATCGCGAAACCGTGGGCCTACGACGCCCTCGGCCGACCACAGAAAACGTGGTACACCGTCGACGAAAACGGCAACCTAGTCCAACACGTCCAACCCTCGCCCGATGCGGTGTACCCGATCGTCGCCGACCCCACCGACGCCTCAAGTTTGGGACAGTGCACACCAGATGACCCGGACGGCAATGGTATTGCCGGCTATCAACCACCTCAACAGCCGCAAACCTCCACCTCCACCGCCAATCCCGACGGGTCGATAACCACGAACACCACCGACGGGCACGGCGGGACGATCACCTCGACCTCCACACCGGTCCCGGACTCCGGGGGCTCGGTCGATACCACCATCAACAACGCCGACGGCACCACCACCCAAACCCGATCAGTCCCCGATGGGCAGGGTGGTGTCACGACTTGGACCGCCAACCCTGACGGATCGAACTCGGTGGTCTACCCCGACGGCACCGCCTACACCGAACCAGGCTCCTCCAACCAGGGCTACGGAGTATCCACCCCTACCGGCGACGGAGGAGTCCACACCGACTGCACCTCACCAGAAGGAACCCAATACACCGCCGACTCCACCCCCAACTACGACGGCTCCATCCACACCGAAACCGACACCCCCCAAGGACACGTCAGCAGCAACTCCGCGGTCGTCGGTAGCGACGGGACAATTCTGACCCAAGCGACCACGCCCGAGGGGCAACAAGTGATGACTCGCACCGATTCTCATCCAGACGGATCTGTGACGACCACTGGTCTCGAGAAGCACGTGATACTGCCTGATGGGCGGGATGCCTACATTCAGCCGGACGGCAAGATCTGGATCCCTGACAATGGCCAAGGCTCGCCGGCAACTATCGATGTCCACCCAGACAACTCGATCAGCGTCGACCAGGCCGATGGGCTGTCCTACGACATTCTGCCGGATGGGTCCATCAGGCTGCGAATGCCCGAGGGCACCGATGTCAGGGGGTCGCTGACATCAGCCGCGATCGAGGGCGCAAAGGGCATCTACGAGATAGGCGGGATGATCGCCCAACCGGGCCGACACACGCTCAACGCGGGAGACGCCGCCGCAGCAGCAAGTGGACTCCGGCTACTCGGACGGGCCGCCGGACCGATCGGCACCGTAGCCACGATCGCCTCGGGCGCAGCCGACCTCGTGAACGGCGCGCCGGTCCCCGAGACGATCGGCTCTACTGCAGGCGGTCTCGCGGGCGCGACACTCGGCTCAGCAGCCGGCGCAGGCGCAGGTACCTACTTTGGAATTGCGACAGCCGCGGCAATAGGTGCTGGTGCCGGGTCAGCAGTTCCAGTGGTTGGCACCGTGATCGGAGCCGCGATAGGCGCAGGCGTCGGAGCATGGGTGGGAAGCACTTACGGCCGGAACATCGGCGAAGGGGCACGTAAGGTGTGGAATACGCTATTCGGCTAGGGGTGCCCCGGATGATGAAGAGGAGTCCTAGTTGCTACTTCTGATCGCTGCGATCCTGGGTGGCCTCGGCCTGGCACTATTGGCCTTCCGGCGCGAGGTCGACACCTCTGGGGCGTTCGACGACACGTGGACACTCAAGACACCAGCACGCCTCGTGATATCAGGATTAGCTGTGGGCGCGGCGATGACGTCAGCGGCTCTGTGGCTTGCCTTCGGAGACAAAGAATCTGTCGCAGGAGACGTGCCCCTGGCACACACTTCCGGAACTCCATGGCTCGTCTTTGGCATTGCAGGGACGGCATTTTTCGGAGGCGCAACCCTACTTGGATTCATCATCATTGCTTTTTCTCCCCACCATTCCCTATTAGCAATGCGCATCGACGACGAGCATGTCGTGGTCCAGCATGGACTTAGAAAGCCCAAAAAAGTTGCCTGGAGCGACGTTGTTGACCTGGAGATCAGTGGTCCAGAACGGTCAGACTTGGGTTCTGAACTCACTATTGTCTACCGGACAGGAAACAGTCGGACACTATCCCGAATTCATCTATCGAAATTTGGTACCGGCTTAGCCCCGGAAGAACTCGACGACATACTGTCGGTCCGATGGCAGCCCGACCTCGAACCAAAACCCAGACCCGGTAACGATTAACAAAACCCAGAGGTCAGCGTGGCCACGGAAACTCTCGGCCGCTCCGCAGTCACCGGCCCCGCAAGTCACTCCCAACACCTCTGGTAACGGCGCCGCCAATAGCAGCACCAACTCGGGTACGAATGTGGGCAGCGGTATACAGGGCCAGAGTTCAATCGGTAGTACCCACTCTCCGACGACCGGGAATGGCAACAGTACCGGCCCCGACCCTAGTAAGTTGGTTTAGGACGCGATGCGATCACTGGAGAACAACATGTCTGACAACCCGCATCTCAAGGGCTCTACCCCCGCACTGCCTCTACGCGTCATCCTCACAGTGTCCGCCGGTCTGGCGGCGATCGTCGCAGGCGGTGCCGCTGCAGCGTTCGGCCTGGTGCTGTGGCTAGACAACGGGATCTCCGCGCAGCAGGCCGCCATAGCCGCTCCGTTCATGGCGATCGCAGTTATCGCCGCCATGTCATCCAGCAGCGACCCGACGAGAGTCCCTTCGACACCACTACTTGGCAGCACAGTCAAGCAGCGCATAATTATTAAGCGCCGCATAGGATTTGCCATGGCTGCTATAGGACTCGTCGCTAGCATCATCGGATACACAACCAGCTCAGCGACAGATCTGTATCAATTCATCGCGATCTGGTCGGTCATCGGCCTCATCTTCCACGAGTGGACGTACGCACGAAGGATCACTCAGTTGGCCCGCGATCAGGACTGATCATCTGAGTATGGAACGCTCTCAGGAACCTGCCGATCGCTCACGCGAGGGGCATGACCCCAGAGTCGGAAAGCATCGCAGGGATGGCGGGAAAAGACCTATGGAACGTCTGGAGCGCACACCGTGGCCTAAGCGGATCATCAACGCGCTTTCCGTCCTACCGTGCCCATGGCCATAGTCGTTATCCCATCCCAATACTGACGACCCTCGGAAGACCCCCTCCATGCTCGACGGGCCTACTGATCCGCGACACGGCACGCTCAGCGGTTACAACAGCCACAAGTGCCGCTGCGAGCGATGCCGGGCAGCCAAAGCCGCTGCCGAAACCCGCCGCCGCCGAGCCATGACGATCGAGCAACGGCGCGCGATCGACGCCCGCCGCACACCACGCGCACCCACCGACGCCAGCAAAGCCCGCACCAAGGACTACATCGACCGCCGCCAGGTCGACACCCGCGCCAACGCGCGAGAACACCAGCGCCCCTGGACCACCGAGGACATCGCCGTCGCCCTGCGCACCGACCTCACCGTGTGGGAAGCCGCCACACTACTCGGGCGCACCGGATCAGCAGTCGCCAACGCACGCCACTGATTCCGCCCACGCAAATAGCGCCCACCACGTGCACGTGTCAGGCCAGTCAAGCCCAGTGACGTTTCGTCACTGGTGACGACACATGTTGCTGCACAACATATTTGGCCGAAAACTAATATTACGTTTACCCGCTCATTCGGGGCAGGCACGGCACGCGGCCCCGCCATCAGTGACGAGGGTTGTCGGGTGACAACGTAGTTGGGACTTTGCCACCCTAGATGAGACTCTGTGACACCAACCTGGGACTTCGAACTCACCGACCTGCGAGAATCCACCCCGAACTCCCACATCGGCTGTCACTAAACACAATTCATCACCGCATAATCCCCGAAGTCTCGCCTCCGCTGGCATCAAACCGCTCTATCCTGGGTGCCGAAACCGCAGGTCAGCGACTCTCATGTAGCTGTCACCACTCCCAACTCCGGTGTCATCCGACATCATCCCGCTGTTCGTGGGCGGTCACGAGACATTCGAGAGAGCCTCCTCGGGGCGGTTCATGCCCGCCGCGCCATGTGTCCCCGTTTCGGGGGAACGTGACGTGAAGTGGCGTCGACCAGTGGTGTTCAGGTTGTCACGTGTCTGGTTCTCTGTTCTGATCATTGCGGTAGTGAAGTCGGGGATCACTTTCACCAATCCGTGTAGTGTCCTCACACATATCGACACAGCGACGTGGGGGTCATCATGGGTGGTCGAGGTTTGGTGGTTGGACGCCGGTCGCGTCACCGATTGTCACGCAGCCTGATTCACGGTGTCGCGGTGTGCTCGGCGATCTCAGCGCTATGGGCCGGTAGTGGGGGAGCGCCCGCGACACCGACACCGTTGGCCTCGACTTACGATCACGACACCACCGATGACGGCTGGAACCTCGAGTTACGGGCCAACCAGTTGACGGTGAACCCGATGAGCAACATCGCCAACGCCGCGACCAGCCGGGAAGGCTGGATCTCCGCCCGGGTCGGCGCGAAGATCTCCGGCAACGGAACCCAGCCAGTGAATTCGGCTGTGCTCGAACAATTCCTGGTCGTCGGCTGCCAGATCGACGTCTCCGACGGCGCCACCCTGGGCCTCGGGTTCTCCGCCGGCCCCAACGTCGGCGTCACCATCAGCGGAGTCCCCGGCGCCACCATCGGCGCCTCAGCGTCGGTGTCGCCGTCGATCTCGGCGAAGATCGCGCCCGGCCGGATCACCGAAATCTCGCTCGGGAAAAAGACGTTGGCCACCGATCATGCGTCCATCCGCATCAAACGGGCTCACGTCTCCGTCGACGGCTGCCTGGGACCCACCACCGTCCGGGTGATCGCCCGCTTCTCGGTATCCACCCCCACCGCCGACGACACATTGAACGTCTACAGCGCCCGCACCTGGCTCTGACCCACGACGCTCATCGACTCCGACACCCATCTGGCTTTCCCCCTTGAAGGACAACGTTGTGATGCCCCCTACTCCCAAACCTTCGGCGCGAGCACGGCGGCCACTGCAACTGGTGATCGGTGTGCTCGTCCTCGCTGTGATCGCAGTCATGGTTGCGCTGACCGGCTCGACACCTGCTGGTGCGGAGACCCCCGCCGAACGGTGTGCCCGCGAAACCGCCGCCTACAACCAGACCTGGAAACAAGGCTGGGTCGCCACCCACCCCGGCACCACGATCTCCGACGCGCCGGCACCCACCCCGCCGTACGTGTGCCAGGACCCAGCAACGCAAACACCCACCACCACCCAGCCGTCGGTGACCGCACCCTCGATGCCGACGACCACCACACCCGGTTCTGGTGGCGGACCCAACATGAATGCCCACGGCGCCACCGACATCCCCACCGGCAACGGCACACCCATCGTCCCCGTCCCAGGACAAGGGCGGTCCACGACTGCAGCGTCATCGCCAACTGCCCCTACTTCGTCGGGTACCCCCGCTGGTCCATCGAGTGTCCCGTCGCCGGTGGGGGATTCAGCCGAACCGGTTGGCGATAGTACGTGCTCCACGGGAACGACGGCACCGGACACACCAGTCAATGCGGGTATCGTGGACGGCGGAGTGCCCGGTCCAGGCGGCGTTGCGCAAGGACAGCTCAATGACTGTTGGGTACTGGCCACGGTGATGGGGTATCAGTTGAGCAGTAAGGGCCGTGAAGGACTTGCCAAGATGGTCGTACCGCCACCGCGTGGTGGATACGACGTGCACTTGACCGTCAACGGTAAGTGCGAGACCAAGCACGTTGATCGGGTGTATGGCTCTGGCGCGACGGATAACGGGCTCTTCAGGATTGACGGTGCGTGAAACAGGTTCTATCGACCACAAGATGTAGGTCGGATTTGCGGGTGTGAGCCGCGTGATGTGGGCGGGTCCTGTGGTGTGAAGATGAAAGCTCCTACACACTCATCCGAACACTCACAGGACCCATGACGCAGCGTAGCGCTATTGCCGACACGATTTGCCGCACCATCGAGTTGGGGGTGACGATCACCGATGCCGCCGTCGACGGCCAGGACCGTACCCACCTGTTCTGCCAGCTCCTGGACCCGAAGAACATGTGCCCGTCCTGCGGGCAGGCCGGGCAGTTGCGTGATCATGTCGACCGTGAGGTCGCCGATCTGCCGATCGTCGGGCATCCGACCCGGCTGCACCTGACGGTGCCCCGCTACACGTGCGGCAACGACGCCTGCGCGACGTCGGTGTTCCGGGCCGACCTGGGCGCGATCGTGGCCCCGCGTGCGCAGGTCACCCGCCGTACCACCACCTGGATCATGCGGTCGATGATCTGCGACAAGATGTCGGTCACCGCGGCGGCGGCCGCGGTGGGGTTGAGCTGGAACACCGTCAACACCCTGGCGTGTGAGGCGGCGAAGACGCTGGCCGCCGCACCCGCACGCCTGGCCGGCGTCCGCGTATTAGGCGTGGATGAACACAAGTGGAAACATGTTCGCGGCCAGGGTGATCCGAGTTTCGTGACGGTACTGGTCGACCTGACCCCAATCGTGGACGGTACCGGTCCGGCCCGGTTGTTGGATATGGTCGCCGGGCGCTCCAAAGCCGCGTTGAAGGACTGGCTCGACGCGCGTGATCCGGCGTTCCGCGACCGTATCCGGGTGGTCACGATGGACGGGTTCACCGGCTACCGCACCGCCACCGCCGAATCCCTCGACAAGGCACGGGCAGTGATGGACCCCTTCCACGTCGTACACCTCGCCGCAGAGAAACTCACCCTATGTCGTCAACGCGTGCAACAGGATACGTGCGGACATCGAGGCCGCAGCGGGGATCCGCTCTACGGCATCCGCCGCACCCTGCTGACCCGGATCGGGCTGCTCACCGATAACCAGAAAACCCGCCTACGCACGGGCCTGGACGCCCGGGAGGAGCACGTGGCGGTGGCCATCACCTACGCGATCTATCAGGATCTGATCGACGCTTACGACCAGTCCAACAAGCGGGACGGGAAGATCGCGATGTACAAGCTGCTCAAACGTATCCATACCGGCCTACCCGCCGGCCTCGCCGAGGTAGCGCAACTCGGACGGTCGTTGTGGGCCCGACGTGCCGAGATCCTCGCCTACTTCGACACCGGCGCCTCCAACGGCCCCGTCGAAGCCATCAACGGGCGCCTCGAGCACCTCCGGGGTATCGCACTCGGGTTCCGCAACCTCAAGCACTACATCTTGCGGTCACTCATCCACTCCGGCCAACTCGCAGAAAGCCTGAATGCACTCTGAATTAGGAAGAGCCACCAAAAGACCAAATAGATGACGACTTCACCGACGTGTTCATATCGGCGCCCATATCAGATTCGGGGTGTTTTTGAATGATTTCAAGAAGAGCGAAATGCCGACTCCGTTCAGTTTTCGGTATCTCCGCCGCCGCTACTCTGGTATGCGTGGGAATGACGGGGTGTTCAGCCACCAACGAGCCAGGCGACGCGGCATCGTCGACATCCTTCACACTGACGGGCAATCCCATTGTGGCCACTCCTCACGGCGACCCCATCCGTATAAGCAACTTCAGCTATCCTCGCTACGAGCTGCATGTCGGACAACCGTATATTCTTCCGGGGTATGAAGGTGAGAAGGACTATGTAGTCACCCCCAAAGCCATTGGCGAGGCACACGGTCGACATTGGGTTGATCTCACCGTCGCTTTCGCCAACGGCGATGTATTCACTTTCCGCTCATACCAGAGAGTGGATTCCGACACCATGTCCGCCTCCCTCGGCGGAAGAACATCAATACTCCTCGACGGCACACGCAGTTCCGCCGCTCAGGAAGTCGTAATGTTGGGGATTTCCGCCTCAAATTCGGCAGGCAGCGTCTTGGACCCGAATAGTCCTCAACGCCAGAAGTATGTTCGGACAAGATCCACCGGAACCCAGGAATGGACCTTACCGCTTAGCAGAAACTTCTGGGCCGGAACACTGAATGTGGGCGGCGATTTGGGAGGCGACTCGAACGGCGACTATTCGGTGTTCGTGGCATTCAACGCGGTGGCGAACAGGGTTTCGGGACCGGATCTATCATTAACCGCCAGCATCGAGTGCTATCCCGGCGACAGCTACACCGTCTCACCGGTCGGAACCTTCACCCTCAAGGGGTACACACCGTCCGGCGAAGCCCCACCCACCGACCCCGCGAAAGTCGGATACTCACCCGGCCAAATGAGAGTTCAACTGAAGTGGTCATAACGGCCATCCTGTTTTGCCCGCGGGCGATGAACTCCGCCATTAATCATCTGCCTTACTTGTGCACCCCGACCACATAGTTGTTTCGTTCGTATGGCAACGATGCCGCTTGCGGAGGACGGATTGATGCTCGACGGGCCTACTGATCCACGACACGGCACGCTCAGCGGCTACAACAGGCACAAGTGCCGCTGTGAGCGCTGCCGGGCAGCCAAAGCCGCTGCCGAAGTCCGGCGCCGCCGGGCCATGACGATTGAGCAACGGCGAGCGATCGCCGCCCGCCGCACACCACGCGCACCCACCGACGCCAGCAAAGCCCGCACCAAGGACTACATCGACCGCCGCCAAGTCGACACCCGCGCCAACGCGCGCGAACACCAACGCCCCTGGACCACCGAGGACATCGCCGTCGCCCTGCGCACCGACCTCACCGTGTGGGAAGCCGCCAAACTACTCGGACGCACCGGATCAGCAGTAGCCAACGCACGCCACCGATTCCGCCCACGCAAATAACACCCCGGGGTGCACGCGTGACACCAGTCAGCCCAGTGACGTTTCGTCACTGGCGACGAAACTCTCTGCGGCCCAATATAAACTGGTAACGAGACGTGTTGAAGTAGGACGAGTTGTCGGCGGCGTCAGTCAGCCGCCGGCCGCGGACGACGGATAGTTCGAAGTCAGGCGGGGAGCGAGCCGACCGCCGCTTGCTCGCCGTCGCGGCCACTCCATGTTGCTACCCCGCCGATGAGAACTGCGCCCATGGCGCCTCCCGCGCGGCCGCGGGGCCACATGATTCCTGTCCGCTCAACCTGATCCTGCACCAGATTTGCACAGCTGACAGCTACGGCTTCCTCGCCGGCAGTGGCCAACACCCCTTCACCGGAATGTCCCATCCCGTGAGGCACGCCGTCCTCAGGGGTGACCTCGCTCGACAGCCAGACGTAATCCTGCTCGTCATCTTCGCGTACTTGGCGATGCTCGGCCTCGAACCGAATATGGGCGATAGCGCCATTGAAGCGGCGAACACGCAGGTCACGGCCGATCCGCTCCAGCGCGCGCGTCCACGCCACGGGTAGGACGCTCGACGTCACCACGACACCGCCGCCCGAACTCCACGTGGCAGTCAGCAGAGCCTCGTACGAGAACCAGCTGTCGAAGTAGTTACCCATCCAAGCAGCCTAGACAACGAAACGCCTGGTGAGCAGGCGCGAGAATCTCTCATCTGTTTGGAATAGCCACCGCCGAAGTGCGAGAACAACGACTCGAGTGAGCGGTGGCACGCCATACGCACCAGCATGACCTGCACCGTCATTCGAGACGCGGAAGGTCGAGTTCTCTCATCTGTTTGAACTCGTCCTAGTTTTTTGCCGATAAGATACATTATGTCAACTAGACGACTAGATACTGCGCTGCCCCGCAACACTATTTAAAAGCCTACCGTCGATCGGTGCCTGTCGTCGGCGTCGACTCCCACGGCTCGAATCATCGCGCTAGTCCCAGAAACGCCATCAACGAGCGCTCGACTTCAACGAGTTGGTCGGATGTCAGACGACCGACACGCGTCTGAACATTCGACCGTCGGACCGCGGTTAGCTTGTCAACCATCACGTCACTGTCCCGCTCGAGGCCCGAGATCGAATCGCGATCACCCGGGATACGAATCCGCAACAGGGGCGCATCGATGAGCTGGCTCGTGATCGGAGCAACTACCACCGACAGAGTTGAATCGAACAGGTCATCCTGCACGATGACGGCCGGCCGCGGCTTGGATGCATACACACCACCCGCAACGGTCCAGATTTCGCCGCGAATCACGCCTCGTCGTCCCAAGGCGCGGCGACAGCCTCGACGAAATCCTGCTCATCCCCATCGGCGTCTGCCTCTGCCACGAGAACCGATTGCCTGTGGGCTTGCGCGGCAAACTCTGGCGTTCGTACGTCAGGAACCCAGACCTGCAACGGGCGCATTCCGCGCTCACGCATCCGACGTCGGTACTCACCGACCCTGTCCCTCACTGCCATGCCCAGATGTTACATGTAACGCTCCGGCCTGGCCAGGGCGAGCAGCCCCAGCTGGTTCTACAGGAATCGAACATGCAGGCTTGCCAGAAGGCCATCGCGAATGGCCCTTCGTTGCAGCGCTATTCGCACGTGACGCGTCATCGTGGACACTGCACCTCACACCGCAGGCCCGGGCGCCCTACCGATGCGACGGTCCAGCGTGACGAGCGGTGCACCTGCCAATTCAGCGACCGCGACGTAACTGGCTTCGTATCCAGACAAGTTGCTGCGGAGTTCCCACACCCGCGAACCGAGAAGCGCGTACGGCCACTGCTCGATCGACAAGTCGAGCAGATCACCATGGGCCTGCACCGCCTGATCGGCACTGACGACTCCGGCCATTTCTTGTCTGCGAATGATGTTACTTACTTCAAACATCACCAGTTGCGGTGCGAGCAAGCGAGTGCCGGACAGTTGCCCAACCGCCCAGCGACCGTCCGGACCGTCGTCGAGCAACAAGCCACGAATGCAATGGATTCAGTATCGGCCGCCTCGTGAAGTTGCTCTACGGATTTCGCAGGCTCGGACGACATTTCCGCGCGAGACCCGTACAGGCGCGCCTCGGACACCTGAATCCCGTCTACGATCGCGGCCCGAGTCAGTCGTTATCGGTGGCGGGATCGTTGTCCGTTGCGGGACCATCCTCGGTTGCCCCGCCTTCGCCCGACCAGTCACCAGACGATTCGCCTTCGGCTGGATCGGACTGTACGTCGGATTTCGCACCCTCTGGTCCGGTGCCGACATCTTCGGTATGTGGATCGGTCTTCTTCTCGGTCATGTTTGCTTCTGTACCCGAATCGGCCGTGATCCACACCTGCACGGATCATCCGCTCCGGCTCCAGATCGTCGCCCTCGGAGACATCACGCCCTGCGGGGTGAGTCCGCTCAGAGGATGCCGCGAGCGACGAGTTCGGTGGTGACGACAACCGCGACGGCGCTGACGGCCAGCAGCGAGATCAGCACGAACAACTGCATGATCGCCGCGGTGGTGACCGACGCGCCGCCCAGGACCATGCCGACGAACGCGCCCGGAATGGTGACCAACCCGACCGAGCGCGTCTGGTCGATGCCGGGGATCAGCGCTGTCGCCGCGGCGCTGCGGCTGATCTCCATCCTGGCCTCGCGCGGCACGAAACCCAATGACAGAGCTGCATCGACTTCGCCTCGCCGGGTGGTGAGTTCATCGTGAGCGCGACGGCCCGCCAACGACGTGGTGTTCATGGCACCACCGAACATGATTCCGGCGGTGGGGATGATCGCCAGACCAGTCGCCGGAAGCACCTCGAGCGCGACAATGCCGGCCACCACGACGATCGTCGGCACCGCAACCGGCAGCAAACACCACAGCGTGCTGCCAATGCCGGCCCGGATCGGCGCACGACGACCGACGATCCGGCCGGCCGACGTCGCCGCGGCCACCGTCGCCATGACTGCCACGAACAGCGTCGAGGCCCACAGCGCGCCGATCACAACGGCCAGGACAGCGGCGAGCGCAGCCAGCTGTCCAGCGGCCCGAATGGCCGCAATCACCACCTGCCGTGCGTGTCCGGTAGCGCCGAAGTAGTTCACCAGTGCTGCGGCAACCACAAGTACAACCACCACAACCGCGAGCGCTGGTCCGATCCGCACCACCGCATTGCCGATATCGTTCACACCTTCATCATTGCCCTGCCGCATCGGCGGGCTCCGGTGGACACGTAGGCGCCGCCGGATCGACTCAGACTCAAGCTCGACGCCGTGCGCTGACGAGGTAGACGATCGTGCCGCCCATCAGGACGGCCGCACCGGACACCACCGACGCGACAGGCAAACACACCGCCAGCACAAGCGCACCAATTACGCCCACCATGGGGATCACCCGCGGCGGACGCCCCTCCTGCGGCGAGAGTGTCCATGCCGCGGCATTCGCGATCAGGTAGTAGATGAGAACACCGAACGACGAAAAGCCAATCGCGTCACGCACATCCGCGAATCCCACAACGACGGCAACCACGACGGCCACGGCCACCTCGGCACGATGCGGGACACCGAATCGGTCATGAATTGCGGCGAGAACGCTCGGCAGGTGACGGTCACGTGCCATGGCCAGCACGGTGCGCGAGACGCCCAGGAGGAGCGCAGCAAGCGAACCGAGAGCTGCGATCGCAGCTCCGAACCGCACCACCGAAACCAGCCAGTCCGCGCCGACCGACCGAACGGTGTCGACAAGCGGGGCAGTCGCCGACGCCAGCCGCACTGGGCCGAGAGCCGCGAGTGCGGCTACTGCCACCGCCGCATAAACGATCAAACTGATACCGAGTGCGATCGGAATGGCCAGCGGGATAACGCGTGCCGGGTCTCGAACCTCCTCCCCCAAGGTGGCGATACGGGCATACCCGGCGAACGCGAAGAACAACAGCCCGGCAGCTTGCAGTACCCCGCCGACAGAGACATCTCCACCAAGGGCAAGGCGGGCCGGGTCTGCCGACGACGACGTTGCCACGCTGACCACCACCGCGGCCAGCACGGCGAGTACCACCGCGACGACGACCCTGGTGAGAAGAGCTGATTTCTGTATACCGCGGTAATTGACCGCGGCGATCGCGACCACGGCTGCGACGGCCACGCCGTGCATATGGCTCGGCCAGAGATAGCTGCCGACGGTCAACGCGATCGCCGCGCACGATGCGGTCTTCCCAACGACGAAGGACCAGCCGGCCAGGTAACCCCAGAAGGGTCCGAGACGTTGTCGGCCATAGACGTAGGTACCGCCCGCCGACGGATACCGGGCGGCGAGGCGGGCCGACGACGCCGCGTTGCAGTACGCCACGATTGCCGCGATCGCCAGACCGATCAGCAGCCCCGAGCCCGCAGCCTCCGCGGCGGGCCCCATCACGGCGAACACTCCCGCACCGATCATCGACCCCAAGCCGATCATCACCGCGTCGAACAGACCGAGACGCCGGCGCAGCCGGGGACCCGAATCCTCGAAATGCGGTTTCTCCGAAGTCATAACGGCTCCTCGAGATCGTCAGGATCACAGATCGACAGAATCGTCTACAGGGCGAACGAGCCCTTGTCGCAGCGGTGAACTCCAGATGAAGAGCCAATCGCCACCGATACGGCAATCTCTGTAGCAGCTAACTCCGCAGCAGGTAACTCCGCAGCGCCGTCGCGAGCTCGTCCAGCCCGTCGAAGTATCCATCGAACCTGTCGGCGTCCGACGGCGCATCCCCGACAGGACGGTGAACGTACGCGGCTCGCATGCCGGCCGCCTGGGCCGCGCGGAGATCCCATGCGTGGGCAGCGACCATCAACATGTGGTCCGGGGGTGTGCCCGCGCTCTCGATCGCAAGGCGATACACCTCGGGCGACGGTTTGTACGTACGTACCTCTTCAGCGGAAAGTGCTCGATGCCAACGGAGTTCGGCATGGTTACCTAGTTCTTCCAGCGTCGCGACGCTCGAATTCGACAGCGCCAACACAGTGACGTGCTGCGCCAGTCGGTCGACTCCGGCCGGAGCATCTGCCCACGGACGAAGACGTCGCGTCGGGGCGGCGAGGCGGCGAGGCGGTCACGTCGTGCTGGATCAGTGAAGTCGGCGCGATCCATCACCAGACCGGCCGCCTCGGCATCGAGTTGGTCACTGTTGACGTAGTCGCGGAGCCCGCGGAGAATTCGTTGCTGCTGCTCCTCGATGTGCTCCTGCCACACGGCCAGCAACTCGGCAGCATCCTGTTTGTCGCCCACAGCCTCGGCGATCGCGGTTGTCAATCCCCCGGGCTCGTCGACAAGAGTGCCGAGCACATCGATGACGACAGTCGTGATCACTCCAAGTTCAGACATTGCTGAGCAGCCTACCTGCGCTGGGCTCGATTACCTCTCGCCGACAAGCCCTATCTCATCCTCAGCGACGCAACGATGGCTGCCCGGTGATCCATCCGGCGTCGACGGAGAGAAGGTTGGTCACGATGTGAGTGACGTCCCGAGGTGTTCCAACGCGACCGACGAGGGTGCCGGCCGCCGCCTTTTCGAGCATCGCACTATTGGGAGTCCCGTAGCCACCGACCTCGAAAAAGCCAGTGCCGGAGACAAATCCCGGCGCAACAACGTTAGCGGTGATCCCCCGGGCTCCGGCTCGCAATGCAAGATCGCGTCCGTATCCGGCAACAGCGGCCTTCGCTGTGGCATAGGCCCGCCGCGGCCGTCAAGCTCCGAGGTCGATGCGATCAACACGATGCGCCCCCGATCGTCGACGACGCGCGGAAGCAGGCACTCGACGGGCAACACAGTGGAGAGGAGGTTCTTGTCCAGGGCGGCGACCCACCGCGCCCGCACCGCCTCGGGACTCGCGTCGTCACCCGAATCCCCTTGTCCCCCCGCCGCAGCGACCATCCCGGTGACGGCACGGTCGCCGATCGCGGCAACGAGAGATCGGGCGCCCTCGACCGTGGAGACGTCTGCCACCACAACCTCGATGCACCCACCGCGGGCCGCCGCGGCGGTCTGGCGCTGCGGCTCCTCGCGTCGCCCGACAATGACGACAGTCTGGCCTTGTGCGGCGAGTCGTAGCGGGATGTCGCGGCCCATTCCGGTGCCGCCGCCGGTCACTACGTGCAGTTCGGATGCCATGACACCGAGACTATCGGCGGCCCACAGGTCAAGGCCGACGCAGCAGCCGCCCGCTCGATCACGCGTCGTACGTCAGCCCCGCGGCCGCAGCGCGTCGACGTAGAGGTCGAGAACGCGTCGCCGCTGCGCGTCGTCACGGCTGCGGGTCAGGCCGAGGAACACCCCGAGTAGCGCGACGACGGCGTCATCGGCGCGCACGTCGGTCCGCAGGGTCCCATCTTCCGCGCCCGCAGCGAGTATGCGTTCGAGCGTCTCGCCGATACGTTCGCGCGTATCCCCAGCCACCACCGCACCTGACGCGATCGCTTGCGTAAAGGCTTCGGCCATACCGTGTTTGGTGGCAACGAAGGTGGCGTATCGATCCAGCCAATGCCGCAACGTCTCGTCGGCGGAGTGCTTCTCCAAAAGACCGTCCGCGTAGTGGACGACGTCGTCGAGTTCGGACCGGTAGACCGCCTCGACGAGTGCTTGTCGTGTCGCGAAGTTGCGGTACAGCGTGCCTACCCCGACCCCGGCTCGACGGGCCAGCGCATCAAAGGTGATGTCACCTTCGCCGGCGGTGAACGCATCACGAGCCGCCTCGATCAGCTTGGCCCGGTTGCGCACAGCATCGGCCCGCGGCTTTGCCGCAGTTCCGCGTGAACGATCGACGATCAAGTGGAGGGCCCTCCGTTTGTGTACACTACAACCAAGCGGAGGTTCCTCCACTTACCTCGGAGTATTGCACACCCAGGAGCACACATGAGCGATCTCGGACCCACCTCCGGTGGTTCGGCGATGCTGGCCGGCCACCAGGTCGCCCGCATCGGTTACGGCGCAATGCAACTCGATCGCCATCGACAAGACCCCGAGGCCGCGATCGCGGTTCTCCGTCATGCCGTCGATCACGGCGTCGACCACGTAGACACCGCACAGTTCTACGGAGACGGTTTCGTGAACTCCGTGATCGCCCGAGCGATCGACGCCGACAGCGACGTCGTCATCGCCTCCAAAGTCGGCGCAGCCACCAATCCTGGTGGCGCTCACCCCATGCGACCTGCACAGCGTCCGGCCGAGCTTCGCGCCGCAGTCGAGGACAACCTGCGCACCCTGCGACGGGAACGGCTACCTCTGGTCAATCTCCGACGACTGGAGATCGGTCCGGGTCTCGCTGCGACCGGCGAGCAGATCGTCGATGTCGACGATCAAATGGCCGAGATGGTGGCGATGCGCGACGAGGGCAAGATCGATGAGATCGGTATCAGTGCAGTACGCATCGAAACGGTGCGTCACCTCCTGCCAGCCGGAATCGCCTGTGCCCAAAACCCTTACAGCGTCCTCGATCGGCGTTTCGAGAGTCTCCTCGACCTGTGCCTCGAACACGAGATGGCGTGGGTTCCCTACTTTCCACTCGGTTCTGCATTCCCCGGCATCCCGAAGGTGGGCGAGAATCCCGTCGTCATCGACATCGCCCGAGATCTCGATGTCTCCCCCGCCCAGGTCGGCCTGGCGTGGCTACTGGCCCACTCGCCGAACACCCTGCTGATCCCCGGAACATCCGACATCGGGCACCTCGACGCCAACCTCGCAGTCGGCGACATCACCTTGAATCCAGAATCCGTTACCGCTCTCGACGCACTGGGCGCCGCAACCACGACCGCCCCCATCGAAACGCCGCGATGGCCCGCCGAGGCACGCTGAGCTACGACGTCGACAGCCCACTCCACTACCCGGCGCTCGGCTTCTCCCAGATCAGTGCATACCGGAACATCGCCAGTCTCCGAAAACGCGCTCCCGGCAACTGTTCTCGCGCACATCGACGTACCTCGGAATAGGAGTGCGGCGGGGGCAACACGATGGGTGCGGTGTGCTCCCAATAGCCGCGACGCCGCGACAGCCATTGATGTTGGAGTATGCCGACCAGGTGGAGTGCGTAGTCGGTGGGCCGTGAGGAGTGAGCCAGGCCGACGACCGCAACGACGCCACCGGGCGCAGTGAGCTCAGCCAATCGCTGCAGACCCGCTCGGAGATCGGGTAGATGGTGCAGCGTGGCGACCGACGCGACCACATCGAAGGTCCGCTCGAACGGGTAACTCGTCACGTCGCCGCACATCCACTCGACCCCCTCGGCTTCGCCTCGTGCCCGATTCAGCACTGCGGCATCGGAGTCGATCGCAGACACGTCGTCGAGACGTGCGAACAGGTCGACGGCCAACAGCCCGTCGCCGGTCCCCACGTCGAGTGCCGTTCGCGCATCCGAGGGAATCGCGTCGAGGATCAACTGGTGATAGTGGATGTTGTGGTTCCGCCTTCGACGAGCCGGATCGGTACGCGACACATCTCGACGGTAGCAATCGCCACATCCGCAATCGCCACATCGGCCGATGACTTGCGCGGCTCGGCCGAGTCAGTACCTGCATCACATCCACAACAACGTCCGGAGGACCGCGATGCCGTTGGCACTGTATTTCGAGAAGCACGGCGACTCCGGTGGGCCACGGCCACCGCTCGTCCTGGTCCACGGTGGCGCGGGCACGATAGCGACCAACTGGGAGTACGTGATCCCCGCACTGGCCGCCGACCGGCTCATCATCGGCGTCGAGCTCCAGGGTCATGGCCACACCCCGCATGCCGATCGCCCCCACACGTTCGAGAATTCCGCCGACGACATCGCCGCACTCCTCGGTGACCTCGACATCCCGCGCGTCGACATCCTGGGATTCAGCAACGGCGGGCCGACCGTGCTCCGGTTCGCCCAGCGACACCCGGCACTGACCGGGCGATGCGTCATCGCGTCGGGTTTCGCGCGGCGCGACGGAATGATCCCCGGATTCTGGGACAACTTCGATGCCCCGACTGCCGATTCGATGCCTGATTCGCTCGCCGACGCGTATCGGGCGATCAATCCCGATCCCGGCGATCTCCAACGAATGTTCGATCTCGATGTCGCGGTGATGCGCGGGTTCCGGGACTGGGCCGACACCGAGCTCGCAGCACTCGGCGCACCGATTCTGTTCGTCAGTGGCGACCACGACGTCGTCCTTCCCGAGCACACCGTGTGGATGGCGTCGGCAGTGGCCCGCGGCCGTGCGCTGATACTGCCTGCGGCGCACGGCGACTCTCTCGGATCGGTGGAAACCGGAGAACCCGACGCGGTGCTCACGCGCGCGTGTGTCGACCTGATCCGACGCTTTCTCGACGAGGGATCAGTCGAAGCCGCTCGCGTCGGATGAGCGAGTCCGAATTCCCGACACGTGTCGGGTGACGCACACCACAACGCGGACGAGACTGACGTCACCGATCGACCGCAAGGAAAGGTGACGTCATGGCCGACCTCAGGAATCTGGACCCGGAACTCGCAGCAGCGGTGACCATGCTCCCCCAGCTGGGCTTCGACGATCTCGAGGGCGCCCGAACGGGCTTCAACGCCCTGGTGCAAACCATGCTGGACGGTCTCGACCGAACCGGCGTCGAGTTGAAGCTCCTGTCCGCACCCGGCCTCGACGGCGACCCGGGGGTGCCGATCCGGTTCTTCACTCCGTCCGGTGCCGCCGGAGCCCTGCCGACACTGGTGTGGATTCATGGTGGCGGTTTCGCCGTGGGGACCGCCGAGTCCAGCGATCCACTGTGCGTGGCGATCGCTCGCGAGCTGGGCATCGCCGTCGCCAATGTCGAGTACCGCCTCGCCCCCGAGACGCCCTTCCCCGGGCCTGTCAACGACTGCTATGCGGCCCTCGCCCATGTGCACGCCCACGCCGCGGAACTGGGCGTCGACCCGTCGCTGATCGCGGTCGGTGGGCAGAGCGCCGGCGGTGGGCTGGCGGCCGGCACCGTTCTGATGGCCCGCGACCGGGATGAGGTGCCGGTGGTGTTTCAGCTGCTCGACATCCCCGAACTCGACGATCGGTTGGCCACGACCTCGATGACCGAGTTCACCGACACTCCGATGTGGCATCGCCCCAACGCGATTCTGTCGTGGCAGTACTACCTCGGTCCCGACTACACGGGCCCGTCCGATGCGTCGGTGTCGAGCTACGCTGCACCGTCACGCGCCACCGACCTGTCGGGCCTGCCGCGCACCTACGTTTCCACGATGGAACTCGATCCTCTGCGCGACGAGGGCATCGCTACGCCGTCGCGATGCTGCATGCCGGGGTCAGCGTCGAATTGCATTCGTTCCCCGGGACATTCCACGGCTCGTCGCTCATCGATGCCGCCGAGGTCAGCCGCCGTCAGACCGCGGAACTGATGGGCGCACTGGCACGAGCCTTGCGGGTGAGTTCACGGGTCTCGTAGCGTGGTCGTGTGCAAGGTCTGATGTATCGCCTCGCCGAGCTCGACGCCGACTCGGCGGGGATGGTCCGGATCATCGACTACTTCGACGCACTCCTGCGTCACGGCGCCGACGTCACCGAACTCCTGCGTGCCAGTGCGGTGCTCGCCGATTGCGTCGTCGGCATCAAGGCCAATGGACTGGTCACCCGGCGATGCACACCGCGAGGCGAATGGCGGCGTCCGCTGGAGGCCTCGGCGGCAACCACCTCCCGCGACATCATCCTCGACGACCACTGCATCGGCACGGTCTGGATCGAACGTCCGGGTACCGCCGTGGCGCTCGACGAGATGCTCGTCGACCGTCTGGCGCTGACGGCGGCGGCGATCATCCGGCCACACCGCGCGCACTCCGACCTCGAGCAGTCCGCCGCCCTCCTGAACGCCGACGGGGCGGCTGCCGCGCTCGACGCGTGCAGCGCCCTCGACGTCGACCCGACCCTTCGTGTCCGCGTCGTGAGTCTGGCCGATCCGACCGGTCCGTCCGACCGTGTCGCGCACGTGGCCCAACGACTCGCCCGGCAACTCTCACCCGGCCGGCTGACCGCCGTCGCCACCGACCGCGATCAGCTCGTGGTCGTCACCGACCTCGACGAGACCGAGGCGGCGCTCTCGGCCGACCCGGCGGCGCACACCGTCGCCTCCGGGGTGTCACTGGAATCCGACGCCGCCACGCTCCATCGCTGGGTCGGCACTGCCCGGCTGGCGCAAAAGCACTGCGGCACAACGAACATGGTGTTCTGCGCCCACGAGTTCGGCGCCCTGAACCTGTTGCTGACCGTCGCCCCGGAATCACTGTCGGCCATTCCTGACGTCGCTCGGTGCGACTACGTGCGCCAGAGCAAGAACGGCCCGGACCTGTTGGACACGCTGCGTGTCTACCTCCAGGTCGGCACACTGAGGGACACCGCCGAGCAAATGCACATGCACCACAGCAGCATTGCGACGCGCCTGAAATCGCTGTCGGCCGCCGTGCATTTCGACGTCACCGCCATCGAGAATCGTGCTCGGGCAACGGCGATGCTGCTCGTCGACGACGTACGCCGCGACGCCGAGTCGCCGACGCCCCGAGAACCACGGCCCCGCCCCCACTGGTCCTGGAACCACGGTCCCCGGACCCACGAGAACCGAAGGCCGTCAGATCACTCCGAGGGCCAGCATCGCATCGGCGACGTGGGTGAAGCCGGCGATGTTGGCGCCGAGGACGTAATCCCCCGGAACCCCGTATTCGTCGGCCGTCCGCACACACGTCTGGTGGATGCCGCTCATGATCTCCGACAACCTGCTTTCGGTGTACTCGAAACTCCAGGAGTCCCGAGACGCGTTCTGCTGCATCTCCAGAGCACTGGTCGCCACGCCACCGGCGTTGGCGGCCTTTCCGGGGGCAAACATCACACAGGCCTTGGAGAGTGCTTTGATCGCCTCCGGGGTGGCCGGCATGTTCGCGCCTTCGGCGACCACCCGGCATCCGTTGCCGATCAGGGACTCCGCGTCGGTGGCGTCGAGTTCGTTCTGTGTCGCGCAGGGAATCGCGATGTCGGTGGGCACCTCCCAGATGGATCGCCCGGGGACGAAATGTGCTGTTACGCCGCGTGTCCGAGCGTAGTCGGCAATTCGGGCCCGGCGCACGTTCTTGACCTCGCGGAGGAGTTCGAGATCGATGCCGGCCTCGTCGACCACGTAACCACCGGAATCCGAGCACGCCACCACACGTCCGCCGAGTTGGTGCACCTTTTCGATCGCGTATTGGGCGACGTTGCCCGATCCCGACACGACGATCCGACGGCCCTCGAGATCCTCTCCGCGCGCGGCGAGCATCTCCCGAACGAAGAACACCACGCCGTAACCGGTGGCCTCGGGACGAACCTGCGAGCCACCCCACGTCAGTCCCTTGCCGGTGAGCACCCCGGATTCGTATCGGTTGGTGATGCGCTTGTATTGCCCGAAGAGATAACCGATCTCGCGGCCGCCGACCCCGATGTCGCCGGCCGGGACATCGGTGTACTCACCGATGTGGCGATACAGCTCGGTCATGAAGGACTGGCAGAAGCGCATCACCTCTCCGTCCGACCGGCCCTTCGGATCGAAGTCGGCGCCACCCTTGCCCCCGCCGATGGGCAGCCCTGTCAACGCGTTCTTGAAGATCTGCTCGAACCCGAGGAACTTCACCACCCCGAGATAGACACTCGGATGGAATCGCAACCCGCCCTTGAACGGTCCGAGAGCGGAGTTGAACTCGACGCGGAAACCGCGATTGATCCGCACGCGTCCGGCGTCGTCGACCCACGGCACGCGAAAGATGATCTGGCGTTCGGGCTCGCACAGTCGCTCGATGATGCCGGCGTCGGCGTAGTGGGGATGCGCGGCCAGTACCGGTCCGAGGCTGTCGAACACCTCGCGGACCGCTTGATGGAACTCGGCTTCGCCGGGATTTCGCGCGACGACCTCGTCGTAGAGGTCCTGCACCTTCTCCTCGAGCCTTGCCATCTCTGCCACCTTCCGCCGACGCGTCGAACCACGACGATCCGGGGGACACCGGACGTCTCGCGCCGAGCCTATCGGTAGACAGATATAGCGCCCATTTCGGGCACGATCGACTCGACCTTCCCTCACACGAGGGTGGCGAGATTCTCGATCGACTTCTTCACGTCGGACTCGCCGACCTTGGCGACGAACCGACCGATCGGTCCGCCGAGCACGCCTCCGGCCAACTCGGCGTTCAGCGCGAACCGTGAGCCGTCGGCGCCACCGGACACGGTCATCGTCAAGGTGATCCGCACGCCGCCGCGGCCGTGACCCCGCAGCGCGATGACACTCGGTGCGTCGTAGTCGGTCACCTGCCAGTGGATGATGTTGCGAAATCCCTTGACCCGGATCACCGAGGACACCTCGGTGCCCTCACCGATGTCGGCGGGTACGTCGCTGCGCCAGCCCCCGAAGATCGTCATCCACTCGGGAAACCGGGAGAGGTCCGAGGCCCGGTCCCACGCGGCCTGCGGTGCCAGATCCGAGTCGATCTCCACGTCGACGTCTGCCATGAACACCCTTCGTCGTCACATCAATGGTGAGGCGACCATACCCACCGGGGCGGGCAGGCAAACATCGACGCGGCTCATCGAGGACACCCCGACACCGGACAGCCGGACACGTAGCCTGGTGCGATGGCATTGCTCCTCGGCCCGATCCTGCGGCATGTCGACGCAACGACGGCGTCGGTGTGGGTGCAGACCGATGGTCCCGGCGAGGTCGAGGTCCTGGGGTCCCGCGCATCGACCTTCGAGGTGGCGGGCTTTCATTACGCGCTGGTCCGCGTGACCGGCCTGACCCCCGACACCACCGTCGCCTACGAGGTCATCCAGGACGGCGCCACCGTGTGGCCCGAGCCCGGATCGGCGTTTCCGCCCAGCGTCATTCGGACCCGCGGGCCCAACACCACCGGTCGGCTCCGGGTGATCTTCGGGTCGTGCGGCTATCCACGGACCGGCGTCGCCGACCTCGACGACAAACTCGGTGTCGACGCGCTCGACGCCTATGCCACCGCGATGGCCACCCGGCCCACCCCGGAGTGGCCCGACGTGCTGATCCTCCTCGGCGACCAGGTCTACGCCGACGAACTGACCCCGCAGGCACGCGCGCATCTCGCGGGTCGGCGTCAGGGATCGGTGCGCAGCAAACGCCCGGCGGACGAGGTGGTCAGCTACTCCGAGTACGAGGGCCTGTACCGGCACACCTGGGGCGACCCGGAGATCCGCTGGATTCTCTCGACCGTGCCCACCGCCATGATTTTCGACGATCACGACATCCGCGACGACTGGAACACCTCGGCCACGTGGCGGGCACAAATGAACGACCTCCCGTGGTGGCGCGATCGCATCCGTTCGGGCCTCGCCGCGTACTGGGTGTACCAGCATCTGGGTAACCTGTCCCCCACCGAACTCGACGCCAACCCGGACTGCCGACGAATCGTCAACTCCGACACCGATATCTGGCCGCTTCTCGTCGATCTCGCCGACCGTGCCGACGCCGACACCGCCGAGGACAAGGGCCTGCGCTTCAGCTATCGCTGGGATCTCGGTCGCAACCGCCTGATCATGATCGATTCACGCAACGGCCGTGTCCTGACCGGCGACACCCGAAAGATGCTCAGTGACAACGAATTCGCGTGGCTCTCCGATCAGGCCACCGACGCGTCCGGCGAGATCGACCATCTCATCCTGGGATCGTCGCTGCCGTGGTTGCTGCCACCGGCGGTCGCCGATCTGCAATCCATCGACGAGGCGCTCGCCGCCCGGCCGGGACTTCGGGGTCGGCTGGGCGAAAAGATCCGGCAGGCAGCCGATTTCGAGCATTGGCCGGCGTTCTTCGAGTCCTTCGTCACCCTCAGCGCCCTGATCACCGGACTTGCTCGCGACGGACGACTCGCATCGATCACGGTGCTCTCCGGCGATGTACACCACAGCTACGCGGCACGCGCCGAGGTGCCGGTCACCGATGTGGCCGCCACCGAGGCGACGCCGGTGTATCAGCTCGTGTGCTCACCGGTCCACAATCATGTTCCGGCATACGTGCGTCCGGTGTTCCGGTTCGGGTGGTCGCGCGGGTTCGCACGCGTCACCCGCGCCTGGGCACGACGACTCGGAGTACCCGAGCCGCCGCTGCGCTGGAGCGACGAATGCGGTCCGTTGTTCGGCAACACGATCGCGACCCTGACCACCGGCGGCCGGACAGCGACCGTCACCTTCTCCCAACCCGATGGCGACGGAACGCTGTCCGACGTCGCCGTCCTGCGCCTGACCGATTGAACGCCCGACCGACTGACCCGGACGGCCGCTTCCCCGGGACCGTCTTGCTTTGCAGCTCGTGGGTCAGTCCCCGATCGCACTCCACGGGGCATAGGCCCACCCCACCAGCTGCCAGGACCCGAGATTGGCGCTCGGCAGGATCTGGATGTCGGTGCCGTCGCCCCAGCCGGGGGCGAATCCCTGCACGCCGCCACTGAGGTAGTGCCCGTCGCCCATGGAGATGTCGACGTGGCCGCCGTCGGAACCCTCGGAGAAGACCAGAGCCCCGGGTGGGGCGGGCAGCGTACTGTGGCCCTGCCCGCGAGCGGCCAGCTGATCGTAGAAGGCGATCGCCCCGTTGTGCGGGATGGCGTTGGCGGTGGTTCGTCCGTAGGCGGCGTCGACGAAGTCCTCGCACCCGTATTCGCCGAAATCATCGGTGTGCAGCATCGTCGACCCCCGCGCGATCGCGATGCCGCCGTTGCCGACGTCGACGGCCTGGGACACCACCCCGGCCGGCGTGACGGCGGCGGCGGTACCCGCCGCCAGACAGGTGAGTGCAGCGACGGATCCGACGGTGATCAGTAAACGTTTCATGACTTCCTCGATGTGGACGATCAATCCACATCGACGCTGCCACAACAATTGTCGATTTCAGGGTGCTGACAAGACACCCACAGCTCACCCGTAGATCACCCAAGGCGAGTGAAACGGACGACACGGCCCCGCCGTCACCGTGACCGGTGAGGGCGGGGCCGCGGCCTCGAAGGGGGTGGGCGCTCAGGAGGTCGCCATGCGAGCTCCTGCACCGGCCCAGACGGGGTTGCTCTCGATGGCGGCGATGATGCGCGGACGCAGTTCCGCGGCGTCGATCACCGCGTCGACCGAACCGACCTCGACGGCACGACGGATGCTGTGCACCGAGTCGAACTCGGCCGCGAGTTCGCTGATCTTCTCCGCACGCACCGACTGACGGATGTCGGCGAGTTCGGCGTTGATCGCCGGACGGTCGGCACCGGAGGCATGCGCGAGGCGTGCCTCCACCTCACGAACCCGCGCATCGGCGGCCGTACGCTTGCCGACCTCACCGGCGAACACGACCGCGGCCGCGGGCGCACCACCGAGCACCGACGCGAACGAACCGTCGATCGCGAGCACGGTCATGTTGGGGTTCAACGCCTTCGAGAACACCACGAACGCGCCGCCGTGGTAGCGCGAGATGACGCAGAAGACGATCGGCCCACGGAAGTTGACGATCGCCCGACCGATCTCGGCACCGTATTCCAACTGCAGTTTGCGCATCGATTCCGGCGATCCGTCGAAGCCGGAGAGGTTGGCCAACACCACCAGCGGACGGTTGCCGCTGGCCACGTTGATCGCCCGCGCCGCCTTCTTCGACGACTGCGGGAACAACGTGCCCGCGGTGTAGGTGTCAGGCCCATCGGTCGGCTTGTAGCCGCGGCGCTGCACCTCGCGGGACTCGATACCCAACAGGCACACCGGGATTCCGCCGAGATGGACGTCGCAGACCACGGCGGTCTCGGCGTCGGCCATCCCCGCCCACCGCTCGAGGACGGCCTGATCCTGGTCGGCGACGGCCCGCATCACGGTCCGAATGTCGAAGGGCTTCTTGCGATCCGGGTTGTGGGCGGACGAGAAGATCTGCCCAACCGTGGTGAAGTCGCTGCCGGACAACACATGTGGGTAATCGGAGATGTCGCGGGCGACCGGATCGGAGGATTCGGCACGCCGCGGCGTCTGCTCGCCGGGAACGATGTAGGTGTGGTCGTAGTGCGACATCAGCACATCGCGCGCCGAGACGAGATTGGGCGCCCAGTACTGAGCCTGGCCGTTGGGGCCCATCACCCGGTCGTAACCGCCGATACCGAAGTTGTCCTCCGCCGACACGCCGCCGGAAAAGTCCAGGGACTGCTTGCCGGTCAACACCATCGCCGAATCCGGGGTCATCACCAGGATGCCCTTGGTGTGCATCAGCATCGTCGACTCGGCATTCCAGTACGGCTGCGCACCGACGTTGATGCCGGCGACCACGATGTTGATCTCGCCGCCCGCCTGGGTGAACTCGACGACCCGCTTGAGCGCTCGAGCGACCCAGTCCATGTTCTCGGTACCTGAGTCCATCGAGATCCGGGCACCCGAGGACAACGCGTACCACTCGAGCGGCACCTGCATCGACTCGGCGAGGTCCAGGGCCGCGATGACCCGGGCGCACTCCGGTTCGGAGAGGGCACCGAGCGATTTCGTCGGATCACCGAGCAGCACCACCCGGGTCACGCCCTGCGGGTACTTGTCGGTGGGCGTGGTGATCACGCCGGCAACGATCGCCGCGGAGTTGCGGCCCCTGGGCCGGTCCACCGGCACCAGTCGTTGCTCGTCGTCGAGGTCGTACTCGTCGAAGGACCCGAGTAATCCCACCAGCTCGTAGGGGTAGACGGTGTTGCGGCGCGCAGCGCGCAACACCTTCTGCCGGAACGCGTCGACCGGTTCGATCGGCTCATCGGACAGCTCACCGACGATCACGTCGAAGCCGCCTGCGGCGTTCACCGCGAACCGGACAGCGACCTTCGTCAGCTCGCCGGTCTCGCGATCACGCTGGCGCGCGATCAGCAGGACCTCTTCGAGTCCCACCCCGGCGGCGGTGCCGCGGATGTGGTCGGCGATGGTCTGCAGGTTGTCGCGGGCACCGTCGATCGGCGGCCAGACGTACATGACGATGCGGTTGGTGGTCGAGGTCAGGTTGGACCGGCGTTGCGCACGGCGGATCGAGTCGACGCACGACGAGAGGATGCTCTCGGCACGGGGCAGCGTCAGCAGTTTGCCGTCGGTCTCGCGCAGCGCGGTGAGGTCGCGCACCTGGGCGAAGGCGATGAGCCGCTCGTCGGACGGATTCTCCTTGGCCACACAGTGGAACAGGTAGACCTCTTCGTCGTCCGCCGACGGCAGACGAGTGAGGTCGAACTTGCGCAGCCGCTCCATCTGCATCCGCTGGGCGATGTACGGGTGCAGCCCGCGGATGAGACGCTCCTCGACCATGCCCGTCGACGACGGCCGGAACGTGAAGTGGTGATGCATGAGTGCCTCGTTGCTGCCGGCCACCGCGATGGTGAGCCGGTGCACCTGCTGCGGCAGTGAGGCCGCGGAGATGCGCTCGTGCAATGCATCGGCCATGGCATCGAAATCGCCGGGCTGCTCCTCCCACGAGAGGTAGACGTCGGCGTCGACCGAGGCCACCCCGCGCGCCATCTCGGCGAGACCACCGAGGACCGTGTCGAGTTCGTCGAACCGGACCGCGGCCGAGACCAGGCTCAGGCCATTGCGCTCGGCGATGACGAAGCTCGCACCGCCGAACTCCTGCACACGGACGTCGCGCAGTCCCTTGTTGCCGTAATAGCGGCGGGTCAGCACCTCGAGCATGACCGTGTTGTCGGCGATCCCGCGCACCATCCGCTGGCCGAGCAGACGGACGAGCGGCTCGGTGGAGCGGACCATGTCGGCGATGTGCTCGTCACGGTCGGCGGCCTCGGGATTGGCGTCGAGGTAACGCAGGTGTTCGCGCAGCTCCCCGTACACCCGGGCCCGGTTGCGACGCAGCAGCGGCTGGCCGTACCAGGAGTAGACGACGCCGCGGGCGAGGTCGGCGATCGCCGGGAAACGCAGCTGCGTCGCGGAGACGAGCTTGTCGAGGGCAACCCCGACGCGGTCCTGCAGTTCCTCGCGCGGGGTGGGCTCGCCGAGCCACTCGCGCAACAGGGTCGAGACCGAGGTGACCGAGTCCGACGGATTCTGCAGGGCCAGGAACACGCGGAACACCGCGGCCTCGAGTTCGGGGGTCCGGTCGAGATCGGTGACCCCGTAGTGCGCGAGCGCCCGGCTCAGCTGATCGTGGAACGACTGCGGGAGTCCGTCGCGTTCGACGTCGAGGCTCTGCAGATAGGTGTGGAAGTTCTCACGCGCGCTGTGGACATGCTCGACGCCCATCTGGTCCTCGGACGGACGGTTCTGGCTCAGCTCGGCGAGATCGGCGAACACGGTGATCAGTTCGAGCTCGTCGGACAGCGGCCGGCGACCGGACTCGATGACCGCGTGCCGGACCGCCAGATAGTCGTCGAGCAGCCGCGTCCGATCGTGCGGATCGACGTCGTAGCCGAGTAGTTGGCTGCGCAGGTCTTCGAGGGTGCGGGTCGAGCGTTCGTGCGGCTCGATGTCGGTGGGCATCGACGGCAACTCGAGTTCGACGCCCTCGGTGGCCTCCTCGGCCGCATCCGCGTCATCGTCGTCGGCGAGGGGTTCCAGGCGCATCAACGCCGCGCCGGTCTCGACCTGGGTGCCGACGGAGACGACACACTCCTTGAGCCGCGAACGGACCGGCGCCCGCAGCACCGTCTCCATCTTCATGCTCTCGAGCACCAGCACCGGGGCGCCGGCCTCGACCTCGTCACCGACCTCCAGCGGCGTCGCAACGACCAGCGCGGGAGCGGGCGAACGCACCACGCCGCCCTCGTCGCGGCTGACGCGGTGGGTCACGCCGTCGACGTCGACGAGGTGCACCGGGCCGTGGGTGTCGGTGATCAAGCGATAGCGAACGTGGTTGATGACCAGTTGCGCGGCGTGCTCGTCGAACCGTTCCAGGTCGACGTCGGCGCTGTAGGTCTGGTCGCCGGATTCGATGCCGACGCGGAATCGGTGCGCACCGATCCGTGCCACGCGCACCCGGTAGGTCGCCCCGCGCAGTTTCAGATCCAACGGTCGGCCGCTGTCGTGCTGCACCTGCGGGCGACCACCCGAGGCCGTCGACAGCAGGCGACGGCGCTCGACAAGTTCCTCTTCCTCGTAGGCGTCGATCGCGGCCGCTGCCAGCGCGATCGCCGAATGCCGATGAGCGACGAGGCCGCCCTCGGCGCGCACGCGGTCGATCCAGCCGGTGTCGGCGCTGCCGTCGATCACCTCGGGCTGATTCAGCAGCTCGAGGACGAAGCTCTTGTTGGTGGCGCCGCCCTCGATGATGACGCGGGTCTCGGTCATCGCCCGGCGCAGTCGGCCGAGGGCCTCGTCGCGGTCGCGGCCGTACGCGATGATCTTGGCGATCATGGAGTCGAAATCGGCGGGGATGGTGTCTCCGGCGCTCACACCGGTGTCGACGCGGATGCCCGGGCCCGCCGGCAGTTCGAGGCGCGCGATCCGGCCCGGCGCGGGCGCGAAGTCGCGGTCGGGATCCTCGGCGTTGAGCCGCGCCTCGATCGCGTGACCACGCTCGGCGGGCGGCTCCCCCTCCAGCTTGTTGCCGGAGGCGACGTGCAATTGCGCCCGGACGAGATCGAAGCCGGTGGTGGTCTCGGTGATCGGGTGCTCGACCTGCAGTCGGGTGTTGACCTCGAGGAAGGCGAACAGCTTCTCACCGGGGTGATAGAGGAATTCCACCGTCGCCGCACCGCAGTACCCGACGGCTACGGCGAGTCGCTCGGCCGAGGCCTTGAGCTCGGCGACCTGCTCGGGCGACAGCACAGGCGACGCCGACTCCTCGATGATCTTCTGGTTGCGACGCTGCACCGAGCAGTCGCGCACGCCGAGCGCCCACGCGGTGCCCTGGCCGTCGGCGATCACCTGGACCTCGACGTGACGAGCGCCGGTCACCAGACGTTCGAGGAAGACCACACCGCTGCCGAAGGCGCGGGCGGCCTCGTCGCGGGTGCGGGCGTACGCGTCGCGCAGGTCCTCGTCGTTGGTGATGACGCGGATGCCGCGACCACCGCCGCCTGCGGTCGCCTTGAGCATGAGCGGATAGCCGATGTCGGCCGCCGCGGTGACCGCCTCCTCGACGCTGTCGACCGCACCGCGGCTCCACGGGGCGACGGGCACACCGACCTCTTCGGCGATGAGCTTGGCGCCGATCTTGTCACCGAGCTTGCGCATGGCCTCGGCCGACGGGCCGATGAAGGTGACGCCGATCCGGTCGCACAGTTCGGCGAACAGCGGGTCCTCGGCCACGAATCCCCAGCCGACCCACGCCGCGTCGGCGCCGGTCTCGAGCAGTGCGCGCTCGAGCACCTTGAGGTTCAGGTACGGGCGCTCGGCCGCCGGGCCGAGGTCGTAGGCGATGTCGGCCTCACGGACGAAGGTCGCGTTGCGATCCACATCGGTGTGCAGTGCGACGACCTCTATCGACTGTCCTGTTTCTGCGCACAGGCCCCGAACGGCGTGAATGAGACGGACGGCCGACTCACCACGGTTCACGATGGCAATGCGAGTGAACATCACCGACTCCTCATCTTTTGTCATACCCAACGATTGTCCGCGCGCGGGGCGCGGATGCGGCCACGATCGTCCCCACCCAAATGGCGCGGGGTGGATCCGGCGGGCGCTGTGAACGCGCCGACAACCGATCGGGGACGATTCTTACGAATGATTTCGCTACGCGCGAGTACGTACCCGACACACCGAGAAGATCACACCGATTCGCGGACCCCGGATCCATGTGTTCGCGAGCGCGTAACTGCGACAACGGATGTTGATTTACCCGCCGGTAAGCACGCCTGCGGAGCACTGCGTTCTCGCCGTCACTCGTCACCGGAGATGGTCCACCTCGATCGTCACGGTCACCTCGTCGGCAACCTTGAGTGCACCCATCATCAGCGCGTACGGCTTGATCCCGAAGTCGGTCTGCACCAGCGATGTCTCGGTGGTGATGTGCCACCGGCCCGAGGCGTCGCTGACCGTCAGCTCCACTGGGTGAGGACGACTGCGACCGAGGATGCACACCGCACCCTCCACGCGATAACCGTTGTCGGACTTGATGATCGAGCTGGACTCGTATTCGATTTCACGAAACTTGCCCGCCTTGAGCGATTTCAGGGCGTTGACCCTCGCCACCGCACGTTCCGGACCCGACATCGGCGTGACCCCACCCCCGCCGGAGCGGACCTGCAACGAATCGACGACGACCCGCGCGGTCAGCGAGTCCGGCTCGGTGCCGGCCCACCGCACCTGCGCGGTCCATTCGGTCATCTCGATCGCCAGTCGGTGACCGGTGCGCGCGGCCGGACCCGTCACGTCGGTGCGCACCGTCACCGTCCCATCGGCGGCCGACAGCTCCCACGTCGTCGAAACCATGACCGCGACTCTAGTCGGCCGAGCTGCCATCGACGGCGACCTGAGGAAGATACCCGGGCACGGCGCGGACTCACACCGGCATCGGCAGGAGCCGTGGCACCACCCGCACACAGGCCACCATCCCGAGGACCTCGACGAGCGTCTGGGTCACCACGACAACCGCGGCCGCCTCGAACCCCGCCGGCAGGGCCAACGCCAGCGGAAGGACCACCAGCGAATTGCGCGTCACGCCGCTGAACATCACCGCCCGGCCGGCCGGAACGTCGAGACGCGCCCATCGGGCGATGACGAGCCCGACACACGGCATCACCACGACAAAGGCCACGTAGAACGGAACACTGGCGAGCACCGCACCCGCGGCGTCACCGACCGTTGGGATCTGCGAGGCGACGACCACGGCGAGCACGAGCATCATCAGCGGGACCATCGTCGTCGACACCGCCTCCGAAAAACGTTGCCCCCGAGGATGTCCCGACCGAGAATATCCCGACGACCACCATTGTGTGGCCCAGGCGAGTCCGAGCGGGACGACGATCAACGTGCCAAACGCCACGAGGAACGGCTCCACATCGACCACCGCAGCGAGATCGGCGCCCAGGAATGTCATCAAGAACAGTGGCAACGACACCATCTGCACGAGGAGCAGCAGGGGCGTCGACACCAGGAGTCTGCGTCGGTCGCCACCGGCCAGGCCGGTGAAGACGATGACGTAATCAATGCACGGACACAGGAGCACGAGCAGCATCCCGATGCGGATCGCCTCGTTGCCCGGCAGAAACGGAAACATCGCACCCACGACCAGCGGGACGGCGACGAAATTGACGACGAGCACCGCACCGAGAAATCGGAGATCACGCAGTGCTGCGATCACCCCGCTCGCGGGAACCTGCAGAAAGGTGACGTAGAGCAGGGCCGCCAGCGCAGGGGTGACCAGGTGGGTGAGCCCAGGAGCGAGGCCGGGCGCACCGACGCCGATCACTCCCCCGACGATCAACGCGAGGAGATACAGCGGAACCTGACGGTGTTCCATCACAACCAGAGTTCCATCACAAGCGCCGCGGCGTTATGTGAGATCGCGCGATCCGCGGTCACCGAGATGCAGATGCTCGATGTGATAGACCGCCTCGTCGAGGAGTGCGGCGACATGGGAGTCATAGAGGCTGTAGACCACGCTGCGACCCTGACGCTCACCCACCACGAGCCCCAGCGCGCGGAGCAGGCGCAGCTGATGCGACACGGCGGGCTGTTCCATGTTGACCGCTTCGGCGAGTTCGGTCACCGCACAGGGTCCCTTGCGCAGCCGCGTCAAGATCATCAGCCGATTCGGGGATGCCAGGGCCTGCAACGTCTCGGCGACCGTTGCCGCCGCAGCGGCGTCGAGTTCGGCCGCAGGGGTCGATCGGCCCTGGACTCCGTGTCCCATGGACCACATTCAACCATGGGCGCATTACATGTACATATCTACATGTGTACTCTTCTGCATATGCAGATGGTGACGTCGCGTGAGATGAGCACTGTACGACCGCGCCGCTCCTGGCACACGATCGCGTTGTCGGTGCCGTCGGCGCGGTGGGCACTGATCGCGGTCGTGCTGGGCGCCGCGGGCGCGCTCCTGGATGTGTGCGGTGGTCCCGGATGGGCGGCTACCCTCGCCTACCTCGGCTGTTATCTCAGCGGCGGGTGGCAACCGACCCTCGACGGGCTGCGGGCCCTGCGTGCCCGAACTCTCGACGTCGACCTGCTGATGATCGTCGCCGCGATCGGCGCGGCCGCGATCGGGCAGGTCTTCGACGGAGCGTTGTTGGTCGTCATCTTCGCGACGTCGGGTGCACTCGAGGATCTGGCCACACGGCGCACCGAGGAATCGATCCGCGGCCTGCTCGACCTGGCGCCCGATCAGGCCACTCTGGTCGCCGACGACGGCATCGTCGAGACCGTTGCGGCGTCGACACTCGTACCCGGCGACGTCGTCGCGATCCGGCCCGGCGAACGACTACCGGCCGACGGGATCGTCGTCGAGGGCGCCAGCGATGTCGACCAGGCCTCGATCACCGGCGAACCACTACCTGCGCCGAAGTCCCTGGGCGACAAGGTGTTCGCCGGCACGTTGAACGGTACCGGGGCCCTGCGCATCCGGGTCGACACCGCAGCGGGAGACACAGTGGTCGCCCGCATCGTGGCAATGGTCGACGAGGCCTCGTCGACCAAGGCGTCCACCCAGCTGTTCATCGAGAAGGTCGAGCGCGTGTATTCGGTCGTGGTCGTCTGCGCCACACTCGCGGTGTTCGCGGTACCGCTCGCCTTCGGCGAGGACCTGCGGACCAGCCTTCTGCGCGCCATGACGTTCATGATCGTGGCATCGCCATGCGCGGTGGTCCTGGCGACGATGCCACCGTTGCTGGCGGCGATGGCCACCGCGAGCCGGCACGGCGTACTGGTGAAATCTGCTGTAGCCCTGGAGAATTCGGCCCGGATCAGCTGTGTCGCACTGGACAAGACCGGCACCCTGACCACCGGCGCGCCCGCGGTCACCGCCGTCATCGAACTCGACAACCCCCGTCGACGGCACCGCGACGAGATACTGGCGATCGCGGCCGCAGCCGAGCAACACAGTGAACACCCGGTCGGCCGCGCCATCGTCGCCGCCGCGGCCGACGCCGGATGGACCCCGCAACCGGTCAGTCGATTCGCCGCGATTCCCGGTCACGGTGTTCGAGCGCGCGTCGGCGACCACGACGTGGAGATCGTCAACGCCTCCGCACCGACCGCCGATGCCGGCATCCGGGCTCGTGCTGCGACCACCACGGCAACGACGGTCGTGGTGCACGTCGACGATGCAGCGGTGGGCGTGATCGAACTGCGCGATCAACCACGTGCAGAGGCGAGAGCGGCAGTGGCGTCCCTCCGTGCGGCGACAGGTACGTCCCCGATCCTGCTCACGGGCGACAATGACTCTGCGGCAACAGATCTAGCACATCGAGTGGGAATCGGGGACGTCCGGGCCGGACTGCTCCCCGAGGACAAGGTGGCCGCGGTCGGCGAGCTTCGGGTGGGTGGGCACCGGGTGGCCGTGGTGGGCGACGGCGTCAACGACGCACCGGCACTGGCCACCGCCGATGTCGGTATCGCGATGGGTGGTATCGGCTCGGAGGTCACCCTCGACACCGCCGACATCGTCATCGTCGGCGACGACCTGACAGCCGTGCCCGCGATCCTGCGCCTAGCCGGTCGAGCCCGCCGGATCGTGGTGGCCAATCTGGTGATCGCGGCGACCGTCATCGCGGTCCTCGTCACATGGGACATCGTCGGAACCCTGCCCCTGCCGCTGGGTGTTGCCGGCCACGAGGGATCGACGATTCTGGTGGCGCTCAACGGTCTACGCCTGCTCTCGCGTCGCGCGTGGCCGGCCGACACCGACGGCGGATCAGCGTAACTTGGCCCCGTACACCCGGGTGATGGCCAACTCCATCAGCACCCGCCGATCGGTCACCATCACCTCGCGGTACTCCGCCCAGTCCGGATGTTCCCCCGCCCCGCGCCGGTAGTACTCGACGAGGGCGTCGACCTCCGGTCCGTCCGGGTCGGTTCCCGGCCCGGTGAGGGTGGCGGTGCCCTCGGCGGTGGCCCACGTGTACCCGTCGGCACTGGTGAATTCGATGGCGGCGCGGGGATCCCGTCGCAGATTGGCGGTCTTGGCTCGCCCCTCGGTCATCGACACGTAGATGCGGTCGGCGGAATCGTCATAGACGACGGTGACGGGCGAGAGTTGGGGAATACCGTTGGCCTTGATGGTCGCGAGGATCCCGATCGAGCTTTCTGCGATGAGTGTGCGCGGATCGAAGGCTTCGGGAGCGGTCTCGGTGGTCATGGATGTGCCAACCATGGACCGTCGCGACGGTATTCCATCGACCGATCGACATCCGGGGACCGCGGCGAGCGGTCCACGTAGGGTCGTCGTGACCGGACGGCCCACCTCGGGCCGACACCACGGGAGGACCTGGCATGACCCCACGCATCCTCGGACGCGGCGAGAACACCCCACTGTCGACCGACCGGCTCACGGTGGCGATCGGTACAGCCACCGGTGGTGGACCCGCGCTCGACGTGGTGGCGTTCGTCCTCGGCCCCGACCGCCGCGTCCGCGACGACGCCGACTTCGTCTTCTACAACAATCCCCGCAGTACCGGCGCCGAAGTGACCCTGACCGGCCCGGCCACGCTCGACATCGACCTGACACGAGTCGCCGACGGGATCGAGCGCATCGCGATCGGCGTCTCCGTCGACGCGCCCGCCACCCTGGGCGAGTCGACCATCGAGACCACGCTCACCGCCGGAGCCGACACCATCGTCGCGCCGGCGCAGGGGCTGCGTTCCGAACGTGCAGCGGTGCTGATCGAGATCTACCGGCGCAACGCCCAGTGGAAGGTCCGCAGCGAATCTGCCGGGTGGAACGCCGGTTTCGCGTCTCTGGTGCGCGAGCACGGGGTGACCGTCGACGACACCCCGACATCTCAGACCCCGACACCCGACGCCCCGATATCCCGGACCCCGGTCTCTGCGGCACCGACTGCTCCGGGTTCCACACCCGGCATCCGGATGGTCAAGGGCGAGGAGAAACTCTCGCTGGAAAAGCGTCAGAAACTCAACCTCCGCAAGGAGCAGGTCCATCGGGTGCTGCTCACCAAGGGGGCCGCGGGTGCCACCGCGCGGGTCGTGCTGGTCATCGACAAGACCATGTCGATGCGCAAGCTGTACAAGAAGCAGACCGTGCACCGCGTCGTCGAGCGGATGATCCCGGTTGCGACCCAACTCGATTCCGACGGCAACCTCGAGGCATACCTGTACGGCTCGGGTTACGCGAAGTTACCCGACGTCACCGTCGCCGATTCCGAGATCTGGATGGACACCTACATCCATCTCACGGGACGCCACGGCGCACCGCTGGGCCCGGAGATCGACTACGACCGGCAGATCGGCGGGGTCAACGAGGAACTCCCGATCATGAACGCGATCCTCGACGATGCCGGGGGTGGCGAACCGGTGCTGGTGCTGTTCTTCACCGACGGCGGATTCCACTCCAAGGTGCCCGCGATCCGCTCGCTGATCCACACCGCGTCGTCGCGGCCGGTGTTCTGGCAGTTCATCGGATTGGGGCGCAACCGATTCGGGATTCTCACCGAACTGGACACCCTGGCGGGTCGAGTCGTCGACAACGCCGGATTCTTCGCGATCGACGACGTCGACGCGATGAGTGACGCCGACCTGTACGAGCAGTTGCTCACCGAGTTTCCCGAGTGGCTGCGCGAGGCGGTCCGCCACAGCATCGTCGATGCTCGGTACGTGCCGCGCTGAGCGGACCGATGCCACCGGAACAGCTGCCGTCCGCGGGCGGGTCGGGTGATACTGGCACGATGCCCACACCGGTTCCCCACAGCACCCACCCCGATGCCAGTCATCCGGGCGACACCCACACGAGCGGCTTCCATCCCGATCTCACGCTGGCGGCGCGGCTGCTGCCCCGCACGGTGGTCACCCCCCTGACACTGCGCCCGCTGCAGGTGCTCTCGGGCGCGCTCTCGCGTCACATCCCCGGCGACGTCGAGGTGGTCGACCTCGGCGATCGGGTGAGCGTGCGGCTTCATCGCCCACGCAACCCACGCGGAACCGGTCACGCGCTGCTGTGGATTCACGGCGGCGGCTATGTCATCGGTACCGCGGCCGAGGATGACGCACTGTGCCGGAAGTTCGCCGACCGGCTCGGAATCCCCGTCGCGGCCGTCGACTATCGCCTGGCGCCGGCGCACCCCTACCCGGTGCCGGTCCAAGACTGCCATCGCGGCCTCGAGTGGCTTGCCGCACAAGATGATGTGGACCCGGAGAAGATTCTCATCGGCGGCGCCAGCGCCGGTGGTGGACTGACCGCCGCGCTGGCCTTGCGATGCCGGGACCTGGCCGGTCGAGACACAGGCAGCATCACTCCGGTGTTCCAGTTGCTGGTCTATCCGATGCTCGACGACCGCACGACGGCGGGGGCCGACGATCCGAAGCACTATCGCGTGTGGAGCCCCTCGTCGAATCGGCTCGGCTGGGCGTCCTATCTCGGCGGCGCCGACCCGTCGATCGCCGTGCCCGCGCGCCGCGCCGATCTGACCGGATTGCCGCCGGCGTGGATCGGGGTGGGCACCCGTGATCTGTTCTTCGCCGAGGACCTGGCCTACGCCGAACGCCTGAAGGACGCGGGAGTGCCGGTCACCGTGGACACCGTCCCCGGCGCGTTTCACGCGTTCGACATGTTCGCCCCACGGGCCGCGGTGTCGGAGAGCTTCTTCGAGCGTCAGTGCGAAGTGCTGGATGAGGCCATGGGACCCGCGGTCTGACTCCCATCAAGCCGACCTCGCATCACGAGTGATCGTCGAGCTCGCCCAATTCCTGCTCGAGTGCCGCCACGCGTGCGGATGCCGCAGCCGATTCCTTTGCCACGGAGGCATATTCATGCTCGGCTGCCGTAGCGCGTCGGCGCGCGAAACCCAGTTCCTGCTCCACCCGGGCGAGTTCTGCGCGCAACCGATCGGCGTCTGCGGCGAGTACCTCGGCAGCATCGCGAGCGGCCGTCGCCGCCGCCTGCGCGTCGGTGGCGCCCCGCTGCGCACTCGTCGCGGTTTCGCGCGCTCGTCGTAGCTCTGCGCGGGTGTGCTCGCGAGCCGCGGAACGTTCGGCCTCACCATGTCCGGCCCGGCCGTCGCCGGTATCGCCTTGCGCCTCTTCGGCGGTCGTGGGCGCCGGAACCGCCACGATCCCGGCGGGCCCGAATCCGGTGTATTCGGCGGCGGCCACCATGCGGCCACGACGGAGGAGGGTTGCGGTCGACTCGTCGGCGACGGCCGCTCGCAGCGTGGCGACGATCTCGCGGTCGGCGGCGCCGGACACGGTCACGCCCAGATCGGCGGCGAGGTGTGTCACCCGGCCCACCACCTCGGCGATCAGCTGCTGCCTGCGGGCCGACAGATCACGCATCCGGGCGGCGTCGGCACGACGCTGGGCATCCCGAAGTGCGGCAGCGAGTTCGGTGATCTCGTCGGCACCGTCGGGGTGGCGCCGGATCCACTGGTTGAGCAACCACGCCGACTGGGTGGGACGACGCAGCGCCGCGATCGCCGTGGCGAGATCGCGGTCTCCCGCGCCGCGCGCCTGGCGAGCGAGCGCATTGCGCCGACCGGTGAAGTCACCGGGAGGTAGTCCGTACAGTTCGTCGGCGACCTCGTCGAAGTCCAACCCGGACCCGGAAGGTGTCATCTCTGCTCCCCCTGTGCCCGACTCCCCTGCGCCCGATCCACCTGGCCGGGCACCGGAAACCAGGTCAGCCGACGCTGCGCATACCGCGCGAAACCGATTCGTTGGAGGATGGGCGACGATGTCTGCTCGGCATGCACGAGTGCCAGTCGTGCACCGCACCGCAGCGCGTCACGCAGGCGTGCGGCCACCAGTGCCCGGTAGGCGCCACGTCCGCGATATGCCGGCAGGATTGCCGCACCCCAGAACCGTGCGGTCGGGCCCGCCAGTTCGTATCCACCGGCGCCGACATGATCGCCGGCAGGTTCCGCCGATGCAGAACACGCTGCACTGGAGACTCTTTCGGCAATGAACAGACGCGTCGTGGGATCGCCGACGTCGAAGCCGGGGTCGGCGAGCACCGGTGGTGCGAACCCCCAGGCCCGTTCGGAGATCGAGGCGAACAGCGCGAGGTCGTCGGCGGTCTGCACACGGCGCACCGCGATCTCGGTCGGCACCGGTACGGAATTCGCCACCGACGCGTCCACCGCGCGTGCGACGACGTCGACCACTGCGACGAGGGTTCCGCCGCGGCGCGCTACCTCGTCGTCGTCGAGATCGGCAAAAGTGCCCAATCCCACCGTGATTCGCAAACCGGACGCGCCGTGGGCGGACACCGTCCGCAGCGCGTCGTCGAGTATCCGCCGCGGATCGCCGTCGGGACCGTGGAACCGCAACAGGGTGGCGTCGGCACCGTGCAGGTAGAACTCGAAGTCCCCGTCGACGAGGTGGCGCGAACCGTCGGGATGCCACGACGAACGCCACGCCACCGACTCCGCGAGCACCGCGGAGGCCATCGGGGCAAGGGGTGCGTTGGTCACCACGCCCACTCCTCTCTCCTCGACGTTCACCACTCCACTTTGTCATGCACCTTGGGGTCGGGACAGTGCGACCCGGCGTCGCCACCGCACCCAATTTCGGGCGCGTGACCAGCGCCAACGGCCTTGCGCGCGTCTCATTTTGCGAAAGTTCTGAATCATTCCAGAAAAGCGTGCATACTGTGCGTCGTGACCTCATCGTCGGACTTCGCGGGCATGTTGCGCTCCGTGGAACTCCGCGTCACCCGTCCGCGGGTGGCGGTGCTCGAGGCCGTCCATGCGCACCCCCACGCCGACACGGAGTCGATCTTCCAGGCCGCCCGCGCGGACCTGCCGGACGTCTCTCGACAGGCGGTGTACGACATCCTCGCGGCACTCACCGACGTCGGACTCGTCCGCCGTCTGCAGCCGTCGGGCCACCTGGCCCGGTACGAGGCGCGTGTGGGCGACAACCACCACCACACGGTGTGCCGCGCCTGCGGGGCCATCGCCGACGTGGACTGCGCGGTCGGCGAACGCCCGTGTCTGACCGCCGCCGACGACAACGGTTTTCTCCTCGACGAGGCCGAGGTCATCTACTGGGGTCTGTGCGCAGAGTGCGCAGCCTCCTCACACCCCGGGTCACGACCGTGATCACAGCCCGGATCACCCATCACCGAAAGGAATGTCGTGTCTGACGAGCAAGCCGCACCCCCCATCGGGGAGGCCCAGACCCCAGCCGGAGAGCCGTCGGGCTCAGGATGCCCCATGCACATCCGCCCACCCGTGGAGGGCGGTGGCAACAACCAGTGGTGGCCGGAGAAGCTGAATCTGCGTGTCCTGGCCCATAATCCCGATGTCATCCGCCCGCGCGGCGGCGACTTCGACTACGACGCCGCGCTCGCCGATCTCGACGTCGACGCACTCGTCGCCGACGTCAAGGCGGTCATGACCGACTCGAAGTCGTGGTGGCCCGCCGACTTCGGCCACTACGGACCGTTCTTCATCCGAATGTCGTGGCACGCCGCGGGTACCTACCGCGTCGAGGACGGCCGCGGAGGTGCCGGCACCGGCATGCAGCGTTTCGCGCCGCTGGACAGCTGGCCGGACAACGTCAGCCTCGACAAGGCACGCCGACTGTTGTGGCCGGTGAAGAAGAAGTACGGCAAGGCGCTGTCGTGGTCGGACCTGCTGGTCCTCGCCGGCAATGTCGCACTCGAGGACATGGGTTTCCACACCAAGGGATTCGCGTTCGGCCGCCCCGACGAGTGGGAAGCCGAGGAGGTGTACTGGGGTGCGGAGTCGACGTGGCTGGGCACCAATCTGCGCTACTCCGGTGAGCGCAGCCTGGAGAAGCCGCTGGGTGCCACCACGATGGGTCTGATCTACGTCAATCCCGAAGGGCCCGAGGGCAATCCCGACTATCTCGCTGCCGCCCAGGACATCCGGGAGACCTTCGGCCGGATGGCGATGAACGACGTGGAGACCGCCGCGCTCATCGTCGGCGGACACACCTTCGGCAAGACCCACGGCAACGGTGACGCCGAGAAACTCGGCCCCGAGCCCGAGGCCGCACCGCTGGAACAGATGGGGTTGGGCTGGAAGAACCCGCAGGGCACCGGCGTCGGCAACGACACCATCACCAGCGGTCTCGAGGTCACCTGGACCCACACCCCCACCAAGTGGGACAACTCGTTCCTGGAGATCCTCTACGGCAACGAATGGGAACTGACCAAGAGCCCGGCCGGCGCCAACCAGTGGAAGCCCAAGGACAACGGCTGGGCCAATTCGGTGCCGATGGCCCAGGGCGACGGCAAGACCCACCCGTCGATGCTGACCACCGACCTCACGATGCGGTTCGATCCGATCTATGGCGAGATCACCCGCCGCTGGCTCGATCATCCCGAAGAGCTGGCCGACGAGTTCGCCAAGGCCTGGTTCAAGCTGCTGCACCGCGACATGGGCCCGGCCATCCGCTACCGCGGTCCGCTGGCGCCCGCCGAGACCTACCTGTGGCAGGACAACGTTCCCGCACAGCAGGGTCCGACGATCTCCGACGCCGACGTCGATTCGTTGAAGTCGTCGATCCTCGAGTCCGGTCTGTCGGTGGCACAACTGGTCTCGACCGCGTGGAAGGCCGCTGCGACGTTCCGCGGCAGTGACTTCCGCGGCGGTGCGAATGGCGGCCGGATCCGGTTGCAGCCCCAATTGGGTTGGGAATCCAGCGAACCGGACGAGCTGGCACAGGTCATCAGCACCCTGGAGGGGATCGCCGACGCCTTCAACAAGGAGTCCGGCCCGAAGGTGTCCTTCGCCGATCTCGTGGTGCTCGGCGGTGTCGTCGGTATCGAGAAGGCCGCCAAGGCTGCCGGGTTGTCGGTGTCGGTGCCGTTCACTCCCGGTCGTACCGACGCCTCGCAGGACGAGACCGATGTCGAGTCGTTCGCGTACCTGGAGCCGCGTTACGACGGCTTCCGTAACTACGAGGGCAAGGGCAACGAACTGCCCGCCGAGTACAACCTGGTCGACAAGGCCAACCTGCTGACCCTCTCGGCACCGGAGATGACGGTGCTCGTCGGTGGTTTGCGTGTGCTCGGCGCCAACCACCAGGGTTCGTCTCTCGGTGTGCTCACCGAGACGCCCGGCACGCTGACCAACGATTTCTTCGTCAACATCTGTGACATGGACGTCGAGTGGGCGCCGTCGCCGGCCGACGACGGCACCTACGTCGCGACCGATCGGGCGACCGGCGCGCAGAAGTGGACCGGCACGCGTGTGGATCTGGCCTTCGGGTCGAACTCGGATCTGCGGGCATTGGCCGAGGTCTACGCCGAGGACACCTCGTCGGAGAAGTTCGTGGCCGACTTCGTCGCCGCGTGGACCAAGGTGATGGAACTCGACCGGTACGACCTGCACTGACCTGACCGGTCATCGCACCCGATCGGGGGCATCGTCGCGCACGTCGCGTCGGTGCCCCCGATCGTCGTGTGACTCACCGATCGTCATGACTCACCGATCGCCGTGTGTCACCGGATCACCGGCTTCCGACTCGGGCGACGAACCGTGCGACCCGCTCGCGTAGCGCACCGATTCTCAGCTGCCGGACCCGCTCGGGATCGTCACCGGCCATCGCCGACGACGGCTTGCGTCGCACATTCTCCGAGCATTCGAAGTTCGCACAGATGAGGGTTCCGACGGTGTCACCCTTACGACCCGCGCCACCCGCGCGCCGCGCGGCGAAGAGGATCACCTCATTGGGGAGCGAAATGTCTTCGCACAGTGCGCATTGCGGTCGGGTGCGGGCCGGGACGGAGCCGGCACGCAACATGATCCCGATCGGCTCGGCACCGCCGCCCGCCCCGGGGTCGTCGGCTGCGTCGGGCGCGGGGGCGAGAACGAGGTACCCGATGGCGGGTGACTTGGGATCGCGCCAACCGAGGTAATCGAGCCGGTCCCACCGGATCGTGTCGAATGCGTCGGGCATCGGGATCGCCTTGCGTTCGCGCACCGAGGTGTTGACGAACGATGCGCGGATTTCTGATTCGGTCATGGGTCGCATGGAGGACTCCTGGGAGTTGCGCACCGCGCGAGGGTGATCCGCCGTGCAGGCGCGGCGTCGACGGCCGGCCGCACGGGTGGTGACCTCGCACGGTGGTGAAGGGGACGCGGAGCGGGTGTCCGCGGATATGACTCATCGCGCGAACGCCACCATCGGGCGTTCGCGGCGCAGGCCTGCGGTCATCTGCGGCCGGCGCGGGCGCCGGCGACCTCCCGTCGATTCACCTGCGCCAGTGTCATCGTCCGGGACGCCCGGAGTCAACACGTTTCTCACCGACGGGCGTGTTGGTTCATGTCCCACCGCCGTGATGTGGGCGCTTCACGTGACACACTCGGCTCATGACCCGATGGGATGGCACGGCGGCGCCGCGTGGCGAGGATTACGACGATCGCTGGTCGTCGCTGGCCGCCGCGGGCGAGAACGTCCACGGCGAAGCCGACCTGGTCGCCGATCTCGCACGCGGGATCGGTGGTCGCCGCATACTCGACGCCGGGTGCGGCACGGGGCGGGTCGCCATCGAGCTGGCCCGCCGCGGTTTCGAGGTCGTCGGCGTCGACGCGGACCCCTCGATGCTGGCGACCGCCCAGCGCAAGGCCGGCGACATCCGTTGGCTCCGAGCCGATCTGAGTTCACTCGACGCCCACCTCGACGAGCTCTTCGATCTCGTCGTCCTCGCCGGGAACGTGATGATCTTCCTCACGCCCGGCACCGAGGCCGGAGTGCTGCGCCAGTGCGCATCGAGGCTGCGGCCCGGCGGGCTGCTGGTCGCCGGATTCCAGCTCCGCCCCGACCGTCTTGCACTGTCCGACTACGACATCCACGCCCACGCCGCCGGCCTCGAACCGGGCGCGAGATTCGCCACCTGGGACCGCCGTCCGTTCGACGGCGGGGAGTACGCGGTGTCGGTGCACTCGCGCCCGGCCGACGCCTGAGATCGGCGCCGGGGCCCGGCTCACTCGCCCGGCGGCGGCCCTCGTCAGTGACTATGCTGGCGGTTTCCCCGAGGGAGGCATCCGGGACACCGGTACCACCGAATCACCGGGGTAGGTGAAAGGAGTCGCCGATGCCTGCCGCATCCGACAGTTCCGTACCCGCCGGTTCCCGGCCGTCCGCGGTCCGCACACCCGGGCACATCCGCCTCACCTCGCACAGCGGCGGAGCCGGTGCCCCGGACATCGCCTGGGGTGCGCCGACCGCCCGGGAACGAGGGCCGGTGATCGCGACCACCACCGACCGCGCCCACCGCAACGTGATCGGGACGCACTCGGGCTCCTACAGCGTCTATCGCGCGCTGGCCGTCGCCTCGGGCGCGTTGTCACGGGAGCATCGGGCCGACCTCACCAACACCTCCCCCACCGACGTCGTCGGGCCACACCCGCAGTGGACCGACCGCAACGCCATCGTCAGCATCGATCCCTGGGGCGCACTCGTCGCCGAGTCGTTCCCCGAGCCGCTCGCCGCGGGATACGACATCCGTCCGACGATCGCGATCACCAAGGCCCATGTGATCCTGCCCGAGATCATCCATGCCATCGCGCAGGGCCGCCTGCAGCCCGATGGTGAGGTGCTGCTGCCCACCGGCGCCGCACTGGTCACCAAGGCGGCCATCGAGCCCGTGTGGTGGTTACCCGGCATTGCCGACCGATTCGGCTGCAGCGACACCGAATTGCGCCGGGTGCTCTTCGAGGAGACCGGTGGCATGTACCCGGAGCTGGTGACGCGGCCGGATCTGGAGGTCTTCCTGCCGCCGATCGGTGGCCAGACCGTCTACATCTTCGGTGATCCGCAGGGCTTGTCCGATCCTGCCGTCGAACTGACCGCGCGGGTGCACGACGAGTGCAACGGCTCGGACGTGTTCGGCTCGGACATCTGCACTTGCCGCCCCTATCTCACCCACGCGATCGAGGAATGCATTCAGGGAGTCCAGCGCGGCGGGGTCGGTCTGGTCGCCTACTCCCGCAAGGAGGGGCGCGCCCTCGGCGAGGTCACCAAGTTCCTGGTCTACAACGCCCGCAAACGACAGGTCGGCGGCGACACCGCCGATCAGTACTTCGCGCGCACCGAATGCGTTGCCGGCGTTCAGGACATGCGCTTCCAGGAGCTCATGCCCGACGTCCTGCACTGGCTCGGTATCACCCGCATCGACCGGCTGGTCTCGATGAGCAACATGAAATACGACGCGATCACCGGCTCGGGCCTCGAGGTCGGCGAGCGCGTCGACATCCCACCCGAACTCATCCCGGAGGATGCGCGCGTGGAGATCGACGCCAAAACGGCCGCAGGCTATTTCACCAGCGGCGCGGTGCCGACCACCGATGACCTGCGTCAGGTGAAGGGCCGGGGGCTGCGCCGATGACCGCACCCGGTGGTCGGTCCTCGACATCGTCGGTGGGCACCCTCGACGGGCCCGTGGCAGCTCTTCGGTCGACGGCCGAGATCCGGCGCCGCGCAGGTGATCTGCTCACCTCCGCCCGCGCCGGCCGTTCTGCTCATTTCACGGTCGACGACTCCCGCATCGGCGCGGTGGTCGAGTTCGTGTCGGCGCTGACGCGCGAGCGCTACCCCGATCTCGACATCCCCTTCCACAGCCGGTGGCGCCACGTCGAGGCCGGCGGAATCGATCGACGCGTGGAGCTCGACGCGCGACTCGGCGACATCGGTGCCGCCGAGCGCGCCCGCACCCACATCGATCTCGCCGTGGTGAGTGTCCTGCTCGACGCCGGGGCCGGCGCCGACTGGTACTTCGACGAGCCGGGCACCGGAGTGCGGTTCACCCGCTCCGAAGGTCTCGCGGTGGCGAGTGTTCACGCCTTCTTCGACGGCGTCTTCTCCGGCAGCCGCGACGAGCCCCTACGGGTCGATGCCGACGGTCTGCGTGCGCTGGATTCATCGCGCCTGGCAACGGCTTTCGGGGTCTCCGAGAACCGACCTCTCGTCGGTCTCGAGGGCCGCCTGCAGGTACTGAACCGGCTCGCCGATGCCATGGCGGCGCGTCCCGACGTGTTCGGCACCGGACGTCCGGGCGATCTGTTCGACCACCTCGGAGGCGGCACACGAGAGATCCGGGCACACGAGATCCTCACCGCACTGCTCGACACCCTCGCCCCGATCTGGCCCGCGGACAACCGGATCGACGGTATCGCCCTGGGCGACTGCTGGCGCCATCGCGGGGTCCGGGGCGCCGGCGCGACCGACGGGTGGATGCCGTTCCACAAGCTGTCGCAGTGGCTGACCTATTCGCTGCTCGAACCGTTCGCGTCGGCCGGGGTCGAGGTCGGCGGCCTCGAGGATCTGACGGCGTTGCCCGAATACCGCAACGGTGGCCTACTGCTCGACTCCGGCGTCCTGGCCACGGTGAATCCCGGTGCCGCACAAGCGGTATGGTCGGTCGGCGACGAGTTCGTCGTCGAGTGGCGCGCACTGACCGTCGCCCTGCTCGACGAACTCGCACCACTGGTGGCCACCGAACTCGGTGTCCCGGGGCTGCCCCTGGCGTGCGTTCTCGAAGGCGGGACCTGGGCCGCCGGGCGCCGATATGCGGCGCAACTGCGGGGTGGTCTGCCACCGTTGACCATCGACAGCGATGGCACGGTGTTCTGAGCGGGCACCCGGACGTCCACCGACCACCGAAGAAGGGGCCACTGATGAACGCCGTGCACGTCATCGATCATCCACTCGTGCAACACAAGCTGACGCTGATGCGACAGGCCGACACCTCCACCAACGATTTCCGCCGCCTGCTCAACGAGATCGCCACCCTGATGGCCTACGACGTACTCGCCGACATCCCGATGCAGGAGATCACCATCAAGACGCCGATGGAGGTCACCACCGGCCGGGTGATCGACGGCAAGAAGCTGGTGTTCGCGTCGATCCTGCGTGGGGGCACCTCGATCGCCGACGGCATGCTCACGGTGGTGCCCGGTGCGCGGATCGGTCACATCGGGCTCTACCGCGACCCGAAAACCCATGTTGCCGTCGAGTATTACTTCAAGATGCCTCGCGAACTCGAGGAACGTGACGTCGTGATCGTCGACCCGCTTCTGGCCACCGGTCACTCGGCGGTGGCCGCGGTGGACCGGATCAAGGAGTATCGGCCCCGTTCGATCCGGTTCGTCTGTCTACTGACCTGCCCCGAGGGTCTGGCCATGCTCCACGGCGCCCACCCGGATGTGCCGGTGTTCACCGCATCGGTGGATCGCGAACTCGATGCCAACGGTTACATCCTGCCCGGTCTCGGTGACGCCGGCGACCGGATCTACGGCACCGCCTGAGCCGAACGAAAGTCAGAGAGCCGATCAATGCCGACGGTACAGACCAGTTCCTCGTTACGATTCGCCTTCCTCGTCACCTGCGCGGGCGGATTCCTCGACAGCTACACCTACCTCGCGCGAGGTGGCGCCTTCGCCACCGCCCAAACCGGGAACGTGGTGTTCTTCGCCGTCGAGATCGCCCAGCGACACCCGATGCAGGCGCTTGCGCATGTGTGGCCGATCCTGGCATTCCTCGTCGGGATCGGTGCGGCGGTGCACATCCGCAAGGGCAGACTCGATCGCGTACTGCCCCACCCGATCCGGTTGACCGTCGCCCTGCAAGCGGCGATCCTCGCCATCGTCGGCTTCATCCCCTCGAGCGCCCCGCACTATACGGTGACGATCCCGATAGCCTTCGTCGCCGCGATGCAGATCGAGATGTTCCGGAACGTCGCCGGGCACAACTACGTCGCCATCGCCACCACCGGGAACCTGATGCGTCTGGTCGAGGCAGCACACGGCGTGGCGGTGGATCGCGACCCGGAATCGCGGCGGCCACTGGCAATCTATCTCGGGGTGGTCGGGATCTTCGCCGGCGGCGCTCTGATCGGCGCACTGACCACACACCTCATCGGGGTCCACGCAGCCTGGATACCTGCGGCATTCCTGGGAGTCACCCTCGCCCTGTTCATCTGGGACGAGCGGGACACCCCCGGCGCCGCCGAGACCGACGAACCAGCGCCGTAGCGCTCAGGTCAGGTCGCCGGTGAGATAGTGGGTGATGACCGGACCGACCTGCGCCACGAGCTCGTCGCGATCGGCTGCCACGATCTCGGGCTGTCGGATCACGAAGCGCAGCATGAGAAGTCCGAACATCTGGGAGGCGATCAGCGCCAGTCGCCGCTCTCGGCGGTCGGCGCGGACCGCACTGCCGAGCGCGACCTCCACGATTGCTCCCGGGACATCCTGCGCCGGGCCGGCGGCAGGGTTGGTCGAAGCGATGAGGCGCAGTACGCCGGGAATGTGCGATTGCAACTCCGGTGATTCCCACGCTGCGATGGCTCGTCGCACGAACTCCGGGCCGGCACGCTCGTCGGTCGGCATGTCGGCGAACACCAGCGAGAGGTCGACGGGCGGTCGTAGTGCCTCGGCCACCAGATTCTTCTTCGGCCCGAAGTAGTGATGGACCAACGCCGGGTCGACACCGGCACGACCGGCCACGGCACGCACCGTGGTCCGGTCGAACCCGTTGTCCGCCAATAGTTCCCGGGTCGCCGCCAGGATCTTCTCGCGAGTGTCGCGCGACTGTCCCGCCGGCGGTCTCCCCCGCGTCCGCCCGGTCATCGCAAATCCGGGGTTCGCGCGAGAACCAGCATCCGCTCCTCGATGGTCGCCGGGACCGTGGTGACCTCGCCGGAGATGTCGGCATGCTCGAGAATGCCGCGCACCCGCGCCGGATCGGTGTCGGCCACCCGAATGGTCCGGCCGGCGAGGATGACCGGAACGCCCTTGCCCTGCAGCGCCGCGAAGGCGCTGCGCCAGTCCGGCGTGTCGACGAGCGCAGCACGCGTGTCACCGACGACGTCGTCCTCGCTGCCCTGCGCGACCAGCCGACCCGCCGACATCAGCAGCAACCGGTCGCACTCCTGCGCCTCCTCCATATAGTGCGTGGTCACGAGCACCCCCACCCCGGAATCCGCCTGCGCGCGAATCGTGTCCCAGAGCTCCGCCCGGGACAACGCATCCACCCCCGAGGTCGGCTCGTCGAGGACGAGGACGTCGGGATGATGGGCGAGCGCGACCGCGAAGGCGACCTTGCGCTGGGTGCCGAGCGGCAGATTCCCGACGAGGGTGTCGGCGTAGCCCGCGAGATCGGCGGGGACCGTCGCATCACCGTGATAGGCATCCGCGCTGAACGTCATGTTCTCGCGCACGGTCAGATCGCGGTACAGGCCCAGATTCTGGGGCACGTAGCCGAGCCGCGCCCGCCGGCGCTGGTCTGGTGGGCCGTCGAACAGCGAGGTCTGCCCGTCGGTGGGGGCGAGCAATCCCAACAGCATCCGGATGAGGGTCGTCTTACCGGCACCGTTGGCACCGAGGAGTCCGACGACCTCACCGGAATCCACCGACATCGTGACCTCGGACACGGCGACGAAATCACCGAATCGTCGGGTCACCGAATGGCTGCCGAGTAGCGATCCGGTGGCCTCGGGCATGGTCCCCCGGTGCTCCGCGCTCATGCCGGTGCCCCCTGACGGTTCCGCCGTGCCAGGGAGAGTGCGATCACGATGTCCTCCAGATCGGGGTCGACCCGGGAATCCGGGGTCGTCTCTTCTTCGGTCGTCCAGTATTCGTGACGCTGGTGGCCACGCCGCCACGACCAGTCTCGTCGCACCGGCGTGGCACCCTCGGTGATGATGCCGGAGAAGCCTTCTCGCACCGAATCGTAGGATCCGTCGACGAGTACGTGACCGTCGTCGAGCACGACGAGATCACCCGCACGCTCGGCCTCGTCGAGGTAGGTCGTCGACATCAGGACGGCGGTCCCCGCGGCCGCCGTCTCGGCGATCATGCCCCACAGGTCGATCCGACTCACCGGGTCGACGCCCGTGCTCGGTTCGTCGAGGATCAACAGCGGTGGGCGGTGGATCATCGCCATCGCGGTACCCAGCTTGCGTCGCATACCGCCGGACAGATCCCGCGCCAGGCGGTCGGCCGCCACCGACAGACCGGAACGCTCGATCAATTCGTCACGGCGCGAACGGAGTTGCTCTCCGCCGAGGCCGTAGATGCCGCCGACGAAGTCGAGATTCTGCCGGACGGTCAGCGCGCCCCAACTGCCCGGACCGGCCGCGAGGAAACCCACCTGCTTCTTGGGTGGACGGTGCACCTGTCCCGAGTCGGGTTGCACCTCGCCGGCGAAGAGTCGCAGCAGGGTCGACTTCCCGGCTCCGTCACCACCCACGATGGCCACGATCTCACCCTCGTGAGCGCGCACGCTCACCGAGTCCAGCGCGGCGGTCTTCCCGAACGTCACGGTGACGTCGTCGGCCCCGATCATGACGCGGCCTTCTCCTTGGCTGCGTGTCGATGACCGGTACCCGGCGCGAGATCACGCCGGAACCGCATGGTCGCGGCGGTGAACACGACGACCGCCATCACCGCGAGCACCAGCAACGGGAGCCAGAGCGTCGAGATGGGCGCCCCGCGCAGCATCACCGCCTGCGAGATCATCGTGAAGTAGGTCAAGGGCAGCAGATACCCGATCCAGCGCACCCCGGCGGCCATCGCGTCGAGCGGGAAGATCATGCCGGACAACAGGATCTGTGGAAGAAGGAAGAAGAAGGCGGTTTGGATGGCCTGCCCGGTGGTCTGGGAGATGGTGGAGATGAACACCCCCAGACCCAGCACCACGAACAAGAACAACGCCGCGGCGATCGCGAAGGTGAGCACGTTGCCGTTGAACGGCACGTCGAACAGGAGCATGCCGAGCACCGTCACGATGATCATGTCCACGGCCGCGACCAGGAAGTAGGGGACGATCTTGCCGAGGATGACCTGGGCAGGCGAGATCGGCATCACCGCAAGCTGTTCGAGCGTCCCGGTCTCGCGTTCCCGCACCAATCCGATACTGGTGATGATCGTGCCGATGAAGGTCAGGATGAGACCGATGATCGCGGGCACCATCACCCACGACGTCTTGAGCGAGGGATTGAAGAGCACCTCGATGTGCACCTTGGCACCGAACTTGTTGAGGGCACCGACCGCCGATTGCGCGGCGAACAGATTGGACCCGTCGACAAGCGCCTCGATGGGCGCGGTCGGCGAGTCACTGGTCACCATTGCGACGTCGACCTTGTTGTCGCGCAGCATGTCCCGGGCATCGGCAGCAGTGGCCCCGGCCGCTTTGTCGGTCACCTCGAAGTACGACGGCAGGCCGGCGGCGACGGTGTTCGCCTGCGGTCCGACCACCGCCGTCTGGACGGAGGAGACGTAGAAGTTGGCGGCGTATCCGAAGATCACCAGCAACAGCAACGGCATCGCAACCAGTAGGCCGAGCGTGCGCTTGTCGCGCACCAGTTCGCGGAATTCCTTGATGATCATCGCTCGCATACCTGCGACGGTAGGTCCGCGCAGGTCAAAAAGTCAACAGTTGTTGAATTAATTGTCCGAATCGTGCCGCCGGACGTCGGTCATGTGGCTGCTCCGACACCGTCGGCCACAGCCGGCCCGACGACTTCGTAACGGGCGCACACGAATGCCTCGTTGCGACCGTGCTCGATCAACCGGAGATCGGCGGGGCGGGTGAACAGTGGACGCCCACTACCGAGCATGACCGGGGCGATGTTGACGATGACCTCGTCGAGCATGGCGGCTTCGGCGAACTGCGCCGCCAGATCCCCTCCCCCGACGACCCAGATGTCTTTTCCGCCGGCCGCGTCGAGGAGGGTCTCCCGGAGATCGGCGGGCGCGCCGGAGACGAAGCGGATCGACGGTGCCACGGCATCGAGGTCACGGTGGGTGAACACGAATGTCGGTGTCGTATACGGCCACGGTTTGCCGTCGCCGACCTCGTGATCGACCACCCACCGGTAGGTCGTGGCCCCCATGACCACCACTCCGATGTCGCCGATGAAGTCGGTGTAATTCATCGGACCGTTCTCGTCGATGGGTTGACGCAGCAGCCATCCGAGGTCGTCGCGGTCGTCGGCGAGGAACCCGTCGAGGGTCGTTGCGGTGTAGTAGCGGAATCGAGCGGTCATGAGAATTCTCCGATTCGGTTGCGGTGCCAGATGATCGGGTCGGGGTCCCGGCGGTCGGCCGGGAGCTCGATGCCGGCGTCGCGCATCATCATTCGCGCGAGGACTCGCCGGTGGGCGGCAAAGGTCACCACATGGGCGACGATCTCGGACAGCAGAAACGACTCCGGCGGTTCACAAATGGCGTCGATGACGCGGTCTGCCCAGGCATGCCGGCGATCGATCTCCCGAACCAGCGCGAGCCAACGACCCGAGACCTCCTGGTGTAATGCGATCAAGGCGTCGAGGCCGGTCGGGATGTCGGCCGGCGCATCTGCGCCCTCGATCGCGGCGAGCCACGGCACCTTGTCGGCGACCAGGTGTGCCAGCACGTGGGCGATCGAGTCGTCGGGCCCCTGCCAGTCGGTGATCCGGTGCTCCGGCAACCTGATTCGCTCGTATTCGGCGGCTTCGAGTCCGGTGGCGGCATCGAGCAGCACGGCAACGTCGTCGAGGTCGTGTCGGACCATCAACGCCACCGGATTGCCCGCGGTCTCGCCGTGTCCTCCGGAGGTGCCCGTGCCGTCGGAGTCCTCGACATAGAGACCGGTGGGCGAATGGAAGTGGATTCCGTTGGGTGCGGGGAGCCAGTGTCCGCGGGAGGACTCGGTGCCGGTGGAACCCGGTGGGTGGCCGAAGGCACGGGAGTACGCCCGGCTGAATCCCTCGACGGAGTCGTAGCCGGAATCGAAGGCCACCTCGGTGACCGAACTCCCCTGGCGCAGATACCAGCACGCCCGTTCGAGCATCACCCGTCGACGCATCGCCACCGGCGATTCGCCCGAGAATCGGCTCACCTGCCTGCTGAAGTGGAATTGGGAGCTGTGCGCACTCGCCGCCATTCCCGACAGCGAGACGTTGTCGTCGGCGAGGACTGCGTCGAGCAACTCGCGCACGCGGTCACGACCGGAGTCGGTCACGACCGGAGAACCGCGGTCGTCGTCATGGTGTCCAGTATCGGCCGCCGACGCCCTGCGCCGCTTGACCGTTCTTGCGGTCCTCTCCCGAGGAGCGCTCGCTCGACTGCCGTACCGACCGCACTCGACTGCCGCGACGGTGCCCGGTGGACACCTGCGGGTGAGTCGCGAGATCGGCTCCTCGGTAGCCTCCTAGACATGAGTGACACACAGTGGAAGGCCTTCGAGGTCGCGGTCGCCGACGACATCGCCGAGGTGAGCCTGATCGGCCCCGGCAAGGGCAATGCGATGGGCCCGGATTTCTGGGCGGAGCTGCCGGTGCTCGTCGCCGAACTCGACGCCGACGATGCGGTGCGCGCGATCGTGCTCCGCGGTTCGGGTGCCCATTTCTCCTACGGCCTCGACCTCGCGGCAATGGCCGGCGATCTCGGTGCGGTGCTCGCCGACAGGGCGAAAGCCAAGGCACGCACCGAGTTCCACGACACGATCCGTCGCATGCAGGCATCGATCACCGCCGTCGCGGACTGCCGCACACCGGTGATCGCGGCGATCTCGGGCTGGTGCATCGGTGGCGGCGTGGATCTCATCACGGCTGCCGACGTGCGCTACGCCAGTGCCGACGCGAAGTTCAGTGTGCGCGAGGTGCGCGTGGCGATGGTCGCCGACGTCGGCACCCTGGCCCGCCTGCCCGGGATCATCGGCGAGGGCCACCTGCGCGAGCTCGCGTTGACCGGCAAGGACATCGACGCCGCCCGCGCGGAGAAGATCGGGCTCGTCAACGACGTGTTCGCCACCCCGGAGGAGGCACTCGAGGCCGCTCGCGCGACCGCTCGCGAGATCGCCGACAACCCGCCACTGGTGGTTCAGGGCGTCAAGGCCGTGCTCGATCACAGCCGTTCGGCGGCCCAGGCCGACAGTCTGCGTTATGTGGCGGCCTGGAACGCGGCGTTCCTGCCGAGCAACGACCTCACCGAGGCGGTGACGGCCGTCTTCGAGAAGCGCAAGCCCAGGTTCTCCGGCTCCTGAGAACCTGCCGCTCACCGCCGGAGACGCCCGTCAGTCGGTCGGTGTGAGTTCGAAGACCGGGATCAGTCGGTCGGTGCGCTTCTCGTAGAGGTCGAAGTTGGGCCACACCGACCGCAACTCCTGCCATGCGGCGGCTCGGTGGTCGTCGTGGAGTTCGGCGACGCGCACCGCCCGGCGCCGGCCACGGTCGATGATCTCGGCGGAGTCGGTGGCGCGCAGGTTGTAGACCCACTGCGGGGTCTTCTCGCCGCCGAAATACGATCCGGCGATCAACCAGCGCCCGCCGGAACGCGGGACCGCAAGCAATCGCGTCTGTCGCTCCACACCACTACGCCTGCCCGCCACCACCACAGTCGTGTTCGGCAATCCGGCGATGTCGAGCAGTCCGTACCGCTCGCCGGTCACCGTACGTATCACGTTGTCACACTTGACAATCTGCGGAAGATAGCGCGGCATCCAGGGAATCGAGCCGATGCGCACGGCCAGCGGGGTGAGTAAGCCCATGCGCCCAGTCTGACATGGGCCCGGCGCACGAGACCGGCATGGTTGCGCAGCGGGCCCCGATACGTCAAGGACAGAACTCACAGGTGTGGATGCACTTGCGCACCACAGGTCCACGTCGGCGCAGGATCTGCCCATGACATCCGATCACCGCATTCCCACCTCGACCCAGCACGTCCCCGGGGCCGCCGACCCCGTACCCGACAGCACCATTCCCGACAGGGCCGTTCCCGACACCGATCCGATCCCGCCGACCGAGATCGCCCAGCTGCCCTTCTACGACGCCGCCGAACTCCGCGAACGGTGGCGCGCCCTGTTGGGGCCGCTCGGATTCGACGAGTCGACCCTGTGGCTGGTCTTCGTCGAACGCGGCACGCAGATGATTCCCGTGATCAACCAGCTACCGCTGCCGCACACCCCCAATCGCCATCTCCTCGACACGATGATGGGGCACCTCGGCCAGGTGATCGCCGCCAGCGGCGGATTGTCCCTGGCCGCTCTGCTGGCGCGTCCGGGGGCGGACGGGGTGACGGCCCGAGACCGCGGGTGGGCATCGATGATCACCGAATGTGCTGCGCGCCATCGAGTCCCACTGCAGCCGGTGTTCCGCGCCAACGACATCGCCGTGGTCGCGTTGCCCGGAGACGCCGAGTCGGGTGCGCTCGACGCGGCGTCGTGACCTCGACCGTGTGTCGGCGGGACGGCGCCTCAGCCGGCAGGTGAATACGTCGGGACGGGTTGTGCGTCGAGGTCGACCGCACCGTTCATCGGTTGATCCACCTCCACGGTCGTCCCCCCGCCGTAGGTCGCGGTGTAGTGCGCCTGCCAGGTGACCCCGCCGAACACCGATACCGAGGTGGGGGTTGCCGGATCGAGTTCCCGGACCAGGTCGTGCAGACCCGTCGGCGCGCGCCAGCGAACCGAGGACACCTCTGCCGAACGGTACAGGCGTTGTGTGCATCCCGGCCGATCCGTCGAGGCGTCGGCCTGCGTCGAACTCGCGCACCGATCCAGGTAGGTGTGCAGCGCCGAGTCCACCGCAGCGTTGCCGGCGTCGCCGAGGGTGACACCGGGATCGCCCCTCGTCGGCGCCGCAGCACCACCGGTGACATCGGTCGAGTCGGTGACGGCGAGGTAGCGATTGCTGCTCGTCCAGACCAGGCGACCCGGAAAGACATACGCGGTACCGATCCCGGCCACCGGCCGACCCTGCAGCGACAGACCGGGAATCGTCGACGACGCCAGGTCCACCGCGGCGAGACCGTCGTCGACCAGCCATCGCCGGCCGTCGCGCACCGTGCGATACGTCGTGCGGACCGGATGGCCACCGATCCGGAACTCGGCACCGACATCGACGGACCCGGCGGGGGTCCGGGAACCGGTCGGCGCGACCGGAGTCGTTGAGCCGCCGCTGCTTTCACGAGAACCGAGCTCGTGTACGGAGACGTCGGTGATCGCGGCGGCGGCGCGCGCCCGCGCCAATGCGTCGGACGTCAGGAATTCGCGCGACGGGGGCTCGGTCATCAGCGCGAGCGCGGCGGCACCGTCGGCGTCGGCGACCGCGCGCAGAAAGGCGGAGACCGTCTCGGCCGGGGTGGACGGCGAGGAATCCTCACGCCCATAGGTGAACACCAGCGTCGTCGCCACGGCAACGACGATCACCACCAGCGTGGCGGCGCCGGCGAGCCATGCTCGTCCCGGCCGGCGACGCCACGTGGCGGTGGGTTCACTCACCCCTCTGCATCCACTCCTTCTGCGTCACCCTTCGGCGACTCCCCCGCGGTGTCCGCTCCCGCGATGTTTCCATCCTGCGCACCGAGCGAATCGGTGAGCGTCGCCGCCAACAGCCGGGCGAACGCGGCCGGGTCGTCGAGTTCGCCGCCTTCGGCGATCAGCGCCATGCCGTAGACGAGTCGGGCGGTGTCGACGAGCGACTCGTGATCGGCGGTGGCGCCGAACGCCTTGTTCAGGCCGGCAACCAACGGGTGCCCGGCGTTGAGTTCGAGAGCCCGCTTGGTCTTGGGCACCTCCTGACCCGACGCCCGATACAGCTTCTCCAACTGCGGCGACATCGAGAAGTCGTCACCGACGAGGCACGCCGCCGATTCGGTGAGTCGTTTGGACAACCGGGCCTCGGTGATGTCGTCGGAGAGCGCCTCGCCCAACCACGTCAGCAGACCCTCGAAATCCTTGGCCTTCTCGTCGTCGGCATTTTCGGTGTCGGAGTCCCCGTCGATGCCGTCGAGGTCGACGGCGCCCTTCGCCACCGACCGGAACTGCTTGCCCTCGAACTCCAGGCCGGCACCGACCCACATCTCGTCCACCGGGTCGGCGAGGATCAGCACCTCGATTCCCTTGGCGCGGAACGCTTCCAGATGCGGGGAGCTCTCGATCTGCTGGCGCGACTCACCGGTCATGTAGTAAATCGAGTCCTGCTTCTCCGGCATCCGGCCCACGTAATCGGCCAGCGACGTCAGATCCTCGTCACTGTGGGTGGAGGCGAACACCGACGCCTTGAGGACGGCGCCGCGGTTGTCGACGTCGTTGACCAGACCTTCCTTGAACACTCGACCGAAGCTCGACCAGAAGGTCTGGTAGTCCTCCGGCCGGGAGCCGCGCATCTCGCTGACCGTCGAGATGACCTTCTTGGTGAGGCGGCGCCGAATGGCACGGATCTGCCGGTCCTGCTGCAGGATTTCCCGGGACACGTTGAGCGACAGGTCCGCGGCGTCGACGACACCCTTGACGAACCTCAGGTACTCGGGCATCAGCTCTTCGCAGTCGTCCATGATGAACACGCGCTTGACGTAGAGCGAGATCCCGACGTTGCGCTCGCGCATGAACAGATCGAACGGCGCCTGGGTGGGGATGAACAGCAACGCCTGGTACTCGAAGGTGCCCTCGGCCTTGAGCGTGATGATCTCCAGCGGCTTGTCCCAGGCATGCGCGACGTGCCGGTAGAACTCCTCGTACTCCTCATCGGAGACCTCATCGCGCGAGCGCGCCCACAGCGCCTTCATCGAGTTGATGGTCTCGGGCTCGACGGTGGTGACGGTGGTCGGCTCACCGCCCTCTTCCTCGGCGGGCGTCGTGGTGGTCTTCTCGACATCCATCCGGATCGGCCAACCGATGAAGTCGGAGTACTTCTTGACCAACGAGCGCAAGGTGGCCGCGTCGGTGTAGTCGTGCAGGTGGTTCTCGGTGTCGACGGGCTTGAGCGTCAAGGTGACGGCGGTGCCCTGCGGCGCGTCGGCGACCTCGTCGAGGGTGTAGGTGCCGTCCCCGGTCGACTCCCACCGGGTACCGGTTGCCTCGCCCGCCTTCCTGGTGAGCAGGGTGACCGTGTCGGCGACCATGAACGTGGAATAGAACCCGATACCGAACTGGCCGATCAGCTCGTCGGTCGTGGCGGAATCCGATCCGGACTTCTGTGCCTCGGCGAGCTGCTTGCGCAACTCCGCGGTACCCGACTTGGCGAGGGTGCCGATCAGATCGACCACCTCCTCACGCGACATGCCGATGCCGTTGTCGCGCACGGTCAGGGTCCGCGGACCCGACTCGCCCTCGGCGGGCGTCACGGTCTCGAGCGTGATGTGCAGATCCGACGTGTCGACGTCGAGATCCTTGTTCAGCAACGACTCCAGACGCAGCTTGTCGAGCGCGTCCGAGGCGTTCGAGATCAACTCCCGCAGGAAGCTGTCCTTGTTGGAGTAGATCGAGTGGACCATCAGGTCCAGCAGCTGCCGGGTCTCGGCCTGGAATTCTCTGACTTCTGATGCGGTACTCATCGACGACCTCCACATGCTCTTGGATCACCTATCCCCGACCGGGCGTGCGCCGCGACGGAGGCGGTCTGCCCGGGTCGGGGGACAACGTCGGATTTTAGCGAGCCGTGAACGCAGTACCCTGAACAGGGTCTCGAACGATAGACGGCGCCCGGTCGCCCGACACCGAGGAGGTGACGACGGTAGATGACGGTTCCGCGGATGATGCTCGTGCACGCCCACCCCGACGACGAATCATTGTGGACCGGGGGCACGATCGCCCGTCATGTCGAACTCGGCGGCGACGTGTCGGTGGTGACCGCGACCTGGGCGACGGGTACGTCCCGGCACGGCGAACTGTGTAACGCACTCACCGAGCTGGGGGTGACACGCGAGCCGATCATGCTGGGATTCGCCGACGACGGGGTGCCCGTGTCGGCACCCGGCGCGAAGAGATTCTGCGACGTCAGCTTCGACAAGCAGGTACGGATTCTGGTGGGCCACATCCGCCGGCTGCGCCCGGAGATCCTGCTCACTTACGATCCGGTCGGCATCTACGGGCACCGCGATCACGTTCACGCGCACCGGCTGGCCCTCGCGGCCGCCGATGCCGCAGGCGCCTCCATGCTCCATCGGAGCACCGGACCGGCCTGGCGCATCCGCTCGGTGTACATGGCCACCATCGCCGACTGGATGATCGAGGACGTCGTCGACGACTTCTTCCCGACGATCTCCCGGTACGCCCTGCCGGGGACGCCACCGTCGGGCATCGACCTCGAACTCGACGTGTCGGCGTGGGTCAAGCAGAAGGCCGCGGCGGTCGCCTCCCATCGCTCGGAGGTGGAACGCAGCCAGATGATCTCGAGCCTGATGAATCTGCCGCGCGAACGGCGTGACCGCCTGTTCGGCACCGAGTGCTACATCCGCCGAGACCTCGTGCGCGGCGGCGTCGATCTGTGAGAAGTGTTCTGCCAGCCCGTCGTCCGCGCAGTCACTGACCCGCCGGGGAGGAGCGCAGTCCGCTCGCGCGGTGCACGCGACGACCGACCGCCGCCCGTAACGTCTCCGGGGTTCCGACGATCCGCACCCGCGACTTGGCGCGGGTGATGGCGGTGTAGAGGAGTTCGCGGGTGAGCAGCGGCGAATCCGGCGGTGGCAGAACGACGGTGACCGCATCGAACTGGCTGCCCTGGCTGCGGTGGATGGTCATTGCGTAGGCCCACATCGTCTCGGCCAGCCGCGCCGGCGGGACGAACATCGGATCACTGAACTCGCTACGCCGGAAGGCAACGGTCAGCGACGGATCGCCGGCCTCGGCGATCACCACACCGCAGTCGCCGTTGAACACCCGGTTCTGCCGATCGTTGGCGGTGACCAGGATCGGCATCCCGGGTTGTGGCACCGCGAGATCGGTCGTCACAGGCGGATGGCCGGGGATCTCCGCGCACCACTCGACGATCTGACGCGTCCACCCATGCACACCCCACCGACCCACACGGTGTGCACACAACACGCGGTGTGAATCGAGCACCTGCAGCGCGGTCGGCGCATCGCCGGCACGGGCCGCCGACCACAGATCGGTGACCCAGGCGACGACGTCGCGGTGGATCGCGGGATCGTCGGGCTCGACGAGTGTGATGTCGGCCAGCTCGCCGGAGCCGATGAGCTCGAGCACGCGATCGCCGTCACCGTCGTTCACCGCCGCGGCGACCGTGGCGATGCCGTCGCGGTTGCGGAAATTGCGGGTCAGTTCGACGATCCCATCGGCCAACCGCGGACGTTCCGATGCGGTGATCCGCGACTGATCGGCCAGTGCCATGATCTCGGCATCGAGTGCGCTGTCGTGGTCTGCGTCGCTGGGATGTGTTGCGCCGCTGGAGTGTATTGCGCCGCTGGAGTGTATTGCGCCGCTGGGTGGCCGCTCGACGAGGTCGGCGAGCACCGCCCCGGCCTCCACCGACGCGAGCTGATGGGGATCGCCCACCAGGATCAGGCGTGCATCCGGGCGCACCGCCTCGAGGAGGTGACTCATCGCGGTCACCGACAGCATCGAGGTCTCGTCCACGACCACCACGTCGTGCGGCAAGCGATTGCCACGCCCATAGCGCGGACGCGAACCGGGCCGCCAGCCCAGCAGTCCGTGGACGGTCACCGCGTGTACCGGTGGGCCGCCTGACGGTTCACCCACCGCGGCCGGACCGAGCCCGCGGCTCATCCCGTCGAGTGAGGCCTGCAGCTGGGCGACCGCGCGGCCCGTGGGAGCGCACACCGCGATGTGCAGGCGTGACGGGGCGAGCCGATCGAGGACGGCGAGGATGCGCGCAACCGTGTAGGTCTTGCCGGTACCCGGACCGCCGGTGAGCACCGAGGTCCACCGCGAGGCGGCGAGCGCAGCGGCCAGCCGCTGACGTGGTGCGAGGCCTGCGCCCTCGCCGAAGACCTCGTCGAGAGCACGGGCGACCCGCTCGGCCGAGACGTCGGGAACCGACGCGGCCCGTTCGGCGAGGACGGTGCGGATCACCTGCTCCTGCTGAAAGTACTTGCGCAGGTAGATCAATGGCCCGTCGGCGGTGTCGGCGACCACCAACGGACGCAGGGGGCCGCCCGAGGCGCCGACGACCAGCGGACTCGAGCGCAACCCGCCGACGAGTTCGTCGGCGGGCGGCAGCGCCGGCATCGCCGCCGGGCCGTCCGCCCCGACGGCACCACCCACTGCGGGCGCGGAGTCGTGTCCTACCCCCGCGGCGATGTCGGACAGGTCGCGCACGGCCAGACAGGTCGAGCCCAGTCGCACCGCGCGCACGGCCAGCGCTGCGGCGAACTCGGCGATCTCCGACACCGGCTCACCGCACATACGCACCAGTCGGTTCGCGACGTGCACGTCGGCGGCGTCGAGGATACCGGCGGCGTTGGCATCGCCGAGTAGCCCGCGGGCGCCGCGCACCCGCCTACCGTCATCGACGCGGTCACCGGGGCCGGCGGGATCGTCGGCCGTGACCGCCGTGACCGGTGGCGTGGGATGGGTCATCGCGGCACTCCCGCCAGCAGGTCCGAAAGCGCCGTGATCAGCTCCGGCGGTACCGACCACTCGAACACCCCGCAACCCGGAGGCGTCGACGGCCCGGCCATCCCCCGCACGAAGTGGTACTGCACCGGCCCGAGATGCGACGCGGCCGCGTACCCGGGCAATCTCCACCGCAGATAGCGATGCAGCGCAACCGAATACAGCAACGCCTGCAACGGATAGTGGGAGCGGATCATCTCCGCGGCCATCGCCTCGGCCGAGAAGTCCTCGACCATCAACGCCCCCGGGTGCAGGCGATTGGTCTTGTAGTCCACCACGACGAAGCGTCCGTCGGGGATTCGCAGTACCGAATCGATGCTGCCGGTGAGGAATCCGCGCAAACGTTGGGTGGGCAGCGACGCCAGGATCGGCACATACGGTCGCAGGAGATCGTCCTCCGGCAGCAGGTCGTCCATCAGATCGGCGATGGCGGCCAGTGGTGCGCCCGCGCCGAGGGGGTCATCGCCGGCCACCTCGGGCGGCCCGAGCGGCATCTCGAAGTCCAGCTCGGCCAACCGGTCTCGTGGTCCGACACTCCAGAGGTCACCGAAACCCAGTGGCGTGGTGAGAACCTTGTCGAGGGCCGAGGTCAGCGCGTCGGCGTCCACCGGCAACCCGTAGCGAGATGCCGACCGCTCGCACAGTTCCCGCACATGTGCGCGCCGGTCGGGTGCCGAGGTGTCGACGTACTCGAGGGTTTCGTGCACGAGGATGCCGAAGGCCGCACCGAACGGCATCCCGTTCATCGGTGACGGTGTCCCGGCCCGATCGTCGGCGACGGCGATCGGCAGTGCCTCCTCGATGACCCCGACGGGCTCGTCGTCCACGGCCTGCGCCTCGGGTTCTGGTTCACTGCCCCGGCCACCCGGACCGAGGGAGGCGTGTCCGGCGGCGGCGATGATCGCCGAATACGACGTGCGCCGCCACCCGCTGTCGATCCGGCCGCCGAACACCGCCGCGGAGAGTTCCTCCGGTGACCGCTCGGACGTGTCGGACACCCATCGCCCGGGATCGAGGCCGCCGGCGGATTCGACGCTGATGGTGTCGGTACCCGCACCGAGCTTGACGAGCCGGGCCTCGCACTCGTCGGGGTCGGGCACCCGCACCGACTCGGCGACGGTGGTACCCGGCTCCATGTAGCCGGGTGGGTGGCCGAAGATCAGACGATGCAGCGCCGAATCGCTCGTGCCGCGCGAGGGTGCCCACCAGGCGACCACCTGCGAGCCGGCACGGGTCAGCGCCACATACAGCTTGCGCAGGTCCTCCCCCGCGTCCTCGGCGACACTGCGGCGCAGACGTTCGGGACGCCCCGTGGTGTCCTGACCGCCGACGTCGAGGTGCCGCTCGCCGTTGTCGTCGTGGTACCGGAACGTCTTCGGCGAGGAGTTGCGGGCGCCGTCCCAGCCGAAGGGGACGTACACGATCGGGAATTGCAGGCCCTTGCTGGCATGCACCGTCATGATCTGTACGACCTGGGTATCGCGGTCGAGTCGCCGGGTCTGCTCATCCGAACGCCGCCACAGCGATTCGTCGGCGATGCGGTCGGCCAGCCACTCCGACAGACTCGACAGTCCGCAATCCTCCTCCACCACATGGCGATTGCACACCGTCGACACCTGCAACAGATCGGTGAGCATCCGCTCACCGTTGGCGCCGGCGAGTACACGACCGGCCACGCCGTGGTCGGCGAGTATCCGCTGCGCCATCGCAGCGAACCCCCCGTCGTCGAAAGTCCGTGCCAGATCCGCCAACCCGGCCGCCAGCTCGGTCAGTGCGGCGTCGTCGGCGCCGGCCAACCGGTCGGGGTCCCAGCCGATGAGCGGGGTCAGTGCAGCCAGCGCCACCCGGTCGTTACGCGAGGGTGACTCGATCGCCCGGAGCATCCACAACCAGTGCCGCGCACTCATGGTGGCGAACACGCTCGTGCCGGTCCCCACGACCGACCCGATACCGTGGGCGCCCAGCGCGTTCTGCAGCGGCTCGATGGTGCGGTTGGCCGACACCAGTATGGCGATGTCACCCGGGTGCACCGCACGGATTCCGGAGTCGGTGCTCAGGTGGGTGCCCGACGCGAGCAGCGATGCGACATCGGCTGCGACATCGGCGATGACGGCCGCGCGGACATCGTTGACCGAGGCGAATGCGCTGTTGCGCATGAGAACCGGGAAATCGTCGTGGCGAAACCAGCGCACGCGCAACGACGGCACCGGCTTCTGGGCGTCTGGGGTCCGGGTGTCTGGGTGTCTGGGGTCTGGGGTCTGGGTGTCTGGGGTTTGGGCGTCTGGGCCGGTCGCCGCCGAGATGAGCCGGCTGCCCGGCCGACGGGCGTTCACCTGGTGCACAGTGATCTGGTCGTTGCCGAGATTGGCGCCGCCATAGATCCGGAACAGCGCCTCGACGAGGTTCTCGTCCGAACGCCAGTTGGTGTCCAGGGCCAGGCGCTGCCCCGCCACCCGCACCGCGTCGAGATAACTGAGGATCTCCGCGCCACGGAAGGCATAGATCGACTGTTTGGGGTCGCCGACGAGCACCAGACGCCGCTGACCGTGAAAGCACCGGCGCAGGATCTCCCACTGCAGCGGGTCGGTGTCCTGGAACTCGTCGACGAGGATCAGCTCGAAGGTGTCGCGGATACGCGCACACGCGTCGTCGCCGATGTTCTCGTCGATCACGATGCGGTACAAGATCATCTGCAGATCGTCGTAGGTGCGCAGCCGGGATTCGCGTTTGCGGCGCTCGACGATCTCGCGTACGCGACGGCAGAAGTTGACGCGCCGGGTCGCGGCACGGTCGGCCCGCGGTGCGCCCTCCGCGTCGGCGGCACCGGCCGGGACGAGGTCCACAGCCGGATTACGCACGGCCTCTTTGGCGATGGTCACCGCATCGTCGAAGGTGAACACCGGATCGTCGGGGTCGCGACCGAAGCCGCGTAGATACAGATCCAGGGCGGTCTCCTCGACGAGATCGTCGACGTCCTCCACGATCTCGTAGACCAATTCGCGTTCACCGAGGAACCCGAGCGCCTCGAGCATGCGGTTGCAGAAGGTATGGGTGGTGGCGATGGTCGACGCGTCGAAGTCCGACAGGGCACGGGCGAGCCGATCACGTCGTAACGCGATCGTCTCGGCGTCGCCGGCGAGGATCAGCGTCAGCAGTTCGTCCGGTTCGCCGCCGGGCGTCGGCGAGGAATTGGTGTCGGGCGCGTCGTCTCGGGCGTCGATCGCGCTGAGCAGACCGGCGAGGCGGTCGCGCATCCGCTCGCGGAGTTCGGCGGTCGCCGATCGGCTGAAGGTGACGAGCAACAGCTTGTCGATCGGCAGGCCCTCGGCGATGTGGCGGGCCGCGATGCCGACGATCGCATAGGTCTTACCGGTTCCCGCGCTGGCCTCGAGCACGGTGGTGTGCTCGGCCAGGGGCTCGTCGAGCCGGAAGGGACGCGGGGCGTCGAGTCGTCCGTGGGCGACACCTGCTGCGGGGAAGGTCATCTGATCACCTCGTGCTCGACGACGGGTCCCCACAGCCGGCGGGCGAGCGAGGTGAAGACCGGCTCACCCGGCGTCAGCCCGATCTGCGCCCACGATGCGGTGTCGGCGGCGCACACCGAGGTCAACGTGTCGAAGTCGACGGACGCGGTGACATCGCCTCCGTAGACGAAACGCAGATAGGGGTCGGTATGTGCACCGAACTTGCCGGCGAACGTGGTGGCCGCCGCATTCAACGCGATCATCTCCGAGCTCCCGCTCGCGCGTTTGATGCCATAGGCGGCACCGGGATCCAGCGGCAACGGCAACACGGTGCGCAGACCGAGCCGACGGATCCCGACGAGCTCGGCGAGCAGCGCGAGCGGATCGTCGGGGCCGGCCAGTCGGACCACCGAGATCCCGGGTGCCTTGCGATCGGCCCGGCCGATCATCGTCGTCGAGTCGATCAGGGGACCGCCGACCACGCCGCAGCGTTGCGCAGCGGCGAGCGCGACGAGCCGAATCCAGGCCGAAAGCCGATGTTTGGCACGAACTTTCGAGTAGGTCGCGGCGACGATACCGCTGCCGAACACGTCGCCGACACTGCCGTGGACCCGGGTACCGTCCGGGAGATCGAGCACGAAGTCGCGGGTCGCGGCATCCCCGTGGCGCAGACCGACGGCCGCGTCGTACACCGCACCCACCTGACGGGAGATGCGGATCAGTTCGCGTCGCCCGAATTCGGCAGGCGGCAGGGTGCCGCGACGTACCTCGGCCATCTGGCAATCCCGGAGATCGGCGCCGGCGAGCATCCGGGCCAGCAGCCGGTCACCGATCGCCCACTCCTCGAGCCCGGCGACCCTGACCTCGAGACGGTCGGAATCGTCGTGCTCCTCATCAGGCATCCGGGCACCGAGACGCTGACGCACGAAACCCTCGATGGGATTGGCGAAAAAGGTGACAAGCGAAGCCAATTCGACGTCGGAATCGGTGTCGGCTGCGGGCGCATCGAGGTGGGCGCCGGCGATCGGGCGCACCGGCCGTGTGGTGCCCCGCAAAGCACGGGCGCCGGCGAGTAGTCCGCGATCGAAACTGAAGGGACCCTCGACACCGCCGACGACGGCGCGCTCGAAGTTGCGGGCATCGAACCCGTGCAGGGTGTGCCGCCAGATCACGTCGGCGGCCCGGATACCGCAGAGGGTGGCGACCGTGTCGGCGAGTTCGCTGACGACCACCGCAGGCGGCACCCTACTGCCCGATACCGGGTCGGCGCCGGTGTAGAAGACCAGGAAGTGCTCCTGGGCGGCGGTCAGCGCGTCGAGGAACAACTGGCGGTCCTCGGCACGCGGATTGCGTTCGCCAATCAGGGGAACCCGGCCCAGGATGTCGTCGCCGTCGACGCGCAACGCCCTCGGGAAGGCCTCGGCGTCGACGCCGAGCAGCACGACCACCCGGTGCGGTACCGACCGCATCGGCACCAGGGTGCAGACCGTCAGTTCACCGGTACGGAAATTGGCCCGGGTCGGACGCCCGGCGATCATCATCGCGACGAGATCACGCACATCGGAAAGCCGCAGCACACGATCGCTCGCCGGCGAGTTCTCGTTCTCACATGCGAGTGCCGCCCTGTCAACAGCGCCGAGTGCCGCAGCGTCAACAGCGCCGAGTGCCTCGGTGATCGACCTGCGCGCCTGCGCCGTCTGCCACTCGTCGCCGGGCGCGGTCTCGGTCAACTCGTCGACGATCGTGATCAGGCTCTCGGCCCACTGAGCCGCCGGCGCGGACCCCGACAGGCGCACCACGAGCGCGCCCAGACGGTCGACGAATTCGATCAGCCGCCCCGCGAGGTCGATCTGGGTGCTCTCCACACCCTCGAGGGGCAATGCGGCACCCAGCCATTCGCCGTCGTCCTCCTCGGCGACGACGCCGAGCGCCACCCGGTCGAGCCCCGCGGAGAAGGTTCCCTGTCCGAAACCCGAGAGGCCGAACCGCTTTCGTTGTGTCTCGTCGATACCCCACCGGATTCCGCTGCGCGAGAGCCACTCCCGCACCCAGTCCAGATCGTCGTCGGACATCGCGAACCGCCGGCTCACCGGTTCACGCGTCAGCAGGTCGATGACCTGCCCAGCGGTGATCCGGCCGACGGCCAGTTCGACGACGGTGGCCACCACGTCGAGGACCGGATTAAGATGGCGCAGACCGCGATCGGCAAGTCGGACCCGCAGCGCGGCGGCCGGGTGGTCGAGTCCGCTCTGACCGAAGGCGCCGCGGATCAACGGCGCGAACGTCTCGACGTCCGGGCACATGACGATCACGTCGCGTGGCTGCAGGGTCGGGTCGGCATCGAACAGATGCAACAGCCGGTCCCGCATGGCCTCGACCTGCCGTTCGGGACCATGACAGGCATGGATCTCGACCGAGTCGTCCGCGGTTCGTGTGCCGCGGGACGCGCGGGGATCGGCGTCGTCACGGATGCCGGCCTGCACGGCCTGCAGCACCGTCGACGGCGGATCGTCGCCCGCCCGATGATGCGTCTCGGTGTCGAGGTGCCCGGCAATGGACAGCTGCAGTTCTTGCACGTCGTGGGACAGCCCGGCCAACAACGGATTTCGCAAGGATGGCGGACGCCACGACCCACGTCGGGTATCGGCGGGTACCTCCGTCGTGGCCACCGCACGCCACAGGGCGGGACCGGGGTGCGGAACGAACAGGTGCACGTCGCGGTGGGCTCCGAGCGCCGAGGCCACCTGCCGGAAGGTCTCGGTGATGCGGGTCGGCCCGAACACCGACACCCGCGGCGGGAGGTTCACGGCGGCGGGGTCGGCCCGCACCGCCTCGCACAGGGCACCGAGCCGCTCCACCGGGTGTGCGGCCCCGATGCGGTCGCGGACGGCACACCAGAACCGGGGCTGCCACGCCATGTCGTCGGGCAGGGCCGCTCCGGCACCGTTGCGCTGCCCGCCGGCCGCCCAGTCGGCGAGCATGCCGGGCCGTTGGCGGGCGTAGCGCTCGAAGAGGTCGGCGATGTGGCGCGCGGTGGCGTACCGGCGGCCGAGTCGAGCACCGTCCGGGCCGTCGCCCTCGGTGGTGTTCGTGTCTGCGCCGGCGGCCGCTGCAGTGGATGCAGACCCGATGTGCCGCGCCAGCATCGCCATCTGCGGGTCGTCGATGAGGTCGTCGAGAACCGCGAGCACCGGCCAGACGAGCGCGTCGACGCGCCACGCCGCCGCGAGTTGCACGTCGGTGTCGAGGGCGTCGATCACGGCGTCGGTCAGCTCGCCCGGTGAGCAGAAGCCGATGTTGGCGGCGATTCCGTCACCGAGCTCGGTCGACGATCCCAACCGGACCGCCAGCCGCTGCGACAACCACCGTTCGATCCCTCGCGCGGGCACGGCCACGATCTCGCTTGCCATCGGGTCGGGCAGACCGGTGGTCAGGACGTCGGCGAGCGCGTCGGCCAGGACGTCGGTGCGCTCGGCGCGGTGTAATCGCAGCATGTCGCCTTGCTCCGGTCAGTCCCTCGGCCGCAGCTCCGGGAGTTGCGCCCGGTGGGACTCGAGGATCTCCCGGGCCGACGGCGGGATCGGGGTCGGCCGACCGGTCGCCGGGTCGATGACGACCATGGTGGTACGGGCGAGGGCACACAGGGTGCCGTCGGCGGCCGACAGCGTGGCGCCGATCGTGTAGGAACTCGTGCCCAGACGCGTGATCGCCAACCGCATGACGACGGGATCGAGGGTGTAGTCCAGGGTAGCCCGGAACTCCACGTCCTGACGCACCACCAGGATCGGAAGTCGTTCGGACCCGCCCGGGAACCATCGGGAGAACGCGCGCACCCGACCTTCCTCGAACAGCCGCGCGAATTGCACGTTGTTGATGTGGGCGTTGATATCCATGTCGCCCCAACGCAATTGGAGCTCGACCTCCGCGGGCGCATGCGGCGGTGGCACCTCGGCGTCGGGTGTCGGTGTCGTCGGCTGGGTGTCGGAGTCCACGAGGGGGAGCCTAGCGCCACGCACCGACGGTCACACTCGGCGACCCGCGCCGGGATACGCCCACAAATGGCGGCATGTGTCCGGCGTTGTCCGTACACTCATCTCCCGAGTGGGCCGAGCCGGACGTTGCAGGAGTATCCCGGCGCATGCGGACATGAGGGGCATTGGGGGGCCGGGTGATCGTGCAGACGTCGCGGATGTTGTTGCGGCCGGTCGAACGCTGCGACGTCGACGATCTCGTGCGCCTCGACAGCGATCCGTACGTGATGCACTTCGTCAGTGGCGGCATCGCCACACCCCGCAGTCTCGTCGAGGAGTGGGTCGTGCCCCGCGCGCAGACCGAATTGCGCACCGGCCGCGGCGGCCTGTGGACGGTGATCGATCGTCGTTACGGGGTGTTCCTGGGTTGGGTGTCGTTACGGGCGCCAAGACACTCCAGCCGCCCGGAGCTGGAACTGACCTATCGGTTGCGGCGCGAGTACTGGGGCCGGGGCTTGGCCACCGAGGCCGCGCGGATCGTCACCGACCTCGCGTTCACCGACCTCGATGCGCAGCGGGTGTTCGCCAGCGCCACCTCCACGCACGCGGCCTCGCGTCGTGTGATGGAAAAGCTGGGCATGCGGATCTGCGGCATTCACGTCGGCGACGAGAACGCGCCGGGCGGATTCGGCGAGGTCGAATACGACCTGCTCCGTGAGGACTGGCAACGACGTCACGAGGGTTGGGGCGCCTCGACCGATCTGACCGCCTGATTCGGCGTTCACCGCGACGACGGACCATAATGTCCTGACATGGATGCCTCACCGCGACCGATCCGGCGGCGAGGACTACCGTGAAGAGGTGTGCGACGTGATCGCGCCCGCACCCAGACCGTATCCACGGCCCGACACAATCGAGCACGCATGCCCGCCTTCGGGTATGTCGACCACGATCGATGAGGAGACGTTCTTCCGATGAGCAGCCCCACCCCGACTTCGGCACGCCCTCACGTCGTCATCATCGGCTCCGGCTTCGGTGGTCTCTTCGCCGCCCAGCGGCTCGCGAAGGCCGATGTGGACGTCACACTCATCGGCAAGACCACCCACCACCTCTTCCAGCCGATGCTCTACCAGGTGGCCACCGGCATCGTCGCCGAGGGTGAGATCGCCCCGGCCACCCGCGTGGTCCTGCGTAAGCAGCGCAACGTCACGGTGCTGATGGGCGATGTCTTCCAGATCGACCTCACCGCCAAGACGGTCACCTCGCGGCTGCTCGAGCGCATCACGATGACGCCGTACGACAAACTCATCATCGCCGCGGGCGCCGACCAGTCGTACTTCGGCAACGACCACTTCGCCGAGTACGCGCCGGGCATGAAGACCATCGATCACGCACTCGAGTTGCGCGGACGCATCCTCGGCGCCTTCGAGCAGGCCGAGCTGTCCGACGACCCGGCCGAACGCGCCAAGCTGCTGACCTTCGTGGTCGTCGGCGCCGGCCCGACCGGCGTCGAGCTGGCCGGTCAGATCGCGGAGATGAGCGACAAGACCCTCAAGGGCGCCTTCCGCAACATCGATCCCACCGAGGCCCGGGTGATCCTGCTCGACGCGGCGCCCGCGGTGCTGCCGCCGTTCGGCGAGAAGCTCGGTCGCAAGGCGGCCGCACGGCTGGAGAAGATGGGGGTGGAGATCCAGCTCGGCGCCATGGTCGTCGACCTCGACTACGACGGCCTCGTGGTCAAGGAGAAGGACGGCAGCACCCGACGCATCGAATCGCAGTGCAAGGTGTGGTCGGCGGGCGTGCAGGCCAGTCCGCTCGGCAAGCAGCTCGCCGAGCAATCGGCGGTCGAACTCGACCGGGCCGGCCGGGTGAAGGTGCTGCCCGATCTGACCATCCCCGACCACCCCGAGGTCTTCGTCGTCGGCGACATGATGGCCGTCGACGGCGTTCCGGGGGTGGCGCAGGGCGCGATCCAGGGCGGGCGCTACGCCGCCGACGCGATCAAGGCCGAGCAGAAGGGCCAGACGCCCGATCAGCGCAAGCCGTTCAGTTACTACGACAAGGGCTCGATGGCCACCATCTCGCGCTTCAGCGCGGTGATGCAGGTGCCGATCCCGGGAACCAAGAAAAAGTTCGAGACCGAGGGATACTTCGCCTGGCTCGGCTGGCTCGCATTGCACCTGGTGTACCTCGTCGGTTTCCGCAACCGGCTGAACACGCTGATCAACTGGTTCTTCGCGTTCAGCACGCGCGGTCGCTCGCAGCTCGCGGTGACCGAACAGCAGGTCTACGCGCGCACCGCCATCGGCGCGCTGTCGGCATTGGAGAACAAGTCGGTGCCCGAGGTGGAGGCCGAGGCGGCCGGTGCCGACGACTCCGCCGCGGCGACCGAGTCGGCGAACGAGCCGACCAGTGATGCCGATGCCACGACGACCGAGGCCGACAAGGCCTCCGCGGCCGAGGCCAGCTAGGGCTGAGCCCTAGATCTGCGCGAGGGCTGCCGCGTCGAGAGCGTCGCAGTGGCTGCGTGCCTGCGCCACTCCCCGACCCAGCGCGGTGGTGAGCGATGCGTCGCCGACCAGGGCGAGCCGGGCCGCGAAATGGTCGGTGTCCACGTGTGCCGGACTCGCGTCCGGATAGCGGAACACGCTGGACAGTGCGTTGAAACCGACTGCTGCACAAGCCGATCCGGCACCCAACTCGAGTCCGTGACGCAGGATGGGACGCCGGTCGACGTCGACGTGAAGTCGTCCGTGCCATCGTCCGGCGTCGTCACCGGGGTGATCGACGGCCGACCGGCCGATCTGGATGTGCTCGTGCAGGTCGATCGTCGCGTCGGCGTCGGCGTGCACCTCGATCACCGAATCGTGGTGGGCTCCCCCTGCCACGACGGTGGGCTGCGGGTCGAGCCGCAGATGGGCGCCCGCGCCGACCTCGATACGCCATCGCGAGGTCGACCCCACCCGATCCGCGGCGGGCAGGGCGATCATCGCGGCCACCGAGCCGAGGTCGAGTGAGGTGCCCTCCCCGAGATGTACGACGACCTCGATGTGGTCGCCGCCCAGCGGGGTCGCCGCGGTCCCGATCAGGTGGGCACGCGACATACCGGTCCGGCGAACGGCCAGCCCGCCGGTGGCCCGCACGCGCGGCGAGCGACCGGCCTCGACGACGATCTCGACCTCGGTGCGCATCTACCGTCCGGCCGCCCCGCCACCCACCGGCGCGTCGGCCGCGAGATGACCACGCACCCAGGCCAGCACATCGGTGGCGGCCGGATCGTCGGTGAGCGAGATCATCGCGGTCGGGCGGCCCTCACGGACCTTGGCGGCGTCACGTCGCATCACCTGCAGATCGGCACCGACCTGCGGGGCGAGGTCGGTCTTGTTGATGACGAGCAGGTCCGACCAGGTCACCCCGGGGCCGCCCTTGCGGGGAACCTTGTCGCCGCCGGCGACGTCGATGACGAAGATCTGCACGTCGATCAGCCCGGTGGAGAAGGTGGCGGTGAGGTTGTCGCCGCCGGATTCGACGAGGATCAGATCCAGCGGCGGATTGGCCGCGATCAGGTCATCGATCGCGTCGAGGTTGGCGGTGATGTCGTCGCGGATCGCGGTGTGCGGGCAGCCACCGGTCTGCACGGCGGTGATCCGCTCGTCGGGCAGGACCGCGTTGCGGCGCAGGAAGTCGGCGTCCTCGGTGGTGTAGATGTCGTTGGTCAGCACGGCCACCGACAGTTCGTCGCGCAGTTGGCGACACAGGGCTGCGACGAGCGCGGTCTTGCCCGAGCCGACCGGCCCGCCGATGCCGATGCGCAACGGTTCTCCGGGCTCGCGGTGGCGGCGGGGCCGGTCGTGGCCGTGATCGTGGGGTTCGCCGTCGATCAGGTGCGGGGGCATGAGGTTCCTCTCGGGGGTCGGATCGTGGTCGGCCGCGGTGGCGGTCGATTCGGCTCGTGAGCCGTGACGTCAGCTCATGAACAGTGGCATGGGCCGGGACTCGTGACGCTCGGCGAAGACATCGAGGACCGGGTCGGACAGATCGGCCAGTCCGGTCGCGGCCTGCGCGGCCACCGATTCGCACTCGGCACCGAGGTCGGCGATCATCACCGCGACATCGGCCGGGTCGAGGGCGAGTAGCCGCTGCCCGGCCGTCGCCGTACCGCTGACCGTCGTGTAGACGCACACGAGCGCGGTGTGCAGTCCCGACAGGCCCGACGCCGCGCCGACCGAACCGCTGATGACCGGCAGATGGGTGCTGGGCAGGTGCGCCGAAAAATCGGTGGTCGGGAACATCCGTCGGGCCAGCCGGACCATCCCGCGGCCCTGCGCGAGAGACGCTTTGCGGGCGGCGGCCGACGGGGTACGGGCGTCGGTCTCGATCTGGGCGGTCGGTACGTCGAGGGTGCCCTCGGCCACGGCAGCGGCGATCGATGCCGCGACGAGACCGCTGGTCGTCAGCCGACGGTGCAGGAAGGCGGCGAGATCGGCGACGCCGCGCACGAAGCCGTCGGTGATCGCCTGCTCGACACCACCGGAGTGGACGTGGCCCCCCACGGGTAGGCGCGAGTCGGCCAGGGTCAGCATCATCGACAACGACGACGTGGCGGGCGCAGCGGGATCGGTCACGGTGGCTCAGAACAGGAAATACCGTTGGGCCATCGGCAGTTCGGGCACCGGCTCGGCATCCCACACCGCACCGTCGATGCGCACGGTGAAGGTATCGGGGTCGACCTCGATGGTCGGCATCGCGGCATTGCGCGGCATGTCGGCCTTGCCGAGGGCGCGGGTGTTCTTCACCGGCACCAGCCTGCGGCGGATGCCGATGCGATCGGCCAGGTCGGCGTCACAACCCGGCGCGACGAAACTCAGCGAGGTGTCGGCGGCGGTGGGCGCCGCGGCGCCGAACATGGGTCGGGGCAGGACCGGTTGGGGGGTCGGGATGGAGGCGTTGGCGTCTCCCATCTGCGCCCAGGCGATCGCGCCGCCCTTGATCACCAGATCCGGCTTCACACCGAAGAACGCCGGATCCCACAGCACGAGATCGGCGAGCTTGCCGACCTCGACCGAGCCGATCTCGTCGTCGAAACCGTGCGCGACCGCAGGGCAGATCGTGTACTTGGCGATGTAGCGCTGCGCACGGTTGTTGTCGGCGCGGCTGTCGCCCTCGAGCGCACCACGTTTGCGCTTCATCACGTGCGCGGTCTGCCAGGTGCGCAACACGACCTCACCGATACGCCCCATCGCCTGCGCGTCCGACCCGATCATCGAGATCGCGCCGAGGTCGTGCAGCAGGTCTTCGGCAGCGATGGTCGACGGCCGGATACGGCTCTCGGCGAACGCGAGATCCTCGGGCACGGTGGGATTGAGGTGATGGCAGACCATCAGCATGTCGAGGTGTTCGTCGAGGGTGTTGACGGTGTGCGGACGGGTCGGGTTGGTGGAGCTCGGCAACACATTGGGCGCCGCGGCGACGGTGATGATGTCGGGTGCGTGCCCACCGCCTGCACCCTCGGTGTGATAGGCGTGGATGCTGCGACCGGCGATGGCACCCAGCGTCGATTCGACGAAACCGGCCTCGTTGAGGGTGTCGGAGTGCAGTGCCACCTGCACCCCGGTCTCGTCGGCCACCCGCAGGCAGGCGTCGATCGCCGCCGGTGTACTCCCCCAGTCCTCGTGGAGCTTGAATCCCGATGCGCCGGCCCGGATCTGCTCGCGCATGGCCTCGGCACTGACGGTGTTGCCCTTGCCCAAAAGAGCGATGTTCATGGGCCAGTGGTCGGTGGCGGCGAGTATCGATGCCAGATGCCACGCCCCGGGCGTGACGGTGGTGGCCTTGGAACCCTCCGCGGGGCCGGTGCCCCCGCCGATCAGCGTGGTGATGCCGTTGCCGAGCGCCTCGTCCATGATCTGCGGGCAGATGAAGTGCACGTGGCAGTCGATACCGCCCGCCGTCAGGATCTTGCCGTTGCCCGCGATGATCTCCGTCGACGCCCCGATCACCAGGTCGGGGTGCACGCCATCCATCGTGTCGGGGTTTCCGGCCTTGCCCATGGCGACGATGCGGCCGTCGCGGATTCCGATGTCGGCCTTGATGATTCCCCAGTGGTCAAGCACGACGACGCCGGTGATGACGGTGTCGGGCGCGCCGTCGGCGCGGGTGGCACGACTCTGCCCCATCGATTCCCGAATGACCTTGCCGCCACCGAACACCGCTTCGTCGCCGGCCAGACCCGGTCCGCCGCAACGGTCCTCGGTGACCTCGATGAGCAGGTCGGTATCGGCCAGACGGATCAGATCACCGGTGGTGGGGCCGAACAGTTGCGCGTAGCGGTCGCGTCCGAGGATCGCCATCTCAACCCACCTTCCCGGGCGCATCCAACGAGATCCCGTGCACCTCACGGGTTCCGCCGAGCGGTACCAGTGTCACCGTCATCTCGATTCCCGGCTCGAAGCGCACCGCGGTGCCTGCGGGGATGTCCAGACGCCGCCCAAGAGCCTGATCCCGGTCGAAGTCCAGTGCCGGATTGGCCTGCGGGAAGTGGACGTGACTGCCGACCTGGACCGGCCGATCGCCCGTGTTGGTGACGGTCAGCGTAATCGCCGCGGCCCCCTCGTTGAGCTCGATGACGCCGTCGGCAGTGATCACCTCACCGGGCACGATCGTCGATTTCTGTTGCGCCACTGGATAACTCCCCTACCTCAGCCGATCGGGTGATGCACGGTGACCAACTTGGTGCCGTCCGGGAAGGTCGCCTCGACCTGCACGTCGTGCAGCATCTCCGGGATCCCGTCCATCACGTCGTCGCGGGTGAGCACCTCACGGCCGCTCGCCATGAGTTCGGCGACGGTGCGACCGTCTCGCGCGCCTTCGAGGACGTGATCGGTGATGACGGCGACCGCCTCCGGATAATTGAGCCTGAGTCCGCGTCCCTGCCTGCGGCGGGCCAGCTCGGCGGCGTAGGAGATGAGCAGACGCTCCTGCTCATGCGGCGACAGTCGCACCGATTCCGTCCTTCCCCGTGTCGGTACCTGTTGGAATTCGACGCCCTCGGGTCCGAATTCATCTCCGGGGCACCTGCGGTGCACTCCGGCTCCGTCATCCTGCCACTTCTCGGTGTGCTCGGCGCGGCGAGCGCACCGAGGCGTCAGCCGGAGGTCAGGGCACCGCCGCCGGCGGACAATTCGTCGAGCCGCGCCGGTGTGCACAAGGACGCCACTGCGCACACCTCGTCGACGGTGAAGGCCGCGGCGGCCATGCCGCGGCGGATCACCAGTGCCAGCGACATCGCGGTCGCCGGCTCGTCGACCACATCACCGGAGCGTCGCTCGAAATAGGCCTGCAGTCGGCTCGCCGCGGTCGGCATCGCCGATCGGTAGAAGCCGACAACCGCCAGCCATCGGGTGACGAGATGGCCCGGATGCATGTCCCAGCCCTGGTAGAAGCCGCGTTCCAGCGACCGCGTGACCAGCCGGTGATGGCGACGCAGTGCCGCGTCGATCTGCTCGGCATCCCCGGTGGGCATCACCTGGGTGGATCCGTCACTGATCCACACCCCGGTCTGCGCGGCGGCCACCTGCATGACGGCCTTGGCGTGGTCGGCGACGGGATGCTCGAGTGACTGCTGCGCCGAGACGATCCCGCAGGCCGCGCTGTAGTCGTAGGTGCCGTAGTGCAGTCCCCAGATGCGCGGGCCGCCACGATGGATGGCCTGCGCCAGGGTGGCGCGTCCGTCGGGGCCGAGCACGGCCTGCGGGATCTCGATCTGCAGCTCGACCCGCACGGTGGCGTCGGCGAGGCCGTGTGCGCGCTCGAACTCCTCGCACAGAACGGTGATCGCGTCGACCTGCCGGACGTCGCGCAGTTTGGGCACGGTGACGACGAACCCCGACGGGACTCCCCCCGCCGCCTCGAGTACGAGTTCGAGGGTGCGGATCCCCCGTGCCCGTTCGAACGCGCCGAGTCCCTTGGCACGCACGCCCGCCGACCGGGGGGCGTGCGGCCGATCGTCGACCCAGCGGGCCAGGGTCTGCCCGGCGCGTCGGGCGTCGGCGTCCTCGCGCTCGTCGCCACGCCAGCCGTAGCCGTCCTCGAGGTCGATGCGCAGATCCTCGATCGGGTTGGCGGCCAACCGGGTGCGCACGATCTCGCGCACCTCCTCACCGGCGAGTTCGGCCACCGCGGACGCATTCGACTCCAGATCGAGTGCGGCGGTTCCCCACCGGCGCGGGGTGTCGGCGTCGACGTCGGCGGCACTGACGTAGACCGTGTGCACGGGCTGTGGTTCCGGGCGATCCCCGGGGAACCACCGACCGAGATCGGCGTCGACCGGTGACAGCAGCTCCTCGATCCGCGCTCGGGCGGCGTCGGTGATGCCGCGCTCGTGGGCCATGCCGTCGGTCATCGTGGCAACGAGCCTTCGGGGACCTCGATGTTCTGCAGCCGAACCTGGCTGCGGCTGACCATCCGATCCTGGTCATCGAAGATCTCGACCGCCCACAACTGCTGACGCCGCCCCCGGTGAATGGGACTGGTGCGTGCGGTGATGGTGCCCGTGCTGATCGAACGGAGGAAATCGGTGTTGTTGTTCACGCCGACCGCGGTACCACCGATACCGGTCTCCTGCAGCCAGAAGAAACCGCTCATACTGGCCGCGCTCTCGGCCACGGCGCAATAGACGCCGCCGTGCACGATCCCGAACGGCTGATGATGTTTGGGGCCGAGTTCGAGAGTGGCGACCAACCCGTCGATCGTCACCGACTCGATCACCGTGCCCAACTCGCTGTCGAGCCCGCGCCACTCGGTCGACTTCACGTACTCCTCATTGCTCGTCATGAGGACAAGAGTGTCATGTCGGAGGCAATCGGGGTGAGTCGAAAACACCCCCGAAGGAACCGGTAGGCCCCACATCTCGTTGGAGATGTGGGGCCTACCGTGGCGTGGACCGGGGGTCTCTGCAGCCCTCAGGACTCTCGCGCGGTCCAACGGTTACTTAATGTAGGCTAGCCTTACCCGGCTGTCAAGCATGGCCGGCAGAAACGGGTACAGGTGCAGGTCACACGCCATAACCACATACGGCGCAACCACCACGGTCGCGCTCAACGAGTCGGATGCGGCATCGAGGAGAATCGGCAGTAAAATGCGAAAGATGAACGGATTGGGAGACCTCGAGCGGGCAGTCATGGACACGCTGTGGGCCACTCCCACCCCACAGACGGTCCGACAGGTCCACGAGTCACTCTCGGAGAACAGGTCACTGGCCTACACGACGGTGATGACGGTCCTGCAGCGCCTGGCCAAGAAGAATCTGGTCACCCAGATCCGCGAGGACCGCGCCCACAAGTACGTGCCGACACATCCGCGCGAAGACCTGGTTGCATCGCTGATGGTCGACGCCCTGAGCGAAGCCGACGCCCCCGGTTCGCGGCACGCGGCGCTGGTGTCGTTCGTCGGTCGGGTCGGCGCCGACGAGGCCGCCGCCCTGCGCCATGCGCTCGATGAGCTCGAAGCCGCCCGTGCGGCGCACGAAACCGGCTAGATTCACCTGACACAGCCCGCACAGCCCAACCGCGAGGACAGCCAACGATGACCGCCCTTCTCTTCGGCATCCTGACGTTGCTGTTGGTCGGTCCCGTACCGGAGGCACTGTCCCGCGCCGCGTGGCCGATCCGCGCGCCGCGCGCGGCGATGACACTGTGGCAGGCCATCGCCCTGGCCGCGGTGCTCTCGGCATTCAGTTGCGGACTCGCGATCGCGGCGAATCTCCTCGCCCCCGGTGCCGACGGCACCCCCACCACCCACCCGCTGCACGAGATCGAACGCCTCGGTATCCCGCTGTGGTCGATCTACGTCTCGGTCTTCGCCCTCACCCTGCTGATCGGTGCGCGGTTGTTGTTCACGGTGATCCGGGTCGGGGTGCGTACCCGCGCCCGCCGCGCCAATCACCGTCAACTGATCGACATCCTCGACGCCTGCGATCGCTCCGACCACACCCATCCGCTGTTCGCTCGCGACATCCGCATGCTCGACGTCAGTGAACCACTCGCATATTGCCTACCCGGCCTGCGTCAACGCGTCGTGCTCTCCGAAGGTGTGGTGTCACGACTGACCCGCGACGAACTGATCGCGGTCATCGCCCACGAACGCGCTCACCTGCGGGCCCGGCACGATCTGGTCCTCGAGGCATTCATCGCGCTCCACGAGGCGTTCCCGCGATTCGTCCGCAGCAGCTCGGCCCTCGACGCGGTGAAGTTGCTCGTCGAGGCCCTCGCCGACGATCAAGCGGTCCGCGCCACCGCGCCGACCACCCTCGGTCGTGCGCTCGTCGCCTGCGCCGACGCGGTCGCCCCCCGCGGGGCGATGGCCGTCGGCGGGCCGACCACCCTCGCCCGGGTCAACCGCCTCTGTCACGACCGGCCCACCCCCCTGCTGGCGCTGGCCGCCTATGCCGCCGCCGTGGCCATCCTCGTGATCCCCACACTCGCCGTCGCCATCCCCTGGCTGACCGAGATCAGCCGGCTTCTCACGGCCCACCACCACTGACCGACGACACCGGCATCCGCCGGTGCGGGTCACCCGACAACGCGCACCGGACCCGATAACCCATAGGCTGGGGTCATGACCAACTCCGCCTCGTCTACTCCTGCCACCAAGGCTCAGATCGGTGTCACCGGCCTGGCCGTGATGGGCTCGAACATCGCCCGCAACTTCGCCCACCACGGGTACACCGTCGCCCTGCACAACCGCAGCATCGCCAAGACCGACGCGCTGATCCGCGACCACGGCAGCGAGGGCGCATTCATCCGCACCGAGAGCATCGCCGAGTTCATCGACGCACTCGAGAAGCCGCGACGCGTGCTGATCATGGTCAAGGCCGGCGACGCCACCGACGCGGTCATCGACGAACTCGCCGACGCCATGGACACCGGCGACATCATCATCGACGGCGGTAACTCGCTCTACACCGACACCATCCGCCGCGAGAAGGCGATGGCCGAACGCGGACTGCACTTCGTCGGCGCCGGCATCTCCGGCGGCGAGGAGGGTGCGCTCAACGGTCCGTCGATCATGCCCGGCGGCCCGGCCGAGTCCTACAAGTCACTCGGCCCGCTGCTGGAGTCGATCTCCGCGCACGTCGACGGCGAACCGTGCTGCACCCACATCGGCCCCGACGGCAGCGGCCATTTCGTCAAGATGGTGCACAACGGCATCGAGTACGCCGACATGCAGCTCATCGGCGAGGCCTACGACCTGATGCGTCGCGTCCTCGACATGCCTGTCGCCGACATCGCCAAGGTCTTCGAGGGGTGGAACTCCGGCGACCTCGAGAGCTATCTGGTCGAGATCACCGCGCAGGTACTCGCCCAGGTCGACGCCGCCACCGGCTCGCCACTCGTCGACGTGATCGTCGACGCCGCCGGACAGAAGGGCACCGGTCGCTGGACGGTCAAGTCGGCACTCGATCTCGGAATCCCGACCACCGGTATCGCCGAAGCCGTGTTCGCCCGCGCGCTCTCCAGCGCCACCGATCAGCGTGCCGCCGCACAAGGACTCGCCGGCGGCACCCCGGGTGCGGCCCCCACCGACACCGCGGCCTTCATCGACGACATCCGTGCCGCGCTCTACGCGTCCAAGGTGGTCGCCTACGCGCAGGGCTTCGACCAGATCGCGGCCGGCAGCAAGGAATACGGTTGGAACGTCGATCCGGGCGCGCTGGCCACGATCTGGCGCGGCGGATGCATCATCCGCGCCCAGTTCCTCAACCGCATCCGCGAGGCCTACGCCGAGAACCCGGACCTGCCGAGCCTGCTGCTCGCCCCGTACTTCCGCGAGGCCGTCGAATCCGGTGTCGATGCCTGGCGCCGCGTGGTGGCCACGGCGGCGACCATCGGGGTTCCGGTCCCGGCGTTCGCCTCGTCGCTGTCCTACTACGACGCGCTGCGCTCCGAACGCCTACCCGCCGCGCTGACCCAGGGCCTGCGCGACTACTTCGGCGCGCACACCTATCAGCGCACCGACAAGCCGGGCACCTTCCACACACTGTGGGGCGGCGACCGCAGCGAGGTCGAGCAGTAGCCCGACCGACCACCGCACCCCCGAAGCGCAGAAAGGGACGTCGAGCGCAGCGATGCAATTCCTGTCCGGACATCACCTCACCCATGACCTGACCTACGACGACGTGTTCGTCGTACCGAACCGCTCGGACGTGACCTCGCGGTTCGACGTGGACCTGAGCACCCACGACGGGTCCGGAACGACGATCCCGGTGGTGGCGGCCAACATGACCGCGGTCTCGGGCAAACGGATGGCCGAGACGCTGGCGCGTCGCGGTGGGCTCGCCGTGTTGCCCCAGGATCTTCCGCTCGCGGCGGCCGCGCGGTCGATCGCCTTCGTGAAATCGCGCGATCTGGTGGCCGACACGCCGGTGACGTTGACCCGCGGGGATTCGGTGTCCGACGCGCTGGCGCTGCTGCACAAGCGAGCGCACGGGGCAGCGGTGGTCGTCGAGAACGACGTACCGGTGGGTCTGGTGACCGAGGCCGCATGTGCCGACGTCGATCGATTCACCCGGGTCTCCGACGTCGCGGCGCCGGTGATCGTCACCCTGCCCGTGCACACCCCGCCCCGCGAGGTGTTCGACGCGTTGACCGATCTCCGGCAGGGACTCGCGGTGCTGACCCATCCCGACGGCACGCTGGCCGGCGTGCTGACCCGGGTCGGGGCGCTGCGTCACGGCGTGTATCACCCGAACGTCGATGCCGACGGCCGGTTGCGGATCGCGGCCGCGGTCGGCATCAACGGTGATGTCGCGGCGAAGGCCACCGATCTGGTCAGGGCAGGCGCCGACCTGTTGGTCATCGACACCGCGCACGGTCATCAGGAACGCATGATCGCCGCGGTGTCGGCGGTCGCGGCGGTGGGCTTGGAGGTACCGATCGTGGCCGGCAACGTGGTCTCCGCCGAGGGCACCATCGATCTGATCTCCGCAGGCGCCGACATCGTCAAGGTGGGCGTCGGGCCGGGTGCGATGTGCACGACGCGGATGATGACCGGTGTCGGGCGTCCGCAGTTCTCGGCGGTTGCCGACTGTGCGGCCGCCGCCCGGGAGCACGGTGGGCACGTGTGGGCCGACGGCGGGGTGCGGCATCCGCGCGACGTCGCCCTCGCGGTGGCCGCCGGGGCATCGAATGTGATGATCGGCTCCTGGTTCGCCGGGACCTACGAGTCGCCGGGTGATCTGCATCAGGATGCGCGCGGCGCGTACAAGGTGAGTTTCGGTATGGCCTCCAAGCGTGCGGTGGTGGCCCGCTCCGCCGACGACAACGCCTACGACCGGGCCCGCAAGAGCCTGTTCGAGGAGGGCATCTCCTCATCGCGGATTCCCGTCGACCCCGACCGGCCCAGCGTCGAGGACCTCCTCGATCACATCTGTTCCGGGGTGCGCAGTACCGCCACCTACACCGGCGCCCGGACCCTCACCGAGCTGCACGACCGGGTGATCCTCGGCGTCCAGTCGGCGGCCGGATTCGCCGAGGGACGCCCGTTGCCGGGCGGGTGGTGATCGCCTGGTGCAGATCGTCCTCTACGTCGCCGGCCTGGTCGGCTTCGTCGCGCTCACCCTGGGCACCGCGCTGTTCGTCGCCGCGGAGTTCTCACTCACCGCGCTCGAACGATCGGCCGTCGACTCCGACGTCACCACTCGTGGCGACCGCCGCGCGCGGATGGTGCAGCGCGCCCATCGCACATTGTCGTTCCAGCTCTCCGGAGCTCAACTCGGCATCACCATCACCACGCTGGTCACCGGCTACATCGCCGAACCCGTTCTGGCGCAACTGATCACACCCGGACTGCAGGCATTGGGTCTCGGCTCCGGCGCTGCCGGGGGTATTTCCCTGGCGCTGTCGCTGCTCATCGCGACCTCGTTGTCGATGGTGCTCGGCGAGTTGGTGCCGAAGAATCTCGCCATCGCCCATCCGTTGTCGGTGGCCCGCGCGACGGCCGGACCGATGACGATCTTCTCGGCGATGTTCCGCTACGTCATCAACGGCCTCAACGGCTCGGCCAACTGGGTGGTCCGCCGCCTCGGTATCGAGCCGGCCGAAGAGCTCCGCTCCGGACGTTCGCCGCAGGAGTTGGCGTCGCTGGTGCGCAACTCGGCGCGACAGGGCTCCATCGACGAGGACACCGCGACCCTGGTGAACCGCTCGCTGCGCTTCGGCGAACTCACCGCCGAGGATCTAATGACCCCGCGCGTCACGGTGGAATGCCTCGACCGTGACGCCAGCGTGCGTGACCTCGTCATCGCCTGCTCGGCCACCGGGCATTCCCGGTTCCCCGTCGTCGACGACGGCGACCTCGACGAGCTCATCGGCGTCGTGCACATCAAGCAGGCCTTCACCGTCGCCCCCGACGAGCAGTCGAGGACCACCGTCGCCGCCCTGGCCCGTCCCGTCGGCCGGGTACCGGTGACGCTGGACGGCGACGCGCTCATGGAACGCATCCGCGCCGACGGCATGGAGATGTGCGTGGTCATCGACGAGTACGGCGGGACCGCGGGCATCGTGACGACCGAGGATCTCATCGAGGAGATCCTCGGCGATGTCACCGACGAGCACGACGACGAACACCCCGACGTCCAGGCCGACGGGGAGGGTTATCTCTGCGCGGGTCTCTTGCGGGTCGACGAGCTGTACGAGGCCACGGGTTATCGGGCGCCGGACGGCTCCTACGACACCCTCGGCGGTCTGGTGATGTTCGTTCTCGGCCGCATCCCGCAGGCCGGCGACACTGTCGAACTGCCGCTGCGGACACCGGTGATCGACCCCGATGACGACGACGAGTCCGACGACGCCGACGAACTCAGCGATCAACGTTGGCGTGCGACGGTGACCGAGATGGACGGCAGGCGGGTCGACGTGGTGTCGCTGCAGCCGATCTCCGACGAACCCGCCTCGGAGTCACTGGCCGCGCGTTTCCACTGGAACTCCGACACGGCAGGTGAGCGATGAACGACATCGGCGCCATCGTCCTGGCGGTGGTGTTGCTGGCCGGCAACGCCTTCTTCGTCGGCGCGGAGTTCTCGCTCATCTCCGCGCGACGCGACCGGCTCGAGGCGCTCGCCGAGGACGGCAAGGCCCGGGCCCGCACCGTGATCCGGACGGGCGAGCACCTGTCGTTGATGCTGGCCGGAGCACAGTTGGGCATCACCGTCTGCTCGATCCTGCTCGGACGTGTCGCCGAACCCGCGGTGGCCCATCTCATCGAGGGGCCCTTGGACCTGGTGCACATCCCCGAGCAGGTGGTGCATCCGATCGCCTTCGCGATCGCCCTCGCACTGGTGGTGGTCCTACACATCCTGCTCGGCGAGATGGTGCCCAAGAACATCGCGCTCGCCGGACCGGAGACCTCGGCGATGCTGCTGGTACCGGTGCATCTGGCGTTCATCAAGATCGCGCGGCCGTTCATCGGCGTCTACAACTGGCTGGCGAACATCACGTTGCGCGCGATGCGCGTGGAACCCAAGGACGAGCTCGATTCGTCGGTGTCGCCCGTCGAGCTCGCCCAGATGCTCGGCGAGTCCCGCGAGGAGGGTCTCATCGACGCCGAGGAGCACGACCGCCTCGACCGCGCGCTGCGCTCGGTGAGCCGAACCGTCGCCGAGGTGATGATCCCCCTGGACCGGATGCGCAGCGTCGACGTCGAGCGCGACCCGCAGACCGGCGGCAGTGGCCCCACCCTCGGCGCGGTCGAGCGTGCGGTCAGCGCCACCGGGTTCTCACGGTTCCCGGTCCGTGGCCCGGACGGCACCTATACCGGCTATCTGCACCTGAAGGACATCCTCGACGACATCCTCGACGAACGGATCGGCCCGGACACCGTCATCGGTGTCGACAAGGTCCGCCCGCTGCCGGTGATCGCCGCCGACACCCCGCTCGACGAGGCCACCGGCGTCCTGCGCCGGACCAGCTCGCATCTGGGTGCGGTCGTCGACGACACCGGCCGCACGGTCGGGATCGTTGCGTTGGCAGACCTCGTCGAGGAGTTCGTGGGTACGGTCCGCGACGAGACCCACCGGATCTGACGTGATCGGCGAGATCCTCGCTCCCGCACGGTGGCACGCACTCCTCGACGCCCACGGCCGGCGCGTCGAGGAACTGATCGGTCCGTACCTGCGCGAGCGCCGCCGAGGTCACCGCCATCCGGTCCTCGACTTCCTGTTCACCTACTACTCGTCACGTCCCTCCCACGTGCGGCGGTGGCATCCCGGATACGGGATCGTCCTGCGCATCGACGACACCGCCCGCGACCAGGCCTGGGCGCGAGAGGTCGGCACGCTTCGCGGCTACCACCGCACACCGACGGGCGTCACCGTCGATCCGCACTACCTGCATCGCCGCCTCGACGCCGTGCGCTCGGCACGCGAAGTGCTCACCGCGACCGCCGCCCGGCCCGCACGCCTCGGGTGCTTCGGGCTGCACGAGTGGGCAATGGTGTACCGCACCAACGACATCCGCCACGATCACCCGCTGCGACTCGGTGCCGCGGGCACCGACGCGGTGGTCGAGGCCATGCCGTTGCGCTGCACCCACTTCGACGCGTTCCGGTTCTTCACCGAACCCGCCCGCCCCCGCAACGAACGTCCCCTGGACCCCGACGACCGCCTCGCCACCGATCAACCGGGGTGCCTGCATGTGTCGATGGACCTCTACCGCACCTGCTTCACCCTGGCCCCGCTGCTCGATGCGACGCTGACCCTCGACGCCTTCGAACTCGCCCGCGACGCGCGGGAGATCGACATGCGCGCGAGCCCCTACGATCTGCGGTCACTGGGATACGAGCCGATCGCGGTGGAGACCGCGGCCGGGCGTGCGCACTACGTCCGCGAGCAAACCGCGCTCACCCGCCGCGCCGCTGCGGTCCGCACGCGAATCCTCGCGGCGATCGAGGCCCTGCCCGGCGTCGGCGAACCACGCAGCGCGCAGCCGACCGGGGCCCTCGGCGATGTTTCCCGACGAGTAACATAGGGGGCCGCACACCGCAGAACCACGAGTTCACACCCCGTCCGGGCACCCAGGTGCCACCGGGGGTGAGCGCTGTGGGGACCACACGAAGGAAGGCGCACATGTCTGACCGGATCACCGTCAACGGCTTGCAGGTCTCTCGAGTCCTCTACGACTTCGTCAACGATGAGGCGTTGCCGGGCACCGGTATAGACGCCGACACTTTCTGGTCCGGGGCCGCCGAGGTCGTCGCCGACCTCGCCCCGAAGAACAAGTCGTTGCTCGCCGTCCGCGATGATCTACAGGCCAAGATCGACACCTGGCACCGCGACCATCAGGGTGCCGATTTCTCCGATGCCGCCACCTTCGGTGAGTACAAGGACTTCCTGACCGGGATCGGCTACCTCGTGCCGATACCCGACGACTTCCAGATCAGCACCGCCGGCGTCGATCGCGAGATCAGCGAGACCGCGGGCCCACAGCTGGTGGTGCCCGTCCTCAACGCCCGCTTCGCGCTCAATGCCTCCAACGCGCGCTGGGGATCGTTGTATGACGCCCTCTACGGCACCGACGTCATCGCGGAGACCGACGGCGCAGAGAAGGGCAAGTCCTACAACAAGGTTCGCGGCGACAAGGTCATCGCCTACGCAAAGGACTTCCTGGACAAGGCGGTTCCGCTCGAACAATGCAGCTACACCGACGTGACCGCGTTCGCCGTCGTCGACGGCGCGCTGTCGGTGACGCTGGCCGACGGATCGACGGCCATCCTCGCCGACCCGTCGGCGTTTGCCGGTTATCGCGGGGAGGCGTCCTCACCGTCGTCGATCCTGTTGCGCCACAACGGCCTCCACCTCGACATCGAGATCGACCCGGACTCCCCCATCGGCTCCACCGACCCGGCGGGCATCAAGGACGTGGTCATGGAGTCGGCGATCACCACGATCATGGACTTCGAGGATTCCGTCGCCGCGGTCGACGCCGACGACAAGGTGCTCGGCTACCGCAACTGGCTCGGCCTGAACAAGGGCGACCTGGCCGAAGAGGTGACCAAGGGCGGCAAGAGCTTCACCCGCCGCCTCAACGGCAACCGCGAGTACACCGCACCCGACGGGACCGGCTTCGACCTGCACGGCCGCTCGCTGCTGTTCGTCCGCAACGTCGGTCACCTGATGACCAACCCGGCGGTCCTCGACGCCGACGGCAACGAGGTCCCCGAGGGAATCCTCGACGCCCTGGTCACCTCGCTGGCCGGCATCCACGGACTGTCCACCCAGTCGGGTGTGCAGAACTCCCGGACCGGGTCCATCTACATCGTCAAGCCGAAGATGCACGGCCCCGACGAGGTCGCCTTCACCGTCGAGCTGTTCGGCCGCGTCGAGAAGGTCCTCGGTCTGCCGGAGAACACCCTCAAGGTCGGCATCATGGACGAGGAGCGCCGCACCACGGTGAACCTCAAGGCCGCGATCAAGGCCGCCGAGAAGCGGGTGGTGTTCATCAACACCGGCTTCCTCGACCGCACCGGCGACGAGATCCACACCTCGATGGAGGCCGGCGCCATGATCCGCAAGGGCGAGATGAAGAAGCAGAAGTGGATTCTCGCCTACGAGGATTTCAACGTCGACACCGGTTTGGCCGCCGGCCTGCAGCACAAGGCGCAGATCGGCAAGGGCATGTGGGCGATGACCGATCTGATGGCCGACATGGTCGAGCAGAAGATCGGCCAGCCCAAGGCCGGCGCGACCACTGCGTGGGTGCCCTCACCGACGGCGGCGACACTGCACGCCATGCACTACCACCTCGTCGACGTCTTCGAGCGCCAGGACGAGATCGCCAAGCGGGATCCGGCGTCGGTCGATGACATCCTCACCATCCCGCTCGCCCCGAGGACCGATTGGTCCGATGAGGAGAAGCGCGAGGAGCTCGACAACAACTGTCAGTCCATCCTCGGCTACGTGGTGCGTTGGATCGACCACGGTGTCGGGTGCTCCAAGGTCCCCGACATCCACGACATCGCACTGATGGAAGACCGTGCGACGCTGCGCATCTCGAGTCAGCTCCTCGCCAACTGGATCCGGCACGGCATCGTGACCGCCGACGACGTGGTCGACGCGCTCAAGCGGATGGCCCCGGTGGTCGACCGGCAGAACGAGGGCGACCCCGATTACCGGCCGATGGCCCCGGACTTCGACACCAACATCGCCTGGCAGGCGGCCAAGGAGCTGATCCTCGAGGGCACCACCCAGCCCAGCGGTTACACCGAGCCGATCCTGCATCGTCGCCGACGCGAGTTCAAAGCGGCTGCTCAGGGCTGATTCGGCGCTGCGTGAGGTTTCCGACCGGCCCTGACATGCCATAGGGTGTGCCCGGGCCGGTCGGACAACGGAGGACCAACGGGTGGCACACCATCGCGTCGACGATGACAAGAACAGGCTGCGGCATCGCGGGGTGAGCCGCGGCCTGGTCATGGTTCTGTTGTCGGCAGTCCTGATCGCCGCGTGTGTGGTGGTGTGGTTCCGCATCGGTGATCACGTCGACCGTGAGGCCGATGCCGCGGCCGCCCAATGCGTCGACGGTCCGGCCACGGTCACCGTCCTCGCCGACCCCGACATCGCGCCGGGACTCGAGGCCATCGCGCAGGCATATTCGGCGACCACTCCGGTGGTGCGCGATCACTGTGTCCGCATCGCGGTCGCCGCCCGCGACGCCAAGATCACCCTCGACGGTCTGACCGGCAGCTGGGACACCGCGTCGATGGGTCCGTATCCGGCCGCATGGGTGCCCCAGTCATCGGTGTGGGCCGCCCAGCTCACGACCGCCAAACCCGATCTGGTGGACGGCGATCCCGATTCGCTGGTGACCTCGCCGGTGGTGCTCGCGACCGCTCCGGAACTCGGCGCGAAGCTCACCGGCCAACTCGACTGGGGACAGCTCCCGACGCTGCAGAGCCGCGACGACAGTCTCGACGACCTCGGGCTGCGCGGGTGGGGGTCGTTGCGTATGTCGATGCCGCGTGAGGGCCAATCGGATCCGAGTGTCCTCGCCGCGCAGGCGGTGGCGATGCGGGTGACCCACAGTGTCGGCACCCTGACCGCTGCCGACGCCGCCTCGACGCGGGTGTCCTCCAGCATCGACGCACTCACCCGAACCGCTCCGCGCTCCCCCGATGGTTCACCGGCGGGAGCGGCGACCGCGATCGCCACCGCCGCCGACCCGGCGAGCGCACCCATCCATGCCGTGCCCATCACCGAGCAACGGCTGTACCAGCTGACCAAGGACGATGCCAAGACCCGGCTCGCCGAGGTGATCCCCGACGGCCCAACCCCGATCGCCGACTTCCCCGTCCTGCATCTCAAGGGCGATCAGGTCCCGCAGTTCGCCAGCGCCGCGATCTCCGAATTCCTCGGCTATGCCGAGAAACCCGAGCACCTGCGGGCATTGACCGGCCTCGGTTTCCGCGGCGATGCCCCACTACCGCCGAAGACCGCGACGGTCGCCTTCCCGATGACCGACGATCCGATGCCCAACCCGGAGGATCAGGCCATCGTCACGATCAACAAGCTCATGTACGGCACCAGCGAGGGTTGACCGGCCGCCCGGGCGTCACCACCCCACGTATGACACCCGGGCACCTGTGTCACTCGGCGAATGCCGCCACCGGCGGGCAACTGCACACGAGGTTGCGGTCACCGAAGGCCCCGTCGATGCGGCGCACCGCGGGCCACACCTTGGCTCGCCCGCCCGCGGACGGCAGGCCCTGCGGGTACACGGCCAGCTCCCGGGAGTACGGATGATCCCACTCGCCGACCAGGCACTCCGCGGTATGCGGTGCCCCTCGCAGCGGGTTGTCCTCCGCGGGCCAGGTGCCCGCGGCCACGGCGTCGATCTCGGCGCGGATCGCGATCATCGCGTCGCAGAACGCGTCGAGTTCGTCGAGGTTCTCACTCTCGGTCGGCTCGACCATCAGCGTGCCGGCCACCGGGAAACTCATCGTCGGCGCGTGGAAGCCGTAGTCGGCCAATCGTTTTGCCACATCGTCGACGGTCACCCCGGTCTCCTTGGTCAGCGGACGCAGATCCAGGATCGCCTCGTGCGCCACCCAGCCGCCGACCTCACCGGTGTCCCCGGCGCCGGCCTCGTGGCCGGTGTAGAGCACCGGATAATGATCGGCGAGACGACGCGCGATGTAGTTGGCCGAGGCGATGGCGGTCAGCGTCGCCCGACGCAGACCGGCCGCGCCCATCATCGCGATGTAGGCGTAGGTGATCGGCAGGATCGACGCGGAGCCGTAGGGTGCGGCGGCGATCGTCGGGCCGTCGGGCAACTCCGGGGCGAGCGGGTGGCCCGGGAGGAACGCCGCGAGATGACGGCGCACCGCGACCGGACCCACCCCGGGCCCGCCGCCCCCGTGCGGGATGCAGAACGTCTTGTGCAGGTTCAGATGACTCACGTCGCCGCCGAAACGCCCCGGACGGGCGACGCCGACGAGCGCATTGAGGTTGGCTCCGTCGACGTAGACCTGACCGCCGGCGTCGTGGACGGCCGCACAGATGTCGGCGATGTCGTGTTCGAACACGCCGTGGGTGGACGGGTAGGTGATCATGATCGCGGCCAGGCGCGTGCCGTGCTCGGCGATCTTGGTCCGCAGATCCTCGACGTCGACGTCCCCGTTGGTGCGGCAGGCCACCACGACCACCCGCATCCCGGCCATCACCGCCGAGGCCGCGTTGGTGCCGTGCGCACTCGACGGGATCAGACACACGTCGCGGTCGGTGTCGCCGCGGCTGTGGTGATAGCCACGGATCGCCAGCAGACCCGCATACTCACCCTGTGAACCCGCGTTGGGTTGCAGGCTCACCCGGTCGTAGCCGGTGATGGCTACCAGCCACGATTCCAGGGTCGCGATCAGCTCGCGGATGCCCGCACTGTCCTCGGCCGGGGCGAACGGGTGTAGTCCGGCGAAGCCCGGCCAGGTGATGGGTTCCATCTCGGCGGTGGCGTTGAGCTTCATCGTGCACGACCCGAGCGGGATCATGCTGCGGTCGAGCGCGATGTCCTTGTCGGACAGGGCGCGCAGGTATCGCAGCATCGACGTCTCGGTGCGGTGGCGGTTGAACGCCGGGTGCGTGAGGTAGTCGCTCGTGCGCGTCGCGATCGGCTGGGCGAACTGCCGGGGCCGCACACCGGCCGAATCGAAGACCGCGAGCACGGTGCGCACGTCGTCCTCGGTGGTGGTCTCGTCGCAGGCGATGCGCACGGTGTCGGCGTCCGCGCGCCACAGTGCGATCCCGGCTTGACGGGCGGTGGCAACGATCCGGTCGGCACCGCCGGGGATTCGGACGGCCACCGTGTCGAAGAAGGTCGAGTGCTCGACGGCGAAGCCGGCGGCGGTGAGTGCGTCGGCGATCTGCGCAGCTCGCTCATGGACCCGAATCGCGATGGCGCGCAATCCTTCCGGTCCGTGATATCCGGCGTACATCGCCGCGATGACGGCCAGCAGGACCTGTGCGGTACAGATGTTGCTGGTCGCCTTCTCGCGGCGGATGTGCTGTTCACGCGTCTGCAGCGACAGCCGATAGGCGAGGTTGTCGTCGGCATCTTTGGACACCCCGACGAGTCGTCCGGGCATCTGCCGGGTGTGGGCGGTACGCACCGCGAGGTATCCGGCATGTGGGCCACCGAAGCCCATGGGCACACCGAACCGCTGGGTGGTACCGAAGGCGACGTCGGCGCCCAGCTCACCGGGCGGGGTGATCAGGGTCAATGCCAACAGGTCGGCGCCCACCGCGACGAGCGCCCCGGCCTCGTGGGCGGCCTCGATGATCGGCGCGGCGTCGATGATGCGACCGGACGCACCCGGCACCTGCAGCACCACGCCGAAAAAGTCGTCGGCGGGCAGACCGTACCCGGGAAGCCCGGGATGCAATGCCGCCTCGACGATCTCGATACCCAACGGCTCGGCACGGGTCTCGATGACCGCCCTGGTCTGCGGGTACAGGTCGGCGTCGACGACCAGCCGCGCCGATTTCGACTTGCCCGCCCGACGCATGAGCGTCATCGCCTCCGCGGCCGCGGTCGCCTCGTCGAGCATCGACGCATTCGCGACCTCGAGGCCGGTGAGGTCGGAGACCATGGTCTGGAAGTTGAGCAGTGCCTCGAGGCGCCCCTGGCTGATCTCGGGCTGATAGGGGGTGTAGGCGGTGTACCAGGCCGGATTCTCCAGCACGTTGCGACGGATCACCGGCGGGGTGAGCGTGTCGTGGTAGCCCAGCCCGATCATCGAGCGGGAGACCGTGTTGCGCGCGGCGAGTTCGGCGAGGGTGGCAAGCACCTGGTGTTCGGTGACCGGCGGCGGAAGCGCGTCGAGGCCGTTGTCGTCGGGCGAATCGGCGATCACCGCGGGCACCACGCGCGCGGCGAGTTCGTCGAGACCCGACACGCCGATGGTGCCCAGGATGTGCGCGGTCTCCGCGTCGTCGGGGCCCACATGACGGTCGACGAAGGCCGACGGGACGGGCGACCGGGATTCGACGGGCGACCGGGATTCCACGGGTGACTGGGATTCGGACAGACGGGTCATGACGGGACCTCTCACGGGATCCGGGCACCGGATCGTTCGGTCCTCCCCCTCTGTCATGCCGCGGATCGCAGATCCGGCCGGCGCCTGAGAGATTCGGCCGTACGCGGCGTCACCGACACGTGTGGCCTTTCACCGTGGGCGGACGAGTTGCTCGTCACTTTCCAGAGACGCCGGCGTCCATCACGGTCCGGGTGCCTGAGAGTTTGACGGAGAGGTATTGCTCCTTCGGCGGTCACCGCGTGGCCTCGGCTCCGAGGCGTGGGCGGCGACGCTCTCCCGTGATGCAGCGGCGCCCGTCCAGTCTACCGTCGGGTAACCCGGCGGGTGCAGCGCGCCACGAGATGGCTATCCGGTGCGGCGCGTGCGGCTCTTGCGGCGTGCGGCGAGCTCGTCCTCCGGCGCGGTTTCGGTGACGCCACCGTCGGCCCGTTCACCGGGGAACTCGGAGATGGTGCCGGTGAGTTCGCGCATCGCTCCGCTCACCGCGATCCCGAAGACGCCCTGACCGCCCTGGAGCAGGTCGACGACTTCTTCGGCAGAGGTGCACTCGTACACCGTCGTCCCGTCCGAGAACAGGGTGATGCGCGCGAGGTCCTCGACCCCCCGCTGACGCAGATGGTCGACCGCGACGCGGATGTTCTGCAGGGAGATCCCGGTGTCGAGCAGACGTTTGACGATCTTGAGGACGAGGACGTCCTTGAACGAGTAGAGCCGTTGACTGCCGGACCCGGCGGCACCGCGAATCGACGGGACGACCAGCGAGGTGCGTGCCCAGTAGTCGAGCTGACGGTAGGTGATGCCGGCGATCTGGCAGGCGCTCGGCCCGCGGTAACCGATCAGCTCGTCGGGCACCGTGTCATTGGGAAACAGGCCGGGAGCGATGTCCTCCAGGCTTCCCTGCGTCGCCGTTCGCGGCGCGCCACGATCCCCGCTCGCACCGTTGTCCTTCGGCTGATCGCCCACTGCAGACTCCTCGCCACACCTTGAGAACCGGTCGGACGGGCATGCGCATTAGTCGGCCACCCTTGGTGGTCCACTGTACGCGCCCGCGCGCCGATCGATGTCCTGCTCGCCACGGATGTCCTGCGGCGATCCGGGACTGACGGTATGCCTGCCGGCGACCCCGAATCAACGCGACGCGCCACGAGGCTCAACCTCTACTTGAGATGGAGGCAGACGGAGACCAGACGGTTGCCGATCCGTGATGTGTCGCTACCGCCGACAGCGGACCGGCTCACCTCGCGCGGATCAGGCGCCGCCACTCGCCTTGAAGTCGTCGGGTGAGACGTTGTCGAGGAACTCCTTGAACTTCTCGACCTCGTCGTCCTTCTCGTTCGGCGCTTCGTCGGTGTCCTCGTCCGGGATGAGCAGACCCGCCTCGGCGAGGACCTCCTCGTCGGCGATGATCGGGACCTCGGCGCGCATGGCGACCGCGATCGAATCCGAGGGCCGCGCCGACACCCGCAGGTCATTGGCGAAGACCATCTCGGCGTAGAACGTGCCCTCTTGCATGTCGACGATGCGTACCTCGACGAGGGTCTGCCCGAACTCCTCGATGAGGTTGACGATCAGATCGTGGGTCAACGGCCTCGGCGGCTCGATCCCCTTCTGCCGCAGCGCGATCGATGCGGCCTCACTCTGCCCGATCCAGATCGGCAGATATCGTGCCCCGTCGACCTCACGCAGCAACAACACGGGTTGACTCTGTGGCGGCTCGACGCGGATACCGACCACGCGCATTTCGCTCATGTCATGCACCTCCACCCGATGACGACGGAACCGATTCTCGTTGACCCGATGGGTCCTTCTCGACGCTACACCGCACCACCGCCACGCGACGGTCGAGTCGGTCCGGCCGGACCATCGGTCCGGCCGATGAACGGGAACGGAAGTCCGGGCGAGACGTCAGTCCAGGACGTCCCGGACGGCCGCCTTGACCAGCTGGGTGTGCAAAGTGACCGAGAGCGCCGCGATCTCACGCACCAGCTCCTCGGCGCGATCGCGAGCGCCGGTGCCCTTGCCCTTGGCGATCGGACTGGCGATCTGGGCGACCAGCCCGGCCTCACGGTCGGCGGAGACCTTGAACGCACGCAGGTGCCGCGTCTCGACGCCGTAGCTCGCCAGTGCCGCAGCGGCTTCCACCAGCCGCACCGCGTCCTCGTCGAAGAACCCGGCGGGTCCGGGAGTCAGCAGCCCACCGCGCTGGAGTTCGGTCACGAATGCGGAATCCACGCCCGTGCGCTCCATCAACGACTCCCGGGACACCCGGTCTCCACGAGTCCCGAAGTCGGTGGCCGGCGCCACCGCCGAACGGGCCGACGACAGCAGCCGTGTGCCGTTGCCGGCCGGCCCGTCGTTGCCGTGATCGATCGTGTCGAGTTGTTCCTTGATGACCTTCAGCGGCAGATATCGATCGCGTTGCGCGGTCAGCACGAAGCGCAAGCGATCGCAGTCCGCCTGACTGAATCGTCGATAGCCCGACGGCGCCCGCTCCGGACTGATCAGTCCCTCGGACTCGAGGAATCGGATCTTGGAGATCGTGACGTCGGGAAAGTCCTCACGCAGCAGTGCGAGGACCGACCCGATGGACATCGGTCCGTCGCCGCGCTGCCCTGCTGGGGAGGCCGGCACGTGCCTAGGAAGCGGAACCGTCGCGCGGGCCGCTCAGGAACACGAGCCGGAACTTGCCGATCTGCACCTCGTCGCCGTTGCTCAGCGTCGCGGTGTCGACCGGTTCACGGTTCACGTAGGTGCCGTTGAGGCTGCCCACATCGACCACCTGGAACTCGGCATCGGACAGCCGGAACTCGGCGTGCCGACGGCTCACGGTGACGTCGTCGAGGAAGATGTCGCTGTCGGGGTGGCGGCCCGCGGAGGTGGTCGCCTGGTCGAGCAGGAACCGGGACCCGGCGTTCGGACCGCGCTTGACGACAAGCAGCGCCGTGCCGGGTGAGAGTCGCTCGACCCCGGTATCGGCGGGCTCACTCGAGGTGCCGGCCGAGTCGAGTTCGTTGATGAACTCCTCGCGGAAGACCGACGTGGTCTCCACTGGCGCCTCGAAGTCCTTGTCGTTATCGCTCACTATCTCTCCTTCGTCGTCCGAAGTGCGCTGTTGTCGATCGCGGCGCCGTCGAGGCGCTCGGCCGCGTCCGAAGCGGGTCGGGGAACCGGGTACCCGACGCGCGGGCAGTCGGTTCGTCGCACCTTGTCGGCGCCCGAATCCAACCTACCGTTTCGCGCCGACCCGACCCATCAGACCCGGCAGACACCGATTGATCATAGCCGCCCGGATCCGACGACCACGACCGTTGGGGCGCGTTTCCCCTTACGCCACCGCGTATCCGGTGGATCGGGCCCGGCCGCCGCCCCTCGGGGCGAGACCTACGCGTCGCCCCGGGTGTCTCCACTCAGCCGTCGATGACCTGCCGGTATCCTTCGGCGTCGAGCAGGTCGCCCAACTGAGCGTCGAGTTCGCCGGACTCCTCGACCGCGATCTCGACGAGCCAGCCGGCCTCGTAGGGCTCGGAATTGACCAGATCCGGCGTCGACTCGAGTTCGTCGTTCACGGCCGCGATCGTCCCGTTGAGGGGCCCGAAGATGTCGGACACGCTCTTGGTCGACTCGACCTCGGCGAACGACTCGCCGGCCTCCACCTCCGACCCGACCTCGGGCAACTGCACGAAGACGACGTCACCGAGCTGTTCCTGGGCGAAGTCGGTGATCCCGATCCGGACGGTCGTGGGCGAGACCCGACGGACCCATTCATGCTCGGGTGTGTAGGTCAATTCGGCCGGCACGTTGGTTTCGGTCACTGTGCCCCCTTTCTGTTCGTTCGAGACTTTAACCCGCTCCGGCCGAGGAGACCCGGTCGAGTCGCGGCATCATGCGCATCACCATGATCGTCTGGGCCCAATAGAGCACGAACGACCACAGATACATTCCGACCCCCCAGATCAGGAAGGCCCAGCCGATCGGATAGCAGATGGTGCCGACCACCGAATCAAGTTGTCCGGCAAGCAGCCACGGGAAGGCGCTCATCAGGGCGAAGGTCGCGGCCTTGCCGACGTAGAGCACCGGCAGGGCCACCAGTCCGCGCGAACGCAACAGCGGTGCGCTCGCGAACAGCAGCACGTCCCGCGCGATGATGACGCCGATCAACCACCACGGCACGAAGTCGCGCAGCCCGAAACAGATCGGGATGACCACGATGTAGAGGCGATCGGCAGCGGGGTCGAGCAGTTCGCCGAGCCGTGACGACTGGTCGAGCAGCCGGGCGAGTTTCCCGTCGAGCCAGTCGGTGACCCCGGACACGAACAGCACGACGAACGCCCATCCGTCGGCCTTCTCGACGATCACCAGCCAGATGAAGACCGGGATGAGAACCAGCCGCAACACACTGAGCGCGTTGGGCACGGTGAGGATGCGGTCGGCGCCGGACGCCTCTGCGGTCACCGGGCCGTCGTCGCCTCCCCCGGGTCCGGTCACCGGAAGATACCGATGATTCCCTGCAGTGTCTTGGCGCCGCCGGACGCGAACAGGTTGTCGTGGACCATATAGGTCCACGTCATCGTCGACCGGTGCAGGTCGGCGGCTCCCAGGTCGACCCCGTCGGGAGTGATCACTGCCTCGCGGAAGGTCTTGCGCGACTTGTCGATCGCCCGGGTCGGCAGTTCGGAGAACTCGGCGAGGATGAGCCGGTGGAATTCGTCGAGCGGACTCTCCCGCCCGATCGCCCGCAGGTGGATGCTCGCCCGGACGTCGGAGACGAAGGCGAGGTGATCGGCCCATTCGCGATCGAGGTGGTACAGCATGATCTCGCGAGCGGCCTGCTCGAGAACGTCATCGGCGAGCGGTTCGACGGGAATCCACCGCGACTTCTCCTCGGTCGCGTCGGGCTCGGCGGTCGTGGTCTCCTCGGCGGCACTGTCCTCGGTCGCCGGGCCGTCGGATTCCTGCGCGTCGACGGCCTTCTCGTCCGCCCCGGCCTCGGCATCGTTCTTCTCGGCACCGACCTTCTCGTCGGTGTTCGACTCATCGGTTTTCGACTCGCTGGCGGCCTCGGCGGTTCCGGTGAGTTCGGCATAGCGCTGCGGCTCGAGATCACGGAGTTCCTTCAGCGCGGTATCGGTGGTCAACACCTCCATCCGGCGTTTGACCACGATTTCGCGTTGCTGATTCACCAGCTGGTTGTAGCGCCAGGTGTTGGCGTGCAGTTCGAGCATCACGCCCTCGGCCACGCGTTGCGCCTGCTCGATGAGGTCGATTCCCTTCGATCCCATCGATCCGTCCTCGGACTGCGCGACGGGATCACGCTTGAACGAGAGATTCTTGGTGACGACCGGATCCTCGAGGCTGCTGAAGAACACCGACATGCCCGGGTCGCCCTGACGGCCGGCGCGGCCACGCAGCTGGTTGTCGAGACGTTCGGTGTCGTGCCGCCCGGTGCCGACAACGCACAGTCCGCCGAGTTCGATGATCTCCTCGCGGGCCGTCTCGTCGTCCGAGGACCCGCCCAATCGGATGTCGGTGCCGCGTCCGGCCATCTGCGTCGACACGGTGACGGCGTCCTTGGTGCCGGCCTCGGCGATGATCTTGGCCTCTTCGGCGTCGTTCTTCGCGTTGAGGACCACGCATCCCACGCCGGCCTTCTCCAGGAAGTACGCGAGTTCTTCGGACTCGGCGACGTCGTGGGTACCGATCAGGACCGGCTGACCGGTCTCGTGGACCTCTTTGACGTAGGCGACGACGGCCTCCACCTTGTTGGCCTTGGTGTCGTAGACCCGATCGGGCAGATCCTTGCGGATGTTGGGGGTGTTCGGTGGGATCTGCGAGACCCGCAGGTCGTAGAACTGCCGGAACTGCTCACCGGCGGCCAGCGCGGTACCGGTCATGCCGCACACCGTCGGGTAGCGGCCGATCAACGCCTGCACGGTGATGGTGTCGATGACCTCACCGGAGTCGGTCTGGGCGAGACCCTCCTTGATCTCCACGGCCGCCTGCATGCCGTCGGGCCACCGCTGCAGCTGGGCCACCCGACCGCGGGAGGCGTTGATCAGGTGCACGCCGCCGTCGCGCACGATGTAGTGCACGTCGCGCTCGAGAAGGTGGTGGGCGTGCATGGCGACGTTGACGTGGACCAGCGTCGTGCCGACATGCTCTTCGTCGTAGAGATCGATGCCGCCGAGTTCCTCCTCGACGAAGGCCGCGCCCTCGTCGGTGAGCGAGACGTTGCGTCCCTCGACGTCGATCTCGTAGTGCTTGTTCTTCATCCGCGCGACCACGTCGTGGATGGCCTGATCGGGCACCTCGACGTCGGCGGTTCCGGCGAGGACCAGCGGAATGAGCGCCTCGTCGACGAGCACCGAGTCCGCCTCGTCGATGATCGCGACGTCGGGGGTCGGCGAGACGAGTTCGTCGGCATGAATCGCGAGCTGATCGCGCAGCACGTCGAAGCCGATTTCGTTCACCGAGCCATAGGTGACGTCGCCGTCGTAGGCCTGCTTGCGCTCGGCGCGACTCGAATTCTCCGACACCGCGTGCACGGTGATACCGAAGGCGGCGAACAGTGGGGTCATCCACTCCGCGTCGCGGGTCGCGAGGTAGTCGTTCACCGAGATGACGTGGACGCGATGGCCTTCCAGGACGTGACCGACGGCGGCGATCGCGCCGGCGAGCGTCTTGCCCTCTCCGGTGCCCATCTCGATGACGTCACCGTCGAGCAGGCGCAACGCACCCTGCAGCTGGACGTCGAACGGCCGCAGTCCCAGCGACCGGTCGGCGGCCTCGCGGGCGAGGGCGAGGAACTTCGCGCGATCTCCCCCGTCGGCGCCGATGTCGAGTTTCTCCGCCTCCGCGCGGAAGTCCGCGTCGTCGAGGTCGGCCGCCCAGTCGGTGTGTGCCTCGGCATCCTTGAGCAGGCTCAACGACTTGGACTGGTTCCGCGAACTCTGTGCCCCCAGCAAACGCCACATGCTGTTCGTCAGCTTTCCCACCGAGCGTTCTCCTACCAGTTGTTCCCGGATCGAATCGCCGTCCACGGTACGCGGCCGGTGCCACCGCCGTGACGCCCACCGTGGGACGGTGAATCCACCGTGCCGATCCCCGTCGGCCGGATGTCGAGAACGGCAGGCGGAGAATACGTCGACTACGGTGGCCATCGTGGTCTTCCCCTGGTCACGACGCAGCACTGTCTCCGGCACCGTCGCCATGTCGGCCATCCTCGCTGTCGTGGCCGCCGCGGTGGCGATCACCGTTCTGCGCGACCCGGATTCGGCACCCGGCGATCCAGCCGCGCCGCAGGCTCTTCCCGCGGGCGCGTCCTTCACCTCGGTCTCGGTGTCGGGTGCGGCGATCCCCGGCGGCGGACCGCTCGTGATCGCCTTCGGCGATGCCGGGCGGATCTCGATGACCGCCGGCTGCAATCGGCACGTGGGCGGCGCGGCGCTGCACACCGGTTCCGCACCCGGCACGGAACCGATCACCACGCTTCGGGTCGGTGCACTGGCATCGACGATGATGGCGTGTCCGCCTCCACGCGAGGGCGCCGACGCCTGGCTGTCACATTTCACCAGCCAACCGCTGGTCTGGCACCTCGACACCACTGCCCTGACGTTGACCGCACCCGCGTCCGCCGACACCCCGGAGACCGTGGTCGTCCTGGCCCGAGATCACCCCTGAGTACCGCGCAGCACCGAACCACCGACAACCCCTCGCAGACAGGACCCACCATGCCCGATGCCAGTCCCGCCGTCGTGACCGTGACCGGAGCCGCCGGCAGTATCGGTTACGCCTCGCTGTTCCGCATCGCCGCCGGCGCGATGCTGGGCCACGATCGTCCGGTGCGTCTGCGGCTGCTGGAGTTGCCTGCCGCGGTCACCGCCGCCGAGGGCACGGCCATGGAACTCGAGGACGGCGCATTTCCGTTGCTGGAGTCGATCGACATCTTCGACGACGCCCGCGATGCGTTCGACGGCGCCCAGTTCGGGCTTCTCATCGGCGCCCGGCCCCGGACCAAGGGGATGGAGCGCGCAGAGCTGCTCGCCGCCAATTCGGCGATCTTCGCCGAGCAGGGTCGGATCATCAATGATGTGGCGGCACAGGATATCCGGGTGATCGTGGTCGGTAATCCGGCCAACACGAACGCGGCGGTCGCCGCCGCCAACGCCCCCGACGTTCCCGCCGAGAGATTCACCGCGCTGACCCGGCTGGACCACAACCGTGCGATCGCCCAGGTCGCCCGGCGTACCGGGACCCCGGTCGGCCGGATCAGTCGCGTCACCATCTGGGGCAACCACTCGGCGAGCCAGTACCCCGACATCTTCCACGCCCGGGTCGGCGACACCCCCGGCGCCGAGATCGCCGCCGACGAGCGATGGCTCGTCGAGGATTTCATCCCGACCGTCGCCACCCGGGGCACCGCCATCATCGAGGCGCGCGGCGCATCCTCGGCCGCCTCCGCGGCCAACGCGACCATCGATCACGTCCACGACTGGGTCCTGGGCACCGCCGGGGACGACTGGACGTCGGTCGCGATGCCATCGACCGGCGCGTACGGCATTCGCGAGGGGCTCGTCAGCTCGGTTCCCGCGCGGGCCGTCGGCGGCCGGTGGGAAGTCGTCGAGGGCCTCGACATCAACGACTTCTCCCGTGCCCGGATCGATGCCTCCGTCGCCGAGCTCGAGGGCGAACTCGACGCCGTGGCCAAACTCTCGACCGCGTGAGAACCGCCTCCGCCGTGTCGGGCGCACGGGAGCCGTGCGCGGCCTAAGCTTCTCCGCATGGCAAAGAAGGGCAAGCCGGACAAGGTCAAGATCTCCACCTCGGTGTACGAGGCGGAGCTGTTCCGGTTGCAGACCGAACTGGTGAAACTGCAGGAGTGGGTGCGCGAATCCGGAGCCCGGGTCGTCGTCATCTTCGAGGGGCGCGACGCCGCGGGCAAGGGCGGCACCATCAAGCGGGTGACCGAATACCTGAGTCCGCGGGTCGCGCGGGTCGCCGCCCTGCCCGCCCCCACCGATCGTGAACGGGGACAGTGGTATTACCAGCGCTACGTCGCGCACCTTCCCGCCCCGGGCGAGATCGTGTTGTTCGACCGATCCTGGTACAACCGTGCCGGCGTCGAGAAGGTGATGGGGTTCTGCACCCCCGAGGAGCACACGCGTTTCCTGCGTCAGACACCGATCTTCGAGCAGATGCTCATCGACGACGGAATCCTGTTGCGCAAGTACTGGTTCTCGGTCTCCGACGACGAGCAACTCCGCAGGTTCCGAGCACGGATGAACGACCCTGTGCGGCAATGGAAGTTGAGCCCCATGGATCTCGAGTCGGTCTACCGGTGGGAGGACTACTCCCGCGCCAAGGACGAGATGATGGTGCACACGGACACCTCGATCTGCCCGTGGTACGTCGTCGAATCCGACATCAAGAAGCACGCTCGCCTCAACATGATCTCGCATCTTCTCTCGACCATCGAGTATCACGAGGTCCCGAGCCCCAAGGTCAACCTGCCCAAACATCCCATCGAGACCGGCAACTACCACCGGCCCCCGCGGTCGTTGTCGAAATATGTTCCCGACCACGTGGCCACCCTGCTGGGCTCGCCTGAGTGATCCCGCGAACCCGCACGCCCGGATCGCCCCCGCGTGGCGCCTCCGTGCGGGCGGGGCGTAGCATCACCCGACGATGTGGATCGGTTTCGCAGAGTTCGATTACCTGCTCGGTGATGTTCATTCGCTCAAGCAGAAGCGGTCGGTGATCCGACCGATCATCGCCGAGATGAAGTCGCGGTTCTCCGTCGCCATCTCCGAGGTGGATCACCGGGAGGTGCACCGGCGCACGGGGATCGGGGTTGCCGTCGTGTCCCCGGACCGGGCGCATGCGGTGGAGATACTCGATGCGGTGGAACGCTATGCCGCCGCGCGCCCCGAGGTGCAGTTGCTCTCCGCCCGGATTCGCGTGCTGCAGTCGGGCGACATCGAGTGACGCCGCGACGACCGCAGGGTCTCAGGCGTCGGTGACGACCCCGGCGGCCACGGCAACCTCTCGATAGGCCCGAGCCAGCGAGTCCACGGTCTCGTGGGCATTGAGCCCGCTGGGGTTGGGTACCACCCACAGCTGCGCCCCGGCCCAGTCCGGGGTGTCGGGCTGTCGTCCGGGCGTTGCGGTGCGCTGCCCGAATGCGGTGCGGTAGGCCGTGATTCCGAGGATCGCCACCACCCGCGGAGCGATCCGGGCAACGGTCGAGCGCAATCGTTGCCCGCCCGAGCGCAATTCGTCGGCGGAGAGGTCGGCGGCCGCTGCGGTGGCCCGCTCGACCACGTTCGTGATGCCGATCCCCGCGTTCAGGAGAGCCGCGCCATCGGCCTCGCTCATGCCCGACGACGCATCGATCACGTGGTCGGTGATCCCGGCGCGGTACAGCGCCGGGTAGAAGCGATTACCCGGCCGGGCGAAGTGCGCGCCGGTGGCCGCGCTCCAGAGCCCGGGGTTGATCCCCACGAACAGCAGTCGACAGCCGGGACCGAGGAGGTCGTCGATCCGCTCGTCGCGGTGGGAGAGTAATTGCGCCCTGGTGAAACCCATCGATGCAGATGCGTGCGATCAGTGGCCCGAGGCGACGCAGAACTGATTGCCGTCGGGATCGGCCAGGGTGATCCACGCGAACCCGTCGATCTCGTGTTCACCGATGCGTGTGGCACCGGCATCGACGAGTCGCTGAGCTTGAGCAGTGCGGTCGTCGGCCGTGAGATCGAGGTGCACTCGGTTCTTGCCCGGCGTCGGCTCCTCCACCTTCTGGAAACCCAACGTCGGCGCCCCCTCGCCGAGGGAGACCATCACGAAGTAGCCCTCGTTCTCGGCGACGACGGTGCCGCCCATCGCGTCGGCCCACCACCGGCCGAGTCGTACCGGGTCCAGCGAATCGATGGTGATCATGCCGATGGCGAGGCTCATGTCTCGACCGTAGCCGAATCATGCGTGATGGTGCATTCACCTGGTTGTTCGGCGTCACGGGTTGACCGGCGCGAGCCGTCGTGAGTGCATGGGTCATGCGACCCAGCGACCTCGACGACAATTCCACAGACCTCGGCCACCGACAACCGGTCCTCGTCGTGGATGCCGCCAACGTCGTCGGTTCGGTGCCCGACGGATGGTGGCGTGACCGGCGCGGGGCCACCGAACGCGTGCGAGATCGGCTCGCCGATATCGCCGACTCCGGTGTCGCGGGGTTCGAGGGGCCGGTGAACATCGTCCTGGTCGTCGAAGGCCGGGCGCGGGGTGTCGCCTCGACCGCGTCGGTCACCGTCGTCGACGCCGACGGCTCGGGTGATGACGCGATCGTCGACGTGGTGCGCCGACTGCGCACACATAGGATCGCAGTGGTCACCGCGGACCGCGAATTGCGGGGTCGCGTAACCGATCTCGGCGCAGAGGTCCTCGGCCCATCGGTGATCACCCGACGCAAACCACACGAGTGAACTGCTGTCGTGGTTACAGTGAGGGGGCAGCCGTACGGACGACCCGAAAGGACGGACCATGGCCCGCTTCACACTTCCGACCCTCGACGATCTCAAGGAGCTCGGGACACCGCGCGAGAACGCGATCACGATCTACGCCGAGACCTCACCGGCACCGGATACCCGCGACACCAGCTATCTGAACGCCAAGAGCGCGTTTGACCAGTCCATCCGAACCCTGCGGGAGAACGGGATTCGCCACGCCGTCGAGGAGTCATTGCGCGCCCAGTGGGAGAAGGTCCGTTCCGACGAGGTGTGGGCGCGTTTGTCGCGGTCGGTGGCGATCTTCCTGACCCCCGACCAGGTCGAGATCTTCTCCCTGCCCAATCGGTTGGAGAACCAGTCCCAGGTCGGCTCGTACTTCGATCTCGGGCAGATCGTACGGGCGGTCACCGCGACACAATCGGCCTTCGGGTTGACCCTCTCCGCCAACGGATGGAATCTGTGGGAGGCCACCGCGACCACGGTGGCCACCGAACTCGAGCTCAGCGGTGAGCACGCCGTCGATGCCGCCGACGCCACCAATCGCGCCACCATCCGTGACCGGGGCCATGTTCGCCGCCTCGTCGGCGACGAAGGCAAGAAGGTCCTGCTCGAGCAGTATGCCAAGCGTGTGGCCGAGGCCGTGAAAATCGAACTGGCGCCCCGAGATCCGCACGGCGAGCGACCGTTGTTCCTGTTCGCCGCCGATCCGCTACTCGATCTGTATCGCAACATCGAGTCAACACGTCGTGTCGTCGCCATACCAGGCGCACCCGACGAACTGCACGCCGACCGCATCGACGCCGCCATCCGCGCCGAGATGCCCGCGCTCAATGCCGAGCGGAACAACGCCGTCCTCGATCGCATCGCCGACGGGGTCTCCTCCGGACTGGTGGCCACCGACCTGGCCGACATCAGCCGTGCCGCCACCTCCGGCGCGGTGTCGACACTGCTCTACGACTTCACCGTCGATGTGCTCGGCACCGTCGACAGCCGAACCGGCGAGGTCACATTCGACGACTCCGGTCACGATGTGCTGTCCGACATCGTGGTGACCGTACTCGACCACGGCGGCGAGGTGATCCCGGTGCGCAACAACGAGATCACCAATTCCCTCTGGAACGGCACCGCCGTCGCCGGGCTCCGATTCCGATCGGCCTGAGGCCGATCGGCCGACGTCACCGACACCCACAACTGAGGAGATCCCTTGGCCCACACCGTCGCTGCCGAAATCGTCGAGACCCTGCGCACCTCGGGTACCGAGCGCGTGTACGGCATCCCCGGCGACTCGTTGAACGGTTTCACTGATGCCCTGCGAAAAGACGGCACGATCCGCTGGGTGCACGTGCGACACGAGGAGACCGCGGCGTTCGCGGCCTCGGCCGACGCGGCACTCACCGGCGAACTCGCCGTCTGTGCGGGTAGCTGCGGACCGGGCAATCTGCACCTGATCAACGGTCTCTACGACGCACACAGATCGCGGGTGCCGGTACTGGCCATCGCCGCGCACATCCCCGCCGCCGAGATCGGCAGCGGATACTTCCAGGAGACCCACCCCGAGCGATTGTTCACCGAGTGCAGTTCGTTCTGCGAGATGGTCTCGACACCCGAACAACTGCCACGGCTGCTCGACATCGCCATGCGCACGGCCGTGGAACAGCGCGGCGTCGCCGTCCTGATCGTCCCGGGCGAGATCTTCCTGGCCAAGACCGCGCGCCGCAAGAATCGTTCACCGATCCGCGCGATTCCCAACGTGATTCGGCCCACCGACGACCAATTGCGCCGAGTGGCAGACCATCTCGACGGGGCGCAACGGGTGACCATCCTGGCCGGCGCGGGCACGGCCGGCGCCCACGACCAGGTGGTGGCGTTCGCCGATGCGTTGCAGGCGCCGATCGTGCATGCCTTGCGTGGCAAGGAGTTCCTCGAGTACGACAATCCGTTCGATGTCGGGATGACCGGGCTGCTCGGCTTCTCCTCCGGCTATCGGGCCATCGAGAAGTGCGACACCCTGGTCATGCTCGGCACCGACTTCCCGTATCAGCAGTTCTTCCCCACCGAGGCGACCATCATCCAGCTCGACATCCGTGGCGAGCAGATCGGGCGGCGCACGCGCGTCGACATCGGGCTGGTCGGCAGTGTCGCCGACACCCTCACGGCATTGACCCCGCTGCTGAGGCGCGAGCGGCCGTCGGAGCATCTGAGTACCGCCCTCGAGCACTACGCGAAGGCGCGGACGTCTCTCGACGAACTCGCCGTCGACGACGGCAAGACACCCATCCACCCCCAATACCTGACGATGCTGCTCAGCAAGTACGCCGATCCCGACGCGGTCTTCATCCCCGATGTCGGGTCGCCGGTGGTGTGGGCCGCGCGCTACCTGACGATGAACGGATCCCGCAGGCTGATCGGGTCGTTCACACACGGATCGATGGCCAACGCCCTGTCGCAGTCCGTCGGCGCGCAGGCGTCGCTTCCCGGCCGGCAGGTCATCGCACTCGCCGGCGACGGCGGGCTGACGATGCTGTTCGGTGAGTTGATCACGCTGACCCAGAACCGGCTTCCGGTGAAGGTCGTGATCTTCGACAATTCGTCATTGAACTTCGTCGAGGTGGAGATGAAGGCGGCCGGCTTCGTCAACTACGGCACCGACCTCGAGAACCCCGACTTCGCCGCCGTCGCGCAGTCGTTGGGCATCTACGGACGGCGGGTCGAGCATCCCGGCGAGTTGGACGAGGCCGTGCGCGCGTTCCTCGCCCACGACGGTCCGGCCGTCCTCGACGTCGCGACTGCGCGCCAGGAGTTGTCGATCCCGCCGACCATCACCGCCGCGCAGGCCAAGGGCTTCACGTTGTACGCCATCCGCACGGTGCTGTCCGGTCGTGGTGACGAGCTCGTCGACCTCGCCGAGACCAATCTGTTCCGCCGCCTGTTCGACGCAGCCACACCCGACGACTGACCCGGGTATCGGCGCCGGCGACACGTGTGGTCGCCTGTCAGTGCGGGATCTTCGACAGATCCGAGTGCAGCAGCATGACGTTGTAGTCACTCCACCGGGAGGCGTTGAAGTACAGGTCTTTTCCGGTGCCGAGGATCGCCGGTGAGTGCGGCTGGATCATCGGCCCGTACACGACGAGTGCGACGGGCGGCACCAGGTAGGTGGGAGCGCTCCACGGGCCCTCGGGATGATCGGCGGTACGGATGCGAATCCCGTTGTCCCCGTCGAGCATCATGTACTTGTTCAGGTAGGGGCTCCAGGAGACCGACGCCTCGGTGACCGGCGGCGGCAGGATCTGCGCCGAACCGTCGTCGGGGATGGCGGTGATGTCACGTTTCCATCCCCGTCCGGGCCCGCTGCCGGTCCAGTACTCGTAGTTCTCGAGATTGCGGATGTCCCCCGGTACGAACCGGGCGAGGAATGCGGCACCGAATCGTCCGTTGGGAGTGCCGAGTTGGTAGATGTAGCCGGCATCGGCTCCGTGCCCACGGAAGTAGGCGCTCTGCTGGAACTTTCCGTTGTTGTAGGTGACCTCACGCAGGGCGCCCGGGAGCGCGAGGGTCACCGGAGCGTTGATCAGGATGGTGTTGGGATCGGTGTCCCATGTCTGCCCGTTGTCGGTGGAGTAGGCGATCGCGGAGAAGTTGGTGACCCAATGGCCCGCGTCACCCCACGATCGCACGGACATGTAGTTCATGTACTGCGTGTAGCCGCCGTTGCCGTCCGGCAGCGAGATGGCTGCGGTCGGGATGGTGGTGACCTCCACCTGACTGACCCCGATGGCCGGGATCAGCTGCGTCGCGAAGTTCGGGGCGTCGGCACCGACCACACTGCCCGACTCGGTGACGCCGGGCACCGCGTCGGGCACGCTGACCCCGTCGGTGAAGTCGTCGTCGTTGGAGCGGAGCAACACGTTGTGGCGCCACTGTTGTCCGGCGACCGCGCAATCACCGAAGGTGTCGCCGAACGCCATCAGCGTCTGCCCGGAACCGTTGTCCCAGCTGATCCCGAGATCGGTGCCGGAGATGCCGAACCGCGAGAAGGTCCGGTTCGGACTCTTCGGCCCGGTGATCCAGGCGACCGTGTTGGTACTCGGTCCCCGGTAGACCGGCAGATTCCCCTGCGGACCGGTGTCGGGATTGCTCGAACCACCCGATCCCGAACCCAGTGATCCAGAGCCTGCCGATCCCGACCCCAGCGAGCCGCTCGATCCCAGGGATCCGGTCGACCCGGTGCCACCGTTGCCGCAGGGCGCGGCGTTCGCGGCGCCGGTCCCGGTGAGCATGCCGCCGCCCACCATCATGGTCGACACGACCACGGCGACCGCCGCCACGCGAGCGCGTCGAACGAAACGGATGTTCATGAGTGGCGGCTCTCCCGGCGTTCGTTCCGACACGGGCTGCGCCGTTTCCGGTGACAGCTACGGATGTGACAGAAGTGATGTGTGGTGCTGGTGAGACAATTGCACCAGGTGAGACGCGCCGAGGATACCGGTGGCGATCACGAATGAGTCTCAGCTTGGAGACGTCTGTGAGATCCGATGCAGCGAGATCCGATGCAGCGATGAGCACCGTCAGTGGCGAGAGAACTCCGATGCCCGAGCGACCTGCTCTGCGGTCAGCGCGACGCCCGTGTACTTCTCGAACTGCCCGGCCGCCTGCAGTGCGATCACCTCGGCTCCGGTGATGACCCGCTTCCCCGCCGTCCGGGCCGCAACGATCAGCGGCGTCTCCGACGGAAACGCAACCACGTCGAACACCGTTGCGGCAGCGGCAATCGTGGCATCGTCGAACGCCTGCGCATCCGCGTCGGCGCCGGTCATTCCCAGCGGGGTCACGTTCACGATGATGTCGGCACCGGGCGCGGGAGCACTGATGTGGCGATACCCGTATTTGTCGGCGAGCGCCGAGCCGGCGGACTCGTTGCGTGCCGCGATGGTGAGGTCGCCGAACCCGGCGCTGCGGAATGCCCCGACGACGGCTCGCGCCATCCCGCCCGAGCCCTGCACCATCACCGCGGCATCCCGATCGAGCTCGTGGCGTTCGAGGAGCGCCGACACCGCCTCCACATCGGTGTTCGACGCGATCAGTCGACCGCTGTCGTTGACGATCGTGTTGACCGATTCGATCACCGACGCCGACTCCTCGATCTCGTCGACGAGCGGGATCACCGCCTCCTTGAACGGCATCGACACCGAACACCCGCGAATCCCCAGGGCTCGCACACCACCGATCGCGCCGGCGATGTCGTCGGTCGTGAACGCCTTGTAGATGAAGTTCAGGCCGAGTTCGTCATACAGATAGTTGTGAAAGCGCGTCCCGATGTTCGACGGTCGGCCGGCCAGCGAGATGCACAGGGTCATGTCCTTGTTGAGGATCGGCATCAGTTCAGACTAACGTCGCCGGCCGGCGGCCGATCCCGGCCGCGCAGCGCAGGAATCACCTGCTCCACGAGCAGGGGCGCCAGCGGCACCGACGAATCCTCGATGCGTGACCTTCCCGCGTCGTCGAGAGGCAGCCATCGCAGTTCGGCAATCTCGGCGGCCGCGGTGGCGCCCTGAACCACGCGACGGTACTCGAAGACGTTGGCGCGCACCGCGAATCCGGCCTCGTTCGCCGCGGCGGCGGTGAAGGTCCCGAGCTCGGTCAGATCCTCGGCAGGCAACCGCACACCGGTTTCCTCGGCGCACTCACGAATCGCGGTCTCACGCGGATCCTCTCCGGGCTCGGGTTTGCCGCCGGGCAACATGAACCGGGAGCTGCCGACCTTGCGCACGATCAGCAGGGCACCCGATTCGTTCCGCAGCACGACGGCACTGACGGTGATCACCCGATCATCGGTCACCGGCTTCTCAACGCCCGAAGCCGGCGTCCCGCAGGGCCTGTGCCATCGAGCCATTGGGGGCCGCCTCGCGTCGCCGCGAGTTGCCACCGCGGCGGCCATCATCTTTCGGCTTGCCACCGCGGCGGTCGTTCTTGGTGCCGGACTGAGCATTTCGAGGCTGCGATTTCACTCCCCCGTCCTTGGCTCCGTCCTTGGCCCCGCCGCGTCGCGCACCACCGCCGGAGACCTCATCCTGGAGGCGAAGAGTGAGCCCGATCCGTTGTCGTTCGACGTCGACCTCGAGGACCTTGACCCTGACGACCTGCCCCGAACGCACGACCTCATGGGGATCGGACACGAAGCGATCCGACATCGCCGAGACGTGCACGAGCCCGTCCTGATGGACGCCGACGTCGACGAACGCGCCGAACGCGGCGACGTTGGTGACAACCCCTTCGAGCACCATGCCGGGCGTGAGGTCGGAGACCTTCTCCACACCGTCGGCGAAGGTTGCGGTGGTGAAGGCCGGGCGCGGGTCACGCCCGGGCTTCTCCAACTCGGCGAGGATGTCGGTCACCGTCGGCACACCGAAACGCTCGTCGGCGAATTCGGCCGGGCGCAGGGACCGCAGGGTGCGTTCGTTCCCGATCAGTTCGGCGAGGCCGATGCCCGAGCGATCCAGAATCCGACGCACCACCGGATAGGACTCCGGGTGCACCCCCGAACCGTCGAGCGGGTCGTCGCCGTCTCGGATGCGCAGGAAGCCCGCACATTGTTCGAAAGCCTTGGGCCCGAGTCGCGGAACATCGAGCAGCGCGCTGCGATTGCGGAACGCACCGACCGAATCACGGTGGGTGACGATCGCCTCGGCCAGCGTCGGCGTCACTCCGGACACCTTGGCGAGCAGCGGGACCGAGGCGGTGTTGAGGTCCACGCCGACCGCGTTGACGGCATCCTCGACCACCGCGTCCAGACTCCGCGCCAGCGTGCCCGGGGTGACGTCGTGCTGATACTGGCCGACGCCAATCGATTTCGGTTCGATCTTGACCAGTTCGGCCAGCGGATCCTGCAGTCGTCGGGCGATCGAGACCGCACCACGCAACGACACGTCGAGGGCGGGGAGTTCACGCGAGGCGTACTCCGAGGCCGAGTACACCGACGCGCCGGCCTCGCTCACCATCGCCTTGGTCGGCGCCGCAGCACCGGCCGACTTGATGTCGGCGATGAGTTCGGTTGCCAGTGCATCGGTTTCACGGGAAGCGGTGCCGTTGCCGATGGCGATCAACTCCACCTGATGGCGGGCGATGAGCGCACCGAGTGTCGCCTTGGCCTGATCCCACTGCTTCTGCGGCTGATGCGGATAGATCGCGCACGTGTCGAGCACCTTGCCGGTGGCGTCGACCACGGCAACCTTCACGCCGGTCCGGAATCCCGGGTCCAGGCCGAGGGTGGTGCGCGCGCCGGCCGGTGCGGCCAGCAGCAGGTCCTTCAGGTTGGTCGCGAACACCGTGACGGCGTCCTGCTCGGCGCGCTGACGCAGTCGGACGCGCGCGTCCACCGCCGCCGACACCATCAGTTTTGTCCGCCATGCCCAGCGCACGGTCTGCGACAACCACGGGGTTGCCGGGCCCGGATGCGACCGGTCGACGCCGAGTGTGGCCGCGACCATCGCCTCGTACTCGTCGTCCTCGCCGGCGTCGAAATCCAGCGAGAGCACGTCCTCCTTCTCACCGCGCAGCACGGCGAGCACCCGATGCGAGGGCATCTTCTCCAGCGGTTCGGAGAACTCGAAGTAGTCGCGGAACTTCTGTCCGGCAGGGGTTTTCGCAACCACCTCGGAGCGCGGCGCGGTCCGCAGCGCGCCCTGCGACCACAGCTTCTCACGGACGGCGCCCACGAGTTCGGCGTCCTCCGCGGCCCGTTCGATGAGAATGTGGCGTGCGCCCTCGAGTGCTGCCGCGGCGTCGGCGACACCCGCGGAATCCCCGTCCGCCGGGGTGAGGAATCCGGCCGCCACCTCCTCGGGGACGAGGGTGGGATCGTCGAGCAGTCGCAGGGCCAGCGGCTCGAGGCCGGCCTCGCGGGCGATCTGGGCCTTGGTGCGGCGCTTGGGCTTGTAGGGCAGGTAGATGTCCTCGACGCGCGACTTGGTGTCGGCGGCGACGAGCGCGGCCTTCAGGTCGTCGGTCAGTTTGCCCTGCTCGGAGATTGAGGCCAGCACGGCGGCGCGGCGCTCGTCGAGTTCCCGCAGATACCGCAGTCGTTCGTCGAGTTGGCGCAGTTGCGCGTCGTCGAGACTGCCGGTCACCTCCTTGCGGTACCGCGCGATGAACGGGACCGTCGAGCCCTCGTCGAGCAGCGCGACGGCTGCGGCGACCTGGTGCTCCCCGACGGCCAGTTCTTCGGCCAGACGTGCGTTGACGGACTTGACTCCGGGTATTGCCGGTGCGCTCGAACTCACCCGGAGCACCCTACCGAAGGGGTGTGACAGCCCGGCGGGTCAGGCATATGCGTGTCGGGTCACCGGGTCGCGGGTCGGTCGTCGCCGACCGCTCAGGGCGCCGTGATCGCCGCGCGGAACTCCTCGGAGCGGTAGAACGGTTCGAAGTGTCGGCGTATCACCGGCTCGAGCATGCCCCGGTCGTCGAGCCGCGACATCACCGCAGGCCCGAAGCGCAGCCCCTCCTCGATCAGGTCCGCTCGTCCGATACCCAGGTCGGCGAGGAGATCGACGAGCGTCACCGCACCGTACTTGTCGAAGACGTGGTCGATGCCCTCGTCGAGGAGTGCGCGAAAATAATCGGTGTCACGGAAGGACTTCCAGAACTCGAACAGTACGACGACGAGGTCGTCGATGTCCTCGTCGGTCACCAGTTCGCGCCACCAGCCGACCGAGTCGTCCGAACGCAACCGCCACAGATCGCGCGCCGCGTCGAGCAGGACTGCGTCTCCGTCTTCCTTGGCCGCCGCCAACACGTAGCTCGCGCCCCGACGGGTGAGGATCGTCAGCGCCGAGGACACCACCGGCACGAGCGGACTTGCGAGCCGGGTGACCCCGCGGACCACCGACGCGGCCACGCCCGGGCCACCGGCCATCGCGCGTCCGTCGGCGACTGCGGCGTCGAAGGCATGCGACACCACATCCACGCACGCGTCGACCGCGGCGGGGCTGGTCGCGATCTCCGCAGCGATACGACGGGCGATGCCGGTCTCGGCGATCGCGGTGAACAGTTCGTCGGCATGGCGTGCGTCGAGAACCTCCGACATCACGACCTCGTCGTTGACGCGATGGCGGTACAGGCGGGCGGCGATCTCACCGACCAACTCCGGGATGGAGCCCTCCACCGGCAACTGCACGGTGTACTTGTGGGCGGTCAGCTTGATCAGGTCACGGGTGATGACGTCGTCGAGGGTCAGGCCGGACACATCGCCGAGGAAGGCATCGACCTCCTCGACCACGAGTTGGCCGTATCGGTGGGGGTCGCGCAGTTCGCGCATGGTGAAAGAGATCTGGGCCTCGAGCAGACGCGTGGCGAGATCGTCGGACATCTCACCAGGGTGTCACACCGGTCGGAGGAGTTCGTCGCATTCTCGTGGTCGGGAACGGGTCGGGCTCGTAAACTCCCACCGTGCGGGTTTCTTCGGAAGAATGTGGGTTTTCATGGGCTTCCTGATCGGATTCTCCCCCTGGATCGTGTACTGGATTCTGTTGGGCAACATGCCGTTTCGCGGTGCCGTGCTCATCGCCCTGGGATTGTCGGTCATCGCCGTGGCCGTGCAGCGCATCCGCAAACAGCCCTGGCATTCCCTCGAGGTCGGCGCGGTCGTGGTGTTCGTGATCCTGGCGGTGTTGTCATTCACCGTCAGCGACAGATTCCTCGAACAGTGGCTGCAGCCCCTGGGTAATGCGGGCATCTTCCTCGTCGCGTTGACGGGTGTGATGATCGGTCGCCCGTTCGTCCGCGAATACGCCGCCGCCTCGGTCGACGCCGCGACCGCCCGCAGCGACGGTTTCCGGGTGATCACCACCGCGATGACGTGGATGTGGACCACGGTCTTCGCGTTGATGACCCTCATCTCGTGCATACCCCCGATCATCCAGGGGCAGGCCACGATTCGCGACGGCGGTTCGGTGGCCTCGGTACTGTGCTACTGGGTCATCCCGTTCACGTTGATGGGGTTGGCCGGCACCGCGTCGGGCGTGTTCCCGTCCTGGTTCGACAAGAAGACCGCCGCGATGTCCGAGCGTGAGGGGGCCGTCGATCCCGGCGCTCCGGTACCCCAGCCGCCTCCTGCACCACCGGTCACCGATCCCCATCTGCAACTGCAGGTGCCGCACGCCTCCCGCCACGACGAGCCATTCGCGATCACCGTGACATCCCGCGCGACCTCGCCGGTGGCGCTGACGGTCTCCGGCGCCGATCTCTACGGTCGAACCTGGACCTGGCGCGGGTCGGCCGGGAATGGGCAAACGATCGCCGACGAACCGATCTGGGCGATGCAGTTCGACGGCCCGGCCGACCGCGCCGACCTGTTCATCCCGCCGGAGCAGCCATGGCAAGTCCGGGTCGAGGCCTCCGTGGACGGTCGGAGCGCGGCCTTGACCTGTCTGCGTCGGGCCACCGACCCGGCAGTGGAGGTGACCGAGATCGACGTCGACGGGCGACGGGCACTGCTGGCCGCACCGGCGTCGGCGGCCGGACCCGCCGTCGTCTGTTTCGGCGGTTCCGAAGGCGGCGTGGATTCACAGCGAGCGGCCATCTGCGCTCTCGCGTCGCGCGGGGTCACCGCACTGGCGTATGCGTGGCTCGACGACGGACCCGACGCCGCTCCCATCGCCGACATCCCGCTCGAACGATTCGCCGCAGCCGTGCGCTGGCTGTCGGAGCATGTCGGCGGGCCCGTTGCCACGATGGGCATCTCGCGCGGCGCCGAGGGGCTCGCGGCCACCCTGGCCCGCGAGCCCGACCTCGCCGTGTCGGCGGTGATCCTGCTCAGCCCGAGCAGCGTCACCTGGCAGGCGATCGGGCCCGACGGGGAGATCCCGGGCACCTCGTCGTGGACCCATCACGGACAACCGTGCGCCTACGTCCCGCTGCCGAGCGGCGCGCTGATGCCACAACTCGTCGGCAACGCGTGGCGGCTGTCGCGCGACGTCGCCGCGCACCGTCCGACCGTGCTCCGCCTGCATCCCGCCTACGAAGAAGGCCTCGCGCGTGAGATCACCGACGACGCGGTGATCGCCGCCGAGGCCATCGGGTGCCCCGTCCTCGCGGTCAGCGGCTCCGACGACGAGCTCTGGCCCGCGGAGTCGATGGCCGATGCCCTGCTCGGGCGTCGGAACAACCCGGCGGACAGACACATTCGGTATGAGGGAGCCGGGCATTTCCTGCGGCCCGGACTCTATCCGTCGACCGTGTCGAGGACCGGCGGGATCGCCCTCGGCGGCCGCCCTGCCGACCAGGCGGCAGCATGCCTGTCCTTGACCGCGGAACTGGTGAGCTTCCTCGTCGGCGCACGGCACACGGTATGAGCCTCACCGCCTGATTCACCTCACGCCGGTGTCCACCCCAGCGCCGGCCCGAGACGCTGTGCCATGTCGGTGATGATCTGCCGGTAGTCCTCGTCGTCGAAGCTGAACGGCAGAGCGAACGCCACCTCGGCGGCACGCTGGAAACCCTTGTGCTGGTACAGAATCTCCGCGAGTTCTTCCGACGGGCCGACGAAGTCCGGGGAGAAGAGCATGCCGCGCGGGCCCTGCGGGGTGAGGGTGCGGGGCAGTCGGGCCTCGGCGTAGGCCCGGTACCGGGCGATCTGCTCGGAACTCGCCGTGTCGGTGGGAATGACCACGAGCCCCTGTGACACGCGCGCCGACGCCGGATCACGATGGTGGGCCAGGTAGGCATCGATGTGTTCGGCCTGAATGGTCGCGAAGTCGCGCGACTCGGTGCCCTCGATGGTGACCACCGACGAGGTCAGGTAGTTCAGGCCCTGCTCCCCCGCCCAGATCGCCGACTCGCGCCCGCCGCCGTACCACACCCGGTCGGCCAGACCCGGTGAGTGCGGCTGCACCCGCCGCGAGAACGATTCGATGCCGACGACACCCTCGAAGTCGCTGACGGGGTCGCCGCGCAGACAGGACATCAGGCGGACGACGCGGTCCTTGGAGAAGTTCTCGATGTCGTGGGTCTCCGGGTACAGCGCGGCCTTGACGTCGTCATAGCGCATCGGGGTACCCACGGAGACACCGGGATTGACCCGTCCTCCGGACAACACGTCGACGGTCGCGAGGTCTTCGGCCAGTCGTAGCGGATTCTCCCAGCCGAGGGGGATCACCGCGGTGCCGAGCTGGATTCGACTTGTGCGCATGGCGGCCGCGGCCATCACCGCGACCGGCGAGGAGATCCCGTACTGCAGATGCCGGTTGCGCAACCACACGCTGTCGAAGCCGAGGTCCTCGGCGCGCTCGATGACCTCGAGGGTCGTGCGGTGCCCGGCCGCCGGGTCCGCCTCATCGAACGACCCGATCGTGAGAAAACCCAGCGACCGCAGGGGTCGATCCGTCGTCGGCATGGCACTCAGTGTGCCGCACCCCGCCGTGGTGAGCACGCCCCGAGCACCTTCGACCCTGTGAGAGCCTGAACTGGTGACGCTTCCCTCGATGCACGACTCCTCGTGGCACGCCTTCGCCAGCGACAACTACGCCGGTGCCCACCCGGACGTGATGGCCGCGGTCGTCGCCGCCAACGGCGGACATCTGGGGTCCTACGGGACCGATATCTACACCGAACGACTTCGAGACGTGGTCGTCGCGCAGTTCGGTGAGCAAGCCGAGGTCTTCCCGGTCTTCAACGGGACCGGGGCCAACATCGTCGCCCTGACCGCGGTGACCCCGCGCTGGGGTGCCGTCGTGACCACCTCCGACGCACATATCAATGGCTCCGAAGGCACTGCACCCGAGCAGGTTTCGGGACTGAAGATCCTCCATGTGCCCGCCCCGGACGGCAAGTTGCGGCCGGCACGGATCGCCGCCGCTGCCTGCGCACTCGGGGATGCACAACGCGCCCAGCCATCGGCGGTGAGTCTGACGCAGTGCACCGAGGTCGGCACCGTGTACACCGCGGAGGAGATCACCGAGATCTGCGCGGTGGCGCACGAGCACGGGATGGCGGTGCACGTCGACGGGGCCCGGCTGTGGAATGCGGCAGCGGCACTGGACCTCCCGCTACGTGCCTTCACCACCGACGCCGGCGTCGACGTGGTCAGCCTGGGCGGCACCAAGAACGGCGCGCTCGGCGCCGAGGCGGTCGTCTCATCGACCCGGACCGGTCCGTGGGCACCGCCTACGTGCGAAAGATGACGACCCAGCTGCCGAGCAAGGTGCGGTTCATCTCGGCGCAGCTCCTCGCCCTGTTCGACGCCGATCTCGGCCTCCGCAACGCCGCACACGCCAATGCGATGGCTGCGCGACTGCGGTCGGCACTGGAACGCCTCGCCGCGGCCGGCTCGCTCCCCGGTCTCGGGTTCGCCCAGGCCAGTCCCACCAATGCGGTGTTCGCTCGGCTCCCCGTCCACATCGCCGACCGGATTCGCGAACAGGTGCACTTCTACGACTGGGATCGCGCCGACGGGGTGGTCCGCTGGATGACGTCGTGGGACACGACCGCCGTCGACGTCGACCGATTCGTCACCGTCATCACCGACGCATTCGCAAGCGGTGCTGGCACCGAAGCGGATCACTCCTGACAATCGAGCGGTCTGGGTTCACGGGCTGTCGGGGTTCACGGGCGGTCCGGTTCACGATGGTCGCTGCTCGAGACGGTAGTGCAGTCGCAACGCCCGCATTGGTCCGAGATCCAATGCGTGGTCGGTGCGCAGTTCTCCCTCGTCATCGACGAACACATGGATTCGCTCACGAAGCGGGGCGCGGGCGGCGTAGGTCCGTCGGCCGAAGACGACGGTGACATACGCCCCGTCCTCGCCGAAGGTCCGCGATCGCGAGGTCAACACCAGTGAGCCATCCGGCTCGGCGCGCGGCCGCAGATATACGCCGACGTTGCCCGCCTCCAGGGGAAAGGCCACCGCCACATGGGGTTGCGCCGATCCGGGCAGCATCGCGCTGCGATAGAAGCCGCTGTAGACCGCCGATCCGTCCAGGCGCAGCGTCCGTAGCCAGGCCGCCCCGGCGCGATGCCCGTCGACGTCGTCGATCACCCGCACACGACTGGTCATGCCGCGGCTCACCGACAACGGGAGGTGGGTAACGCCAACTGCCGAACGCGCCGGCCGAAGAGGCCGGCGATCGCCGTGGCACCGGGCGCGAGCAGTGGATTCCATTGCGCCCACACCTCCATCCGCCACCGCGCAGTGTGTTCATAGAAGTTCCGAACCAGCGGATGCAGTTGTGCCGCAGTGAAATCGGGACCGTCGAGCACACTCATGTCGCCGAAGAGTCCGTCATCGGCGGAGACCGGGCGGACGCGCCCCGAGTGGTCGAGATCGTCGAACCATGCGTCGCCGACGGTGTGCCGACGATTCATCGGGCTGCGTAAGAAGGCATGCTCGGACGAGTCGAGGTCGACCGGCCGTCCGACGAGTCGCCACCACGTCCGTGAGGGCAGGTCCAACGCGTGGAGCAACCGGTCCGCCGTCGGCGTCGTGCGCGTGGTCATGGACGCAGATCGTAGGTGACCGCCCTCGATCGTGACGAAGCGACACACACACCCACTGCGCCCGGAATGATCAGGGCGTGGTCGATCCCGAATTGCGCACCATTCCCGACGGACTCGTCGATGTCACTCTCCAGGCGAGCGCGCCCGAGGCAACGAGTGCCGCCGCCCTGAGCCACTTTGCCCCGGACGATCCGGCGATGCCCATGTATCGGGTGATCGCCAACAACCGAGCGCCGGTCGCCTTGCGTGACTTGATGATCGCGCCGGTGCGCAGCGGCTACATCGGCGACGGCCACCAGCCCGATCCGGCGCTCGTCCCGCCCTCGGGCGCACAGGCCGTACCGGATGTCGACGTGAGCGAGATCTACGTGCCGGTCGACGGCGGTGTCACCCGCTGCCGGCTGTATCGACCGACGAGCACCGATCCCGAGGAACTGCTGCCGGTACTCGTGTACTTCCACGGCGGTGGCTTCACCGTCGGCAGCTCCGACGATTGTGACTTCCTCACCCGCAAACTCGCCGCCACCAACCGCGCACTGGTCGTCTCGGCCAATTACCGTCTCGCGCCGGAGTTTCCGTTCCCGGCACCGCTCGACGACGCCTACGGCGTGTATCACTGGGTGACGGGCAATGCTTCACGTGTCGGTGGCGACACTCGTTTCCTCGGAGTCGCCGGTGACTCGTCGGGCTCGAACTTTGCCGCCGCAATACCTCTGCGGTGTGCCGACGACGGGGTTCGCACCCCCGACGCCGTGGTGCTGTTGGGCGCGATGGTGGACTTCCGGTTCGAGCGCTGGGCGTCGTTTCGTGAGCAGGCTCCGCGCGGCATCGTCTACGACACCGCGTTCACCGGGTTCATCCGTGGCGCCTATCTGCCGACCACCCCGTGGGATCACCCGTACGCCAGTCCGATCGAGGCGATCTGCGCGCGTATCCACCGACGGTGATCGCGACCGGCACCCACGACCCGATCATCGATTCGGCGCGTGCCTTCGCCGATCGCCTCGGCGAAGCGGGCACCTCGGTGACCACGTACTTCCCGGCCGGGATGCCGCACGGGTTCTACTTCTTTCCCGGCGTGCACCCCGAGGAGGACGTCGCGTATCGCATCGTGGCCGATGCGTTGGCACAGCTGATCAGCACCGCCACCGCCGGCTGATCGGCGGTGGGGCGGGCGCGGCAACCCGATGCGGGGTTGCATCGCCATGCAACCCTATGATCCACGTCACTCCTCGTCGTAGCGTCATGCGCGCACCGAGCCGATCAGCGCCCGGGATGTCGAGAACGAGGAGAAGCGATGAGCGTCGCGCATGTCACCGGGGCCGCACGGGGAATCGGCAAAGCGATAGCGTTGCGGCTGGCCCGCGACGGACACGACGTGGCCGTCTCGGATCTACCGTCCATGGCCGGCGAGCTGAAGGACACCCGCGCCGAGATCGAGGCGACCGGAGTCGCCTCCGTCGACCTCACCGGCGACGTGTCGGTGCGCCAGGACGTCCGGTCGTTGGTCAGCGGGACCGCCGAAGCCTTGGGTTCACTCGATGTGATGGTCGCCAATGCCGGTGTCGCACAGACGAAGGCGCTACTCGATGTCACCCCGGAGGAGTTCGACGCAATTCATGCCGTGAACTCACGTGGGGCATTCCTGTGCTACACCGAGGCCGCTCGCCAGATGATCGCTCAGGGGTCCGGCGGCAAGATCATCGGGGCCGCGTCCATCGCCGCGCACAAGGGCTTTGCACTGTTGGGTGTCTACTGCTCGACCAAGTTCGCACTGCGCGCCCTGACCCAGTCCGCGGCGCAGGAATGGGCGCCGCACGGCATCACGGTCAACGCCTATTGCCCGGGCATCGTCGACACCGCGATGTGGGAAGAGATCGACCACGACCTCGGCGAGATCAATCACGTCGGCAAGGGCGAGTCGATGAAGGCCATGGCCGCCGGGATCACGCTCGGACGCGTCTCGACCGGGGATGACGTCGCCAAACTCGTGTCCTTCCTGGCGGGTCCGGACTCCGACTACATGACCGGCCAGGCGGTGCTCGTCGACGGCGGGATGATCTTCGTCTGAGCGTGGTAGCCCCTGCCGCTCGGCGACGTCGTTGATCTCGACGGGGGTTTGCGATCGGCTCGACGGTGGTAGTCGTGGAGGGACAGTCGTGGGAGGTGGATCTCGTCCACCTCCCACGATATCCACCGCCCTCGATGCAGAAGGGACTGACGATCATGGCCATCGCCACCGTCGACCCCACCACCGGCAGCACGATCCGCGAGTTCGAGCCCATGACCGACGATGAGGTCGACGCCGCGCTCGACCGCGCGGTGCGGGCATTTTCCGGTTACCGCAGAACGACTTTCGAGCAGCGCGCAGCGTGGCTACATGCGACGGCCGATCTGCTCGAGGACGAGGCGGACGACACCGCGGCGATGATGACCCAGGAGATGGGCAAGACCCTCTCCGCCGCGAAGGCCGAGGTACTCAAGTGCGCGAAAGCCTTTCGCTACTATGCCGACCACGGCGCCGCCATGTTGGCCGACGAGATCGCCGACGCCGACGCCGTCGGGGCGAGCCGCGCGTACATGCGTTACCAGCCACTCGGTGTGATTCTCGCGGTGATGCCGTGGAACTTCCCATTGTGGCAGGCAGTCCGCTTCATCGCCCCCGCCCTGATGGCCGGCAACGTCGGTGTCCTCAAACACGCGTCGAACGTCCCGCAGTCGGCGCTCTACATCTCCGACGTGCTGCGGCGTGCCGGTCTACCCGAGGGCTGCTTCCAGACCCTGCTGATCCCCTCGTCGATGGTCGAACCGATCCTGCGCGACCCGCGTGTGGCTGCGGCCACGCTCACCGGCAGTGAGCCGGCGGGACGCGCGGTGGCCGCGGTGGCCGGCGACGAGGTCAAACACACGGTGCTCGAACTCGGCGGCAGCGACCCCTACATCGTCATGCCGAGCGCCGACATCTCCGCGGCCGCCGCGACCGCGGTCACCGCGCGGGTGCAGAACAACGGCCAGTCCTGCATCGCCGCAAAGCGTTTCATCGTCCACACCGATGTCTACGACGAGTTCGCCGAGGCCTTCGTCGCCGGTTTCGACGAACTCGTCGTCGGCGATCCCACCGACGACGCCACCGATGTCGGACCGCTCGCCACCGAGCAGGGGCGCGAGGATCTCGAGAAGCTCGTCGACGACGCCGTGGCGGCCGGTGCCACCGTGTTGATCGGCGGGCACCGCCCGGACCGACCGGGCTGGTTCTACGAGCCGACCGTCATCACCGGTGTCACCGACGCGATGGATCTCTATGCCGCCGAAGCATTCGGGCCGGTCGCCGCACTCTATCGGGTCGCCGACATCGACGAGGCGATCGCAATCGCCAACGACACGACCTTCGGCCTCGGCGGTAACGCGTGGACCGCCGATCCCGTCGAGCAGCAACGCTTCATCGACGAGATCGACTCCGGTCAGGTGTTCATCAACGGGATGACCACCTCGTATCCCGAGCTCGGTTTCGGCGGCACCAAACGTTCCGGGTACGGGCGCGAGCTCACTGCCCACGGCATTCGCGAGTTCTGCAACATCAAGACGGTGTGGATCGGCTGACGTCGCGCGCCGGCCCCGTCGGCCGTCAGTGGTGGTGTTGCGCGGGAATGTTCCAGCGCGGCAGCGGATCCGGGTAACCGACCCACGCCCCGGGGCCGGCGAGCATCTCGTCGTCGGTCAGCAGAGCCGATTCCAGGAGGCGCACGGGCTCGCGCTTGTCGAGATGAATCCCGATGAAGACCAACTCCTGACCCGGCCCGGCGAGTGGGTCGTGCTCGGGCGGCGTCCAGTACTGTGCGGGCTCGATCATGAGGTTCGGGCCCGCCTGCGACCAGACCGCAACGATGTCGGGTCGGCTCGCGATCCAGCAGAATCCCTTGCTGCGCAAGACCCCTCGGAGTCCGTCGAGAGCTTCGGCGAGGCGCGCCGGATGAAACGGTCGCTCGGCGCGGAACGCCACCGACCCGATTCCGTACTCCTCCGTCTCGGGCACGTGGCCGCCGAGGAGTTCGTCGTCCCAACCGGCCACCGCCGCGGCGGCCTCGTGGTCGAACAGACCCGTGCCGATCACCCGGTCCAGCGGCACCTCGCCGTGGGTGGTGACGATGACCTGGGCGCGCGGATTGAGTCGGCGCACCGTCGCCTCGACGCGGCCGAGCTGATCGGCACCAACCAGGTCGGTCTTGTTGAGGATCACCACGTCGGCGAATTCGACCTGGTCGACGAGGAGGTCGGCGATGGTGCGTTCGTCCCCGGCACCGGCCTGCAGGTCGCGGTCGTCGAGGCGCTCGCCCCGGGCCAGTTCGGTGAGGAAGGTCGAGCAGTCGACGACGGTCACCATCGTATCGAGGACGGCCAGGTCGGCCAATGAGGAGCCGTCCTCGAAGACCCAGTCGAAAGTTGCGGCAACGGGCATGGGCTCGGAGATGCCGGTCGATTCGATGACGAGATGGTCGAATCGACCCGCCCGGGCGAGATCACCGACCGCATCGATGAGGTCTTCGCGCAGGGTGCAGCAAATACACCCGTTGGTGAGTTCGACCATGCGCTCCTCGGTCCGATCAAAACCACCGAGGTCGATGAGCGAGGCATCGATGTTGATCTCGCTCATGTCGTTGACGATGACGGCGATGCGCCTGCCCTCGCGGTTGGCGAGCAAGGTGTTGAGCAGGGTGGTCTTACCGGATCCGAGAAAACCGGATAGGACCGTGACGGGAAGCTGGGCTGCAGCGGAGGAGGACACCCACTAATGATAATTGTTTTCATTAGTGGGTGTCCACGCGGGTGTCACTCCAGGACGAACACCGGGATCAGCCGGTCGGTGTTGACCTGATATTCGGCGTACGGCGGAAAGGCGGCCACGGCCAGATTCCACCAGTGCTCTCGCTCCTCTCCGCCGACCTCGCGGGCGGTGAGTTCGGCGACCTTCTGTCCGTCCTGCACGGTGACCTGCGGGTGGGCCTTGACATTGTGATACCAGGCCGGATGCTCGGGCGCCCCACCCTTGGAGGCGACCATCGCGTACCGGCCGTTCTCCTCCACGCGCATCAGCGGGACATAGCGCTTCTTCCCGGATTTCGCCCCGGTCGTGGTGAACAGCACGACCGGTCGGTCGGCCACCTGGACCCCGTCGGTCGTTCCCTGCTCGAGGATCTTCGCGGTCTGCTCACGCACCCACTCGGTCGGACTCAGTTCTGGTTCATCGCTCATGACCGGGGCCAACGCACCGGGCTCGCCGGGTATTTCCGCGTAGCGCTCATCACCGGCCATCGGTTGGTGTCACTCGGCGAGAGGCGCGTTCGTCCACTCATTGCGGAACTCGACTCCGCTCCGGATGAACAGTTGGCTGACCGGACAGCGTCGCTCCACCTCCGACACGAACTCGGCGAACGTGTCCGCGTCGGCGTCGGTCTGCACCGTTGCTTGCACGGCGACCAAGGTGAAGTTGGCGTTGCCGTCCGCCCCGGCGACCAGCACTGCGGTGTCCAGGTCGCCTTGCACCCGAAAGTCGAACGCGCCGAGCGAGATTCCCAGGTCCTTGGCAACCAGGGATGCGGTCACCTGGTTGCACGAGGTCAGGGCGCCGAGTGCGTAGAACAGCGGGCTCGGCGCGGCATCACGCCCACCGAACGCCGGATAGGCATCGGTGTCGAATTCGTGGGACACCGGCCCTTCGCTGACGAGGTGCTGTGCCACACCGGTTCCCGCTGCGGTGAGGACGAACGGGACAACGGTGGTGCGGATGGTGGCGGTCATGGGTCCTCCCGGGGGTCGGTCGCGGTCGCCACCCACCTTTGTTGCCGGGACGGCAACCGACGAGCTTTGTGGCCGCGGTGATCGCAACCCCGGCCACCCGAGGAATGCCTGCGTCGCGGTGTCGTTGATGTCAAGGGTGAGTGCGCTCCCGACGCGGGAGCCAAGCCCATCCAACGCATTCCCATCCAACGATGTGAGGAGAATCCCGATGAGTCCCGTGGACAGCGGTGCCGAGACGAGCGACCAGGTCACGAACACCGATGGCGGCAAGGTCTGGTTCATCACCGGGACCTCACGCGGCTTCGGCCGAGAATGGGCGATCGCGGCACTCGATCGCGGCGATCGCGTTGCCGCGACAGCGCGCAATCTCGACTCGCTCGCCGACCTCGTCGACACCTACGGGTCCGCGATCCTGCCGATCGAACTCGACGTCACCGATCGCACCGCAGATATCGCTGCGGTTGCTCGTGCTCACGAGCATTTCGGCCGCCTCGACGTGGTGGTCAACAACGCCGGCTACGGCCAGTTCGGCTTCATCGAGGAACTCTCCGAGTCGCAGGCGCGCGAGCAGATCGAGACCAACGTGTTCGGCGCCCTGTGGATCACGCAGGCGGCGCTGCCGTTCCTGCGTGCCCAGCGCTCCGGTCACATCATTCAGGTGTCCTCGATCGGTGGTATCAGCGCATTCGCCAACATCGGCATCTACAACGCGTCCAAGTGGGCACTCGAGGGCTTCTCCCAGGCGTTGGCCGCCGAGGTCGAGGCGTTCGGCATCCACGTGACGTTGGTCGAGCCGGGCGGATTCGACACCGATTGGGGCGGGGCGTCGGCCAAGCACGCCACGGCGCTCCCCGCCTACGACGAGGTCCGCGAGACCGCGGCCCGGGCGCGCCGGTCACGCACCTCCGCACCCGGCGACCCACACGCCTCGGCCGCAGCGATCCTGCGGATCGTCGACGCCGACGAGCCGCCACTGCGGGTGTTCTTCGGCACCGCCCCGCTCGACATCGCGAAGGCCGACTACGCGAGCCGGCTCACCGAGTGGGAGAAATGGCAGCATGTGGCCGAACTCGCCCAGGGCTGACCCGGCCGCCTACCTGATCGTGTAGACGACACCATCGCCTGCCGCGGCCCGCTCGGTCATGAACTGCACCGCGGTCCGCAGAAAGTTGTTGATGTCCTCAGCCTTCCAGGTGATTCCGCGGGCGAGGGCCGGGTGGTCGTCAGCCACGAGCGGCACCAGCGTGAGATCGCGCGCGATCGCCGCGGTGTCCGTTGTATCGAGGACCCGTACCCAGGGGGTGAACGAATAGTCCTGCCCATAGGACACCCTGGGCGCCCCCTCGACCAACGCATACGACTCCCGCGGGCCGGAATCGTCATCGCGGCCGGAGAAAATGTCCTGGAATACACGAAAAGCCTTGTCCAGGTACAACATCGTGGGGCGCGGCTTGGCGTCGAGCGCGAAGACGCAGTCACTGGCCACCGTCTCGCCGGTCTCGGTCTCAACCGAGACCGGCACCAGACCCCACGCGTCGCCGAGGGGATCGGTACCGAGGAACAGTCCTGGATCACGGTGTGCGTCGTCGATGCGGTCGCCGGGTACCGGATATGCGTAATAGCGAATTCCCATGTGCCACAGTGTTCATCGCCGGCGCAGAGGCGGGGCCGGACCATCCACAGGCATCCACACGCGGCGCAAGGCTGTGGACAAGACCTATGCGGGATCGGGGCAGGTGTGCATGCGATACTTCACCACGAGTGCGGCGTGATCGGAGAGCCGTTGCGCGGCCGACGGTTCCTTGTCGACCGTCACCTCGGTTGCGCACGCGGCGAGTCGGGGTGTCGCGAGCTGGTGATCGACTCGCCAGCCCACATCCTTGGTGAACGACTCTCCCGCCCAACTCCACCAGGTCAGCGGGCCCGGCCGATCGCCGTGCACCCGCCGCACGACGTCGACGAGGCGACGGGTCCCGAGAATCGACTCGAACCATTCACGGTCCTCGGGAAGAAATCCGTCCATCGAGCGGGCAGCACGCCAGTTCGTCACGTCGTGCCGGGTGTGAGCGATGTTGAGATCCCCGACGAGCAGGAAGTCACGGCCCGCGCGTTGCGCAGCAAGACGATTGCGGTGCAACTCCCGGCCGAATGCCGCGAGAAATCGTTGTTTGCGTTCGTACTTCTGGCCGCCATCGGGTTTCTCGCGCATCGAGCCGGGCCGCTGCCGGTGTGCGGGAAGTCCACCTTTCGGCAGGTAGAGGCACGCCACGGTCACCGGCTGTTCGGCGAGGTCGACCTCGATGTACCGACCATGTGTGGCGAATTCACCAAGACCGCGCGCTTTCGGCGGGTGGGTCAGCCAGGTGCGCACCGCGATGCCCGGCCGCCTGGTCAATACGGCCACCCCGTTGCGGCCGGCGATCGATCCGACGTCGGCCGCAACCGAGTAGCCGGGAAAATCGCCGATCTCCGATGCCGGACACCGCAATTCCTGAAGCGCCACGACATCCGGTGCGCGGGCCGCAAGCCACTCGTCGAATCCGCGGCGTCGCGCGGCGCGGATACCGTTGACGTTGAAGGCGGCAACCGTGAACACGGCGTCGGCCCCGTGAACACCGGGTGGATCAGACACGGTAGGCAACACTACGCGGGCCGTATCCCGTGGCCGAGGCCAGGAGTTGCGCGCAGCATGAACGAAATGCCATCGGGGAGGACCGGAATCGGCGTTACCACAAGTACGCGCAACACTGCGTTGACCACCCTGACCCCCGAATCCCCCACCACCTTCAGGAGCCGTGCGCGATGACCGAAACCCTGACAACCGACGCCGATTTCGCCGACCGGTGGCACGCGTGGCATACCGCTCGCGAGCGCGATCTCGCGAACCCGCTCGGGTGGCTGTCCATCAACCGTCTCGAGTGGCTCGAGGCCGAGCCGACCCGATTCGACGGGCTTCCCGGCACCTGGTGGTACGACGGCGTAACCGGCCACCTGCGACCCGACGGCGGCGAGACATTCGCGGCCCGCGACTTCGACCTCGATGCGACAGGAGCCGGCGAGATCGTCGAACTCGACGGTGTGCACATCGAAGTCGCGCGCCGCGGCGACGGCTATCTGATCCGGGTGCATGACGAGAATGCGCCCACCGTCCGCGATTTCCGAGGAGTGCCCACCTATGAGCCCGACCCGTCCTGGGCGCTGTTGGCCACCTTCGAGCCCTACTCGACACCCCGCCCGGTGACCGTGGGTGCCGTGGCCGAGGGGCTTGCGCACGTCTACGTCTCGCCTGGCGAGCTCGTCCTGACCCGCGACGGCGCCGACCATCGCCTCATCGCATTCAACGGCAAGGCCGGTGGCCTGTCCGTGCTGTTCACCGACGGCACCTCCGGGGTGACCACGTACGCGGCCAACCGCAGCGTGGCCATCGAGGCCGACGACGAGGTGGTGCGACGTGGAGGCGAGGTCATCATCGACTTCAACCGGGCGACGAACCTGCCGTGCGCGTTCATCGACTTCGCGACCTGCCCCCTACCGCCGGCCGGCAACACTCTGCCGTTCGACGTGACCGCCGGCGAGAAGATCCCCCACGAGCGAGCGTGACACCTGCGCAGACAGCTCTGCGACACAGCCTTCTCAGCCGACTCCGTGGATCTTGTCGGCGTCGATGGTGAGGATGATGCGTGTCTGGTCGCGTCCCCCGAACCAGGGATACGGCGCCCCGAGATATTTTTGCGACAACGCCTCGATGTGCTCGGCTCCCCCGTCGGTCGTCGACCCGATCACGCGGCCCCGAATCTCGAAGTACCGTGCGGGGTTGTCGGGATCGGAGACGTTGATCGAGACCCGCGGATCGCGCTGGATGTTCTTGTCCTTCTGGAACCCCTGCACCGTGTTGATGAGAACGTGCTCGCCGTCGGTGTCGACCCACGTCAGGGTGAGCTGCGGCGACCCGTCGGGCATGATCGTCGCGACATGACACGGCGCGGGTCGGCGCAACAGGGCAACAAGGTCATCGGGCAGCGTCATCGAGTCCTCGATTCGTCGCGGGGGCTGTCGTGTCAGCCACCCTGTCGTCTCACCGATCCATCGTGTCACCGCTACGCCGACGCATAGGCGTCGGCGTACTCGGCACTCGGCGGCAGCGGCTGGATAACGTCGAGAAGGACACCGTCGGGTGCGGCGAGGATGAAATGCCGTTGGCCGAAGTCCTCGTCTCTGAGGCCCATGACGATTTCGGTATCCGGATCGGCCGCCAGGCTGCGGTGGACCGCGTCGACGTCGTCGACCTCGAGGTTCACGATCACCCCTTTCGGGAGCGCTCAGTACCCCTCGGGAATCGTGGAGTGATCGTGGGCCAGTACGGCCACCTCGAAGGCGCCCAGCCGCAGGCTGACGTACCAGTCGGACTCGAAGGTCGTCTCGAACCCGAGGAGTTCGCGGTAGAACGTTGCCGCGGCGCTGACGTCGCGCGACATGAGGACGGGGTAGAAGCTCGTGGCTGACAACAGAACTCTCCTTTACGTACAGTGAGTATGTAACGAATTCAGATTACATACACACTGCACGTAAAGGAAGAGTCCATGCCACGCGCCTCCGCGGCCGACGCCGCTCAGACCGCTCAGCGCGTTCTCGACGCGGCAACCGAACTGTTCTCCTCACGAGGTTTCGCCGACGTCTCACTCGACGATGTCGCCGGCGCCGCAGGCGTCACGCGCGGGGCGGTCTACCACCACTACCGGAACAAAGCCGGCCTCTTCGGCGCTGTGGCCGCACGGCTGCAGGCGCGCGTCGCCGATGCGGTCGTGCACGCGGCGGAGGCGTCCGGCGCGGACCCCGGCGACCAACTCCGCGCCGGATCGCACGCGTTCCTCGACGCGATCACGTCCGCCACCGCGGTGAGAATCCTGCTCATCGATGCCCCGTCGGTGGTCGGCTGGCAGGAGTGGCGTCGGCTCGACGCCGAGAACTCCGCAGCACACCTGCGCGATGCCCTGCGTGCGGCCGGCGTCGGCGAGGAACTGCTCGACGCGACCACCGCGCAACTGTCCGGCGCCATGAACGAAACCGCCCTCTGGATCGCCCAACACGCGACTACCGATGTCGCTCGCGCCCAAGCACACTCGGCCCTCGACCGACTCCTCGCCGCCTATCTCTCGTGACAGCGCCCCAGGTTCCCGACGGCTGGTGCGGGACCTGCCTGTTACCAGGCGGAGGACACCACCGACGACGAAGGCCGGCCGGTGCACACTCAGGTGTTCGCCGGCGACGGCGTGGACATTGCCACCGTTCACCGCCGTCGGACATGACAGCAACGGCGTCGTACCGGCCCAAGCCATTGACGCGGCAAGTGGTTTCTCTCGCGTCAGCGCTGTGTGGGAAGCAGCCGCGACGCTCACCGAGTTGTAAGGCGATCCAGCGCGGCCGCCTTGGCGAGAAACTGAGTCAGGGCGTCTCTGCTGGTGGTCAGGCAGGTGATCTTGGCGTCGAGGTCGGCGATCTGTTCGCGGACCATGCCGGCGAGGATTTCGTCGCACGCGCTGGTCCAAGCCGTGGCGCCGGCCTGGCGGTCCAGGACGATCTTGATGAACCGGGTCGGTACGCCGGCGCTGCTGAGGTCGCGGATCGTGGCGACGTGCGCGAGGTCGGCGTCGGTGTAGTCGCGGTAGCCGTTGGGGCGCCTGCCCGGGCGCAACAATTCCTGCTCCTCGTAGTAGCGCAGCATCCGCGCCGCCACGCCTGTGTGGCGTGACACCTCTCCGATCCGCATCCGCGCTCCCCTCCTTGCAAATCCGAGGTCGATCCCGCACTTGACCTTGACAGTGATGTCAATGTTTAGCGTAGCCACATGACCGAGCCCTTCGTTGCCAATACTCCCGCGGCCGCGTCTGCTCGTCGGGTGTGGCCGGTGCTCGCGGTGCTCACCGCAGCGACGTTCTTGACCGTGACAGCCGAGATGCTGCCTTCGGCGCTGCTGCCCTCGATGAGCCACGACCTCGGAGTCTCCGAAGGGACGATCGGGGTGCTGGTCGGTGCGTGGGCGGTGACGATCGCGATCGTCGGCATTCCGCTGGTCCGGCTCACCCTGAGCGTGCCGCGAACCGTGCTGCTGACCGTCAGCCTCGCGGTGACCGCTCCGGCAAACCTGGTCACCGCTCTCGCGCCGGACTTCGCCGTGGCGCTGGTGGGCCGCATCCTCGCCGCGACCGCGCACGGCCTGTTCTGGGCACTGGTCGTCTCCTACGTCGCCGCCATCGTCACACCGCAACGACTGGGCCGTGCGCTGTCGCTCGTGCTGGCCGGCCCCACCCTCGCGGGCCTTGCCGGACTCCCCGCCGCCGCGCTCATCGCGGAGCACACCGGGTGGCGGTGGGTGTTCGCCGGACTCTCGCTCATGCTCGCCCTGACCGCACTGGCGCTCAGGCTCATCCTTCCCCGCTCCCACCGCCCCGACACCTCTGCCGGCGCCGAGCCGGCCAAGGCGTGGGATCGCAGCGCACGCGGCGTGGTGTTCGTCGCGGCCGGCGGCGGCCTCGTGCTCGTCGGCCACTTCACCGCGTTCACTTACATCACCGCCCTCATCACCGACCTCAGCGGTCTCAGCGCAGGGGCGATCCCCGCGATCCTCCTGGTGCTCGGAGTCACCGGCAGCGCGGGCGTCCTCGCGTCCGGCGTCGCCGCCGACCGCTTCCCCCGGGCCTCGCTCGTCTCCGCGTCGGCGCTCGTGGCGGTCGGGCTCACGCTGCTCCTACTCGGCGATGGTTGCCGTGCCCTTTTCTTCGCCGGCACCGTCGTGTGGGGATTCGCGATCGGCGCGTTCCCACCGATCCTCCAAACCAGGGTGCTCCGGCTGTCCACCCCCACGTTTCGCCCCCTCGCCGGCAGCATCATCGTCACCGTCCTCAACCTCGGCGTCGCCACCGGAGCCACCCTCGGCGGAATCATCCTCACGCGCGGACAGCCCGCACTCGTACTTGCAGCCGTGATTGCCGCGAGCACCGGAACGCTGATGCTCGCGCTCAGCTGCAGTGGCGACTCCCACGGATCTCCGATGGGCCCCACGTGAACAGCTCTCACGTCTCGGCACAGGTGTCGCGCCGTCATCACCCCTGCCTGCTGCAACGGGGTGAGGGTCTGATGGGCCTAATGCTCATTGCAAGGCTGGCCGTTCTCACGTGGGCGTTCGATCGGCATCCAGAGCTCGGTGGTCGCGGTGCTGAAGTCCTCGGCGCGATCGACGACTGCGACGATCGAGGGGCCGGGGCGCAGTAGCCACGGGTTCGACGGGAACCACTCGGAGGCTGCGGCTGCGTAGCTCTCTTGCAAGGCAGTCGGGTAGGGCCGCGCTGGAGCGGAATACTGCCCAGGTGCCGCTGGGAATCTCGATCACCTCGAGGTCTTCGAGTGCGGTCGTCGCGGCGTCGAGTGCGACGCCATGCAGGTACGTGAGCTCGCTCCCTTCGGTGTAGTCGGGATCGACATCGGCGCTGACCTGGAGCAGACCGGAGCTCCGTGTTCGCGAGCTCCTTGAGACGTGCATGTTCATCTGCGGGCAGTGACGCGATGTGCGCCTCGATATGGGGGTTCCGTCCAGTGTGGATGCGCGGGACGCGAGTGGCGTGGCCGACGAGCCGGAATTCTGGCCGGTCGGTGATGCGGGTATCCATTGAGGTGTTCCCTTCGATGGTCAGGCGAAGCCTGAGCTGCGGTTGTGATCGAAGGGGGCCGCCGTCGTTGCGGACGTCGGCGGGAGCCGCACCGTGGACGGCCCGGAACGCCCGCCCGAATGCCTCAGCAGAGCAGTAGCCGAATTGAACTGCGATATCCAACACCGGAGCACCGGCGATCACGTCGGCCGCCGCGACAGTCATCCGCCGTCGACGCACGTACTCGGACAACGGCATGCCCGTCAGCGACGAGAACACGCGCCGCAAGTGGTACTCGGTGGTGCCGAGGGTCCTCGCCAGTGCAGCGACGTCGAGGTCGTCGGATAGGTGTGCCTCAACGAACTCGATCAGCCTGTTGAGCTCAGTGATCACTGATGCCTCCTCTCGCCATCAATCCTGCGGGGCGGTCTCAGCACGCCCGATCGTTGCGGTCCGGTTCGATCGGGGCTCCAAGATCCTGCAGCGGGACGCGCTTTCTCCCAAACCATCTCAGGAGCAGCGCGCGGCGCGGGCATGGTGCGGACGCTGCCCCACTCGCCGAAACCGGGAGCTCTTGGTCGGTCCGCACGAGCGCGTTGGGGCAGATATCGGCTCGCGTGGATGTGCAAGGGCCTCGACCGATGGCCGACACTTCGAAGGCCCGAGAGCTCTTCGCGATGACATCGGGCACGGATTATCGGGTGCCGACGACAGACGACCCACACGCTGGAAGCCAAGGGGCAGCTCTGTTCAAGACGGGGCGAATGCCTCCTCGAAGGGCGCCCCCGACGCGCACCCGGCACTCGAAGGGAAGCACTGTGGACACTCGCATCATCGACCGCCTCGCCTTCCGCCTCGTCGGCTACGCGGCTCGCGTTCCGCTCGTCCGTCATGGGCGAAATCCTCAGAGGCACACATCGCGTCGTTGCCGGTCGAGGAGCGTGGGCGGCTCAAAGCCACTCGGTGACACCGAACCGGTGGGCCTGCTCCATGTCAGCGCAGACGTTGACCCCGACTATGCAGAGGGCAGCCTGTTCGCCGTCGCGCCGCGATCCTGCGGCCCCGCGGCCGTGGGATATTTGCCAGGTGAATCGGAAAGAGCGTCGCGCAGAGGAACGCCGGCAGGCGAAGGCCGCGCGGAAGGCCGAGAAGCACCAGAGGACGAGCACTCCTACCTCACCTCCGCGCCAGCCGGCGAACTCGACGGGCTACACCGTCCCGATGCCCGACCTGACTGGCCTGCCGCCAGAAATGGAAGTAGTACTGCGGTCGATGCAGCAGCACCAGCCGATGGTGATCACCGCAGGGATGGTCGGGATCACCCCGCTGACTGAGGTCGAGCGGCAGGAACTGCTTGCCGAGGTCGACGTCCAGGACGCCCTCCTACGAATAGCGCAGATCCAGGCGAAGTGGGACGTCGCATCCACCACACACTGGGATCTCAAGCCTCTCCACCGTGAACTTCTGGCTTCTGCCTCCGCAGATTGGGTACCCGCAGTGCGAGCCGAGATCGATCGCGGGAACGTGATCGCAGCACCGCACGTCACCGCCGGGTTGATGCGTGCGCTGATGGAGACTGACTCGACCACCGCGAGATTGCTGACCGCGGACGAACTGCTGCTTCTGCTGATCTCGATCTCTACCGAGCGCGACTTACGTCCCGAGTTCGCATCGGACACGCCCACGCCCACCGAGATCGCGGCGCTCGACGCACGACAGCAAGCCATGGCGCCGGAGGACCTGATCGCCTTGTCGCAAGAGGAGTTGCAGGACCAGGCCGCCAATGCTCTGTTCAACACGCCGCGCAAGATCGAATGTCTTAAGGCTGACGCCCTCGACTTCTGGTACTCGCCATGGGCGGACAGGGCTCACGACAGTCTCGGGGCGACCCCCGCCGAGACCTTCGGGGACGCGACTGGGATCGATCTCGACGATTTCCTCCGCCTGGGAGCATCTATAGCCAACAGCATCGCTGCCGGCCAGACGATCGTCACGCTCGGCGACCTGACCGACAACGAGCAGTTGCATGGATACATCGCCGAGAACATGACACTCGACCTCGCTGGGTTCCGCGAGCAGCTTGCGGCGGACCGGGCCCGGGGGAACGTCAAACTTCAGCGGTACACATTCACCCGGTTCCCGTTCCTCGACCTCGGAGACCGGCGCCTGCTCATCCTGCGCGCCCAATGGGCAACGGAGCGATTCTTCGGCGACGCCGCCCAGTTCGACGTGATGGCAGCGTTTGGAGCGAAGGGCGATAGGAGGAGTGCGAACAGGTTCAACGATGCCGTGAAGTACCAGTTCGAGGACATCGTCGGGGCGACTCTCGCCCGAATCGCAGCGCGGAGCCGGAGGGTCAACGAGGTGGTGTCGGAACCTGAGATGCAGGAGCGGTGGACGGAGAAGAAGGGACAGAAGCCGTCAGTGTGTGACTGGGCCCTTCGTGCCGGCCCCATCACGGTTCTCGTAGACGCAACCCACCACCCTCTGAACGCCACGCTCGCACAGGGCCTAGGGGACGGGGAGATGTATGACACCGACGCAAACAAGATCCTGACCGATGGGAAATTCCGACAGTTCGCCTCAGTCATGCGGCTGGCGCGCCGACTTGGATTCTCCGGGGGCCGCAGCCGGACATGGTCTTCATCTCGTTCGTGGTGGTGCCGAACTCCGGCACTCCAGGCTCGATGATGGCCGAACTCGACTACGGCAGCCGCGGCAAGGATGTCTTCTCAGAGTTTCAAGGCCGCGTCGCGCGACCGACCGTCTTACTGCTTCAGGATCTTCAACTCCTCGAAGGGATAGGCGACTACACGCCGGTGGATGTCGTGCCCTTCCTGTACGAGTGGCGCAAGTTCCCGGTACCGATACCACTGCAGACGTTTCTGGAGATCAGGGGCATGCCACGACCGCTTCCTCAGCACCTCCTCGCTGCCTCGAAGCAGCTCAACCGCAGACTCGGCGAGAGCCGATAGGGAGTCCATGAACCAGGAAGACTTCTTCTCCGAGACCACCCCGACCGATGGTCCCTGGGGTTCGGTGACCTCTGCGAAGCTGCGGAAGGACCTACTCAACGAGCTCCGAGCTGGGTCGATTCCCGGAACTGCAGACATCGACGCAGCCATCGCATTGACCGGCCTGGTGAGGAACGACCTAATCGCCTACGGAACCGGCGGCGGGAACACTCTCGACGACAAGGAGATCGCTCTCGCTCAGCGGGCCCTCACGGCCACCCTCGACCGCCTCGGGATCTCTCTAAAGTTGCCGTGGCGCGACTTCACGACGTTCCGGTCGTACTGGCTGACGAACGAAGGCCACGGATCGTGGCAGGCGCGACGGAACCTGCTGGATAAGTTCTTCGGTCCGGTCCAGGAGGAGTTGGACCGGCAAGAGAAGGCGCAGTTCCACGCCACCACAGCTGAGGCGGTGTCGCCGCACACCTCGACGGGCTGGCCGAAGGTCGACGAAGAACTCACCGAGCTCCGCAGGCGGTTCCGCACCGCGGCCACCACGCAGGACTACCGCGACGTTGGCAACCGCGCAGTCGCTGTGCTGGAGGCGCTGAGCCGCACCATCTACAACCCGCGAGTCCATCTGCGCGACGGGGAAACCGAACCCCCTGCCGACAGGTCGAAGCAGCGAATCGGCCGCTACATCGAGGACTCGCTCGCGGGCAAGGACAACGAAGCGATACGCGGTGTGGCTAACAAAGTCATCGAACTCGCCCACAGCGTGAAGCACTCGACGACGCCCTCCCGACGGGAGGCCGGAATTGCAGCGGACTCGGTGATCATGCTTACGAACATCCTGCGGCGCGTGGACCAAGATTCTTGACGAGTAGCCCTACTCCCCACGCCCCCATCTCAACGGCGTGTGGAACACCAGCCACACCACACCGTCACGATCGATCTCGACGCCGACGGGCCACCCATTCGCCAGCACGCGCTCCGTGAGGTAGGGACATATCGCGCGCATGTCCTCGACCACAACCTGCAGGACCAACTGAACGTCTTCGTCCTCAGATATCTCGCCACTGATCCACACACTCACACCGATTCTCCGTTTTAGAGAACGATCGCGCTGGCATCGTGGTCCGACCGAGTGACAGGCGGACCGCGAGAGATCGCGTCTTTCACGGACTCACCTGCACGACACCGCTACACCTCGGCGACACGCCGCCGACGAATTACATCATTGTGATTTGTCGTCATAGCGAGGGCATACAGTAGGCGCGTCCGGACCGAACCGCGTGGCTAGGAGCACTCACGATGGCAGATCGATCGGCGATCGAGTGGACCGAAGCGACGTGGAACCCCGTCACCGGCTGCGACCGCGTCTCCCCCGGCTGCGACCACTGCTACGCGCAGACGCTCGCCAAGCGGCTGAAAGCCATGGGTTCAGCCAAGTACCAAGCAGATGGAGACCCGCGGACGTCCGGCCCCGGCTTCGGCCTCACGCTCCACCCTCAAGCGCTCGATGAGCCGAAGCGGTGGCGGAACCCGCGCGTGGTGTTCGTGAACTCGATGAGCGACTTGTTCCACGCGCGAGTTCCCATTGACTTCATCCGTGACGTGTTCGACGTGATGCGCGAAACCCCACAGCACACCTACCAGGTACTCACCAAGCGGAGCCTGCGTCTGCGTCGCGTCGCCGACCGGCTCGACTGGCCGGAGAACCTCTGGATGGGCGTCTCGGTCGAGAATTCCGACGTCCTCAACCGCGTAGACCACCTCCGTGAGGTGCCGGCAGCCGTCCGCTTCTTGTCCAGCGAGCCGCTCCTCGGCCCGCTGGACGGCATCAACCTCGATGGAATCGGTTGGGTGATCGCAGGCGGAGAGTCTGGTCCGAACTACCGGCCGATGGAACTCTCCTGGGCGAGGGGCATCCGCGACGCATGCCAGGAAGCCGACGTGCCCTTCTTCTTCAAGCAGTGGGGCGGGCGCACACCGAAAGCCCTCGGCCGCGAGCTCGACGGTCAGCTCTGGGACGAAATGCCGGGTTCGGCGGCGGGATAGTCCTCAGCCGTCTCGGTGATAGCGGAACGGCTCGACCGGCGGAGCCAGTGGCTCACGGACGGGCTCCTTCATGGCCAACTCGACGATCGTCTCAGCTCCGAACAGCCCCTCGTCGTCGTCTTTCGCGATGCGGCGCTCGATCTTCGCGGCGGTCCGCATCTTGTCGAGCGCAACCCCATGCTTAGCGAAGACTGAGGTCATGATCTTGTCGCCGGTCGCGTTCGCGGTCGCGAAGATGACGGTGTAGATCGGATGACCAGATGTGTTCGTGAACTCCAGAGGGATCGTCGTGGAGTAGCCGAGTTCACGTTCCAGCCTCCACCGCATGAGGTTCACGAGTTCCGCTCGGAAGGTCTCCGCGTTGATGACACCGTCTTTGCGGGCGTACCAGAGCTCACGCCACTGGTCAGTGTCGAACATGCGGTCCACTCGCTCGGCATATTCGGGGTCTGGCTCGTCGCCCGTGAACTGCAGTCCCCGCGGCAGCAGACCATGTCCGAAGTACAACCACAATTCGACTTTGAACCCGCGCTTGTTCTTCCGCCAGTTGGCGAGGTATCGGAGAGTCTCCCAGCGAATCTCGGCACTGAATTGATCGACCATCGCGAAGACCGCGGCGCCGCGGCGCCAGCTGTAGTCGTACGAGTCGAGGTGCCGAGGAATCACGACGTTGCAGTCGCCCGGCAGCACTACGAGGTCCCGCCCGGGGTGGGCCTGCTGAAGATCACGTCGCAGGGTCGCTGCGGTACGTGGCTGCAGCTCGCAGAGGACTACCCGATCGAACTTCGGTTCCGTCGAAAGCGCCCGGTGTCCTGACCCGAGGATGACGTTGCCAGTTCCTCGCTCGAAGTTGTCTGGCGCCCCTGCGAATAGGTCAAGGTAGAGCGTATGGCTCGCGACTTGGGAAGCGCGGGTAAACGCACCGAGGTAGTCCGAGAGTGCTTCAAGTTTGATTTTGGACCACGGACCCCACCCACGACGTCCCACGAACCACCTCCTGCGAGCGAATCTCCAGGTTGAGATACCTCGTGCAAGTATCGATGCCTGCCGGCGGTTATCACGCGAGGAGGACACACCGCGTGTCGCTGGTCACATCCACGGCGCCTCGCGGTCGCACCCCGCGCGGAGATGCTGCCCACTGCGGAGCACACTCCCGGGCCTCCGGGATATCGAGCAGTGTCGGGAACTCTTCGTGGCGCATGCGGTCCTCGGGGGTCGGTAGCGTTCACTGAGCACGATAGGAGGGTCGAAACGTTGCAGTTAGACGCGGATTTCGCGCCGATCATGTGCACGGCAACGGGCACTTGCACCCGGAGATGCAATAGCCCGCCACCTCGCAGCCGTCGTGACGGGCTTCTGTGCGCAGTGGCCTGCGCCGTGGCGTTCCCCGCGATCAGCCTATCGATCTCGCTCGCCGGGACCAACCTCCGTCGGCCGATCTTCACGCCGCGCAAGCGACCGTCCTTCAGCTGCGCGTAGATCAGCGACTCGGAGCACCTAAGAACCGCTCATCCGTCTCGCTCTGGTCTTCGCGCGCTGCAGCCCTGGGAGCAGCGTGACCGGGATCGGGAGGACGCGTCGGGCCCCGTCGGTCTTCGTGTCCGCGACCACCGCGCCGGCATCGGAGTGAACCTCTGCCGACCGCCGCCAGCATCCCCTTCTTCAGGTCAATGTAGTCCCGCCGAAGACCGGCGAGTTCCCCTCTGCGGAGTCCCATCTGGACGGCAAAGTGGTGAATGTGTTATTGGCGGTCGGCGGTCGCCTTCAAGTGTGCGGACAGCGACTGCACCTGAGCCACCGTCAGCGTCTTCGTTTCCCTCTCGCCGCGCGCGCGGGCGGCTTCACCAGACTGGCGGGGTTCCGACGCAGAGTTCCGTCCTCCACAAGTCGCTGCAGAACAGCGCGCAGTCGGGTGATCATCTTGCCGACGCTGGCGGGCGACCACGGACCGCAGGTGTCGGACGTGTACGCGGCGTTGTTGCCGGCCTTGCGCCATGTACCTGACAGCACCGTTCTTATGCCGATCTCGGACACCAGCTTCTCGATCGCTTCGCGGCGGAGGACTGCACCGGCCGGTCACCGAAACGTGCGACTGCTGGGCGCAGAACTGCGGCGTACGCGGTGACAATGTTCGATAGCCCGCCGAGTGCGTCGAGGTACGCATCCGCCGCCTCGCGTTAGGTGACGAATACCGGCGTCGCCTGCACGCCCCGGGGGAGCGATCACCGCGCCGACTGTTTGTACTCGTCGATCGCGTCCTGCACCTTACTGAACCTGGGCCTCTGCTGCTGCCGCTTACCGTCAGCTTTTCCCACCTGGACGCGGACCTCGTAGCGGGCCGCGCCGCTGGGCGGGTTACGACCTTCACGTAGTTGGGGATGCGCGTCATGCAGGTGACGGTAGACGCGATTACCGACGTTGAATCTCAACCTGTATCTTACTTGCCACCGGCGAGGCCTTCCCGGAGACGGGAAAACCCCTTCCGATGCTTTTCGGAAGGGGTTTTCCTTGTCGGGCTGACAGGATTTGAACCTGCGACCACTTGACCCCCAGGTATCAATTCGGGGTACCGGGACGTACATCGAGCCTGTTCACGGCACGTCTGGTACGTCCTGGTACCCCCAGTAATTCGGGTGGAATGGCGCACGAAATGGCGTACGTCGAACGGGTGATCGGCTCACTGATCGGACGCTGATTCGTCGTCGGCTGTCACGTTCGCCCCATCGCCCGGGGGTAGTGCTTTCTGCGGCTCGGGACTTCCGAACTCGCGAATCTCGCTGACTGTTTCACTGACGTTGGTCAGGATTCGGTTTGCCTCTTCGGTCGCGTCCGCGATTGGATTAAGGAACAGAACAAGCCCCGCCATCGCCGCGACGACCGTCTTCTTCCATTTGCCGTCCGCGAAACGGATAACCGGCACGGACAGTCCGAACAACGTCCGCGCATTCTCCATCACCGGCTCTGTACCGAAGGTCTCGGTATTCGACAGCAACCAGTCGATGTGATCGACGAGCGTCTTGACTTGTTGAGCTAGGTCGGTCGGCAGGCCAGCTTCCTCGACTAGCTTTCGCCATTCAGCGAGCGATTCGCGCAGATTTTCCAGCTTGTCGTCAGACAGCTCCGGGTAGACCGCCCGCCGCTGGACCTCCATGTGAAGACCGAGGCCCATCAAGTGATCCAGAATCGGTAGTCGGATGATCTTTGAAGCCGGTTGGTCCGTCCTGCCCCAGCCATCCCGGAAGACAACCGCGCCATGCCAGGCCGGTACGTACTGCAAATACAGCCGGGATTCGACCTCACCCGGGTCCAGCGAAGTTAGATGGGCCAGAACCTTGTTCATCAACCCCACCGCTTCGCCGTGCCGCAACGCGAACTCCGCCGTTCCTGGTTCTGCCCCAAGCGTCAGCTTCCAGCCTTCACCAACGGTTGTCGCCCCAGAGGTCGCAACCTTGCGCAGTATCGTGTCCAGCGCCGTTGCCGGGTTGTTCGGTATCGCCATAATGAACGAGTATTCCAGGCGGTACGGACAGATCAGGCGCGACTCACCAGGTCCATCAGTCGGTGTTCGCGCTGGAACCGAAGCATGGTGAACGCTTCGCGCATGGCGGGGTCGCCCAGGGCGCTCAGCGGCATTCCTGGGTCGTCAGGCAACCGGCAGGGGTCAGCGACCACGACGGACCCGGTTATGGCGTCCACGTCGCACTGAGCCAGGACGTACCCGCCCCCGTCGTCGGGTTTGATTCCGGCGTGCCGCAGACGGCGGCGTATTGCCCGGGGTGTGGTGCCCAGCATGGCGGCGACTTCGGCAACGTTCATCGGTGGTCCCTTCAGTGTCGAACATTGCTCATCCCCAATGATCCGGTGAAGGTCCAGCGGCGGCGGTCGGCCACACGGGGGTCTGGTGACGGGGCCGGTAGCGCGGTGGTCTGCCAGGCGCGAACCTGGACCTGGCCCACACCACCCACCATCAGGACGCGGTACTGGCTGGACTTCACCAGCGCGAGGACCAGACCGGCCAGCATTTCGGCCCGCCCTTGATCGAGCGCGTACACCGCGATGGTGAACGTCGGTGTGGCCAGGACGCCGGTCCGGTCTTCGGTTCCCCCGGTCAGTGACACCTGGATGAACTCCGCCGGCCTCCGTGCCGGTACGTCGTCATGCACCGGAAGCGTGGATGTATCCACCTGTGAGGCAATGCCTTTCATCATCGTCAACAAGGCCGGGGGTGCGGGCTTCATCCGTTCACCCGCTGAAGTAGGACCACACCACCGGGGTGCCAGCCCAGCGGGTTGTACTTGCCGGAGCCAGGCACACCGTGGACTTCGTAGGTGGTGTCTGGCTCGTCCAGTAGACGGAAACGGTCCCGCGATCCCACCTGATCGACCCATCCCTTCGGAGTCAACATGACGCGATCGACCACCAGCCGGTTGTGACCTTCCGTGATCGGTTCGGACGAGTCCGGGAAGTTGAACCCGTAACACTTTCGGTCGATTGGGTCGCCCCATTGCTCGATGGTGTTCCCGTAGTCATCTTCGCCGCCGTCGAGGAATGGCAAGTGCTGCACTGGGATTCGAGCCTTCACCAGTCCGACCCACCGTGTAGCGGGTTGCCCATGAAGTCGGCGTCTTCGCCTAGAAGGAACGGGTGGACATCGGGCACCGCTGGACCCCGGGTGTCGCCGGTCAGGATCGTGGAAGCGCGCGGTCGTCGCTTGTGCTCGGCACAGATGTCGGTCAGGTCGCGGATTTCCTGGGGCTGGAACAGTCCTCCGCTACTGCCTTTCAGTGTTTCGGCGTAGTCACCGGCCTGACGCTGGATAGCAGCGCCAGAGCCGCGTTCAGCGGCCCTGAGCACAGCACCACGAAGCGTGTCTTTGACGATTTCCTGTTGGACCGGCGTCAGGCCGGGGTATCCGGTGCCCAGGCAGGGGGCCACGCTGATGGCACGCGCCCAGGCGGATCGGATCATCGGGGTGGCCTGGTCTTCGGTCAGGTCGTCATCGAATGGACTCAGGTCACTGAACTGGATCGGTGGTGTGGGTAGCGCTGAAGTCATTGGTGCTCAATGCCTTTCAATGAAGGAGGCCCCGGGCACACACGGAGGGTTGTATGTGCCCGGGGCCAGGTCAATCAGCGGCGACGGCGGCGTTTGCTACCGAGGGGGCCGATCTTGCCCCCGGCCAGCTTGGTGTAGTGCTTCTTCGTCCAGCGGACACCGAACTCAGCGTTCGCGGTCCGACCCTGGGGCGTGATCTTGCCTTCAAAGTGCGCCATCGTGTCACTCCTCGCCAATCGTGAACTTGCCGATCCGGTTGGCACGCGGGACCACGTGGCCCACACGCCAGGTCGCACGGATGGCGATCGAATCGGAGTTGAAGTAGGCGTCGGTGCTGGTGGCCACCTGGATTTCGCCGTACGCGGAGATGACTTCGGCGGAGTCGATGACCAGACCCGACGACGCGGGTACCGCTGCACTGACCAGGACCGGGATCGACAGCAACAGTGCGGCGGCGTCGGTCACGCCTGCACCGATCAGGCTGGCGTTGCTGTTCGCGGCGGTCTTGAGCTTGCGCAGCGCGGCCCAGCCGATGGGGTCTAGGACCAGGTGTGACGGTGCGGCACCGTTGGCCTGAAGTTCGGCCACCAGGTCGATCAGGGCGTCCAGGTCGTCGGCCACCGGGTCACCAGCGACCACACCAGCGATGTTGACCAGACCGGCCACCGGGGCGACGGCGGGCGAAGTCGGGGCCACCTGGGACACGAAGAGTTGATCGGCCTTCTTGGTGATGGCGCGCTTGACGCTCTTGGCCAACTGGTCGGCGGTGCCGTTCTGCTCGAACTGCTCGCGGGATACCCGGACAAGCTGGGTCACCTTGCTGGTGTACGCCAGGGCTTCGGACAGAGCCGGATCAGATTCGGGGATTTCAGCCCCCTCAGCGGTCACCTGGGCGTCGTCGTCGGCAACGTAGGCCACCCGGACGGCGATCTGGTCGCCTTCCACGGTCGCGGCCTTCGTGGACGCCTGCACGATCAGCGCGTCAGGAACGATGTCGGTCGGCGCGAAGGTCTCGACATCGGGGTGCCATGCCTTCGCGGTGTTGTTGGTTGTTGCGGTAGCCATTGTTTCCTCATTCAGTAGTTGGATTGCGCGGGCCAACAAAAAAGGTGCCGACCCATGAGCGTCAATCAATCCGGGCAGCCAAGGCGATCGCTTTAGCCTAGAAAGGACACGGATTGACGAGCTTCAATGGGACGGCACCTGGCCTAAACCCAATCCGCCACTGACGGATATATCAACAATATCAGAACTATTCTCAACTCGGGAAAAGCCCGCCCCTGCACCGATGGCGAGCAATTCCCTTTATTCAGTTATGAGCCCGGAATAGGTATTCCCTCGTTCTCGTGGCTGAAATCTCCCGCAGCCGTAATTAACCTGGCGACCTACGTCTACCGGGGGTATGACGCACCTCACATAGGGGTATCCCCCTGGGCTGGTCAGGCGTCGATTCGGGGAGCGAATGCACCCTTCCAGGCTTCGTCCGCGTCCACCGTGGCGTCCACCCCATCGACGTTCTGGCCCTGGGTGCGATCAGGTGCCGGACGACGTGGACCATCCACGATCCCGAACCGTTCGCGTACGTCCTGCACCGCAGCACCGACCGCCGCGACATCCACCGTGCCGTCGTCGGTCAGCAGACCATCCAGGCCAGCGTCACCGCGTCCGGCCCAGAACGCTTCGGCCCGAACACCCTCGCCCAGTGCGGATTCCACCGCTGCACGCTGAAGCGCAGTCACCTGTCCCTTCAGTTGATCGACCTGTGCCCGTGCTTCGTTGCGTTCAACGCGGTACCGCGCTTCGCGATCGTTGCCGCCGCTCTGTTCGCCTGTACCTGCCTGACCCTGGTCAGTACCCGCATTCACACCCGACAGTTCGTCAGAGTTGTTGTCAGCCATTGCTCTTACCTTCTTCCTTGTCCATCAGTGCCACTGCTTCCAGGGTGTCCACCATCCTGTTGCTTGCTCGTAATACCGTGCGGCTCAACCACTTCACCTGTCGCTGTGCCCGCCGTAGTTCCTTCCGCGTGCTTGTCAGCTGGTGCCGTAGCTGTGCGTTCTTGGCCCGCTCTGCCTGGAGCGCACGCATACCCGGCGCACCCAGCGCGCTGTCAGTCACGACCACACCAGGCTGAACGCCAGCCAGATCGGCAGGGCTAGGGCCAGCACTGCCAGAACCTCGGCCACTGCCCCGCGTACCGCGTCGTCCGTTAGCCACGACATCATCCCTCCGTCCGAACGACGCCAATCCACATCGAGAGGTCGCGATCGTTGTCGTGGACGACCTGCCCGCCGTTGAGCGGAAAACGATCCTTGGCCGCGCCCTGATCGTCATAGGCCGTGTCTGGTGGCACGTTGTACCCCTGCATGACCTCACCGACAGCGGGGGTCATAGGTCCATCGGGTTCTGGATCGCTGTCCGACATCACACCCCGAAACTCGGGTAGTTCGGAAAAGTCCCGTGCTTGCATCTCGATCCTTCTTTCTGCCCCATCGCGGGGCTGTTGATCCGGCCACCGTGACCGGAAGGCTGTTGATTGAACCCCCGAATGGGGTCCTATATCTTCTGTAGGACTTCAATAGTTCAGAAGACCTGGTAGATACCTGTTTATGCGCCATCCGCCGGGGTTCAATGCTTCAATTCCCAAGATTGAACCCACCACAATCTGCAATTCATGACGTGACCTGCACATATTCCTAGCGATTGAAGGATTGCAGGTTTGCAGGGGGTAATAGGTTCAGTCATCGGAACTGCAATCGTCGTCGCGATCGTGATCCGCGTAGGACAGCGACCACAGCATTTCGCGCCTGTCGTTGCGCCGACCCTGGCCCGCTTGACCTTCGTCTACGATCTTCTGCCAAGCGGAGTCAACCGACCGGGGACTCACTGCCGCACACTTGTGTTCGGCAAGGACCTCGTTGGTCTCGATGATGGCCTTCGGTCGCGGAGTACGCCCCCGACTCAGAACCTGGACCAACGCCTTCGCGGCTGTCATTCGCTCGCGGTCCGGTGCAGCGTCAGCAGCGGCTCTCTTGCGGGCGTCCACGTACTGGTCCCACACCTTGACTGGAAGGCTCTCCTTGTGAACCAACTGCGCGACAGTGATTGCCTTACCGCGCTTCGTCTGTAGTCCCGTATCGACCTCGGCAAGCTCGAATCGGTGCGTCGTCTTGGGGTGCTTCAGGTTGGTCTTCTCGACGCCCGTGTACAGGCAACCGTCCTCCGGGTCGATGTAGGAAAACAGCGTGGCGCGAGCTTTCTTCCGCAGCGACAGCGTGAGTCCATAGACTTCGCGGGCTTCGGTCGCCTGACCGTTACCCCGGTTGGTGTGGGCGAGCAACAACACCCCCGCGCCGGTAGCTGTCGCGAACCGAACCCAGGTGGACATCGCCTGTAGTGATTCCTGGGGATTCTTCAGGTTGAGCTTTTCAACCGAGTCAGCCCACATGTCGATCGCCACGAAGTCCGGGCGGAAGTCCACCAGCGCGTCGGTGTACTCGTCATTGGGGAACATCGGGAAATCTGCGCCTGAGTTGTCGGAGAACATCACCAGGTAGGGCGAGTCTTCCGGCACGCCCAGCAGCTTCAGCCGCGTGGCCACCATGCTGGGTTCGGTGGCGATCAGCACGACCCGACGAGGTTCACCAGGCGGTATGTCCCACGGTGCCCATCCGGACCCAGTAGCCAGCGCTGCAAGGATATGGAGCGTAAGCGTTGTCTTCGCTGATTCTTCACCACCGAGCAAGACGGTAACGGCACCCTCGAATAGCCCTTCGCCGATCGGTTCAAATATCTGTTCGTCCACTTCATTCAGCCTTCGTAAACGTATGGGATTCTCGTAAACACCGTCACGGTCTTCTGATCCGGTATTCTTGGTGTCGGGCACTCCTTTGTTCCCTTTCTTATGCGCCGCACTCCGTTTACCCCGGGGTGTGGCGCTGTTCTTTGCCGCGTATGCGCTGAGAACCTGTTCATCGCGTGATCCCTCGGCCCATCGGTCTGGCATGAGATCGTCGGGGTCGTAGCCGCGTGCCTGTTCGACCGGGACACCGTGCTCAGCGCACGTCATCCAGAACCGCCAGAACGCTTTCGACACGTCCGGGGCTGAGTGAATCTGGCTGTAGGCGGTGCGAACCTTCGTTCGCGCCTTCAGTGACAGCGCTCCAAGGTCCATTGGCGCGATGTCGATCGCCCCACCTGTATCGGCCACCGCTTCACGGGGAACGTCGGCCAGAATGGCGTTGAGCGCTTCAACCGTGGTGCCCACACGGTTCTTGCCGATCGCCACGGGGCGCGGTGGGTCGTGCTTGAAGTTGAACGTGCTCGTAATGCGAAGCACCCCGTTCGGCTCAGCCTTCCCACCATCGACCACACCCAGCTTCCGATACAGGCGAGTCCCAAGGTCTTTGAGTTCGTCGTGGTCCAGGTCGCGGTCGAGCATGACGCGGACGTGGAAGTGTCCTTCGGTCCCGCTGTCGGTGATCGTCGCGCCTACTGCACGCAACAGATCGGTAGCCGCTTCGTCGTCGGCCAGTTCGTCAACCTCGAAACTGATGACGTTGGACGCGATTGTGGGACCGCTACGCGAATCGCTCTCACACAATGACGTTGGCTTGTAGACATCCCGGCCAGCCTTGACCAGTTCGACCACCCGACTGGCCGCGTCTGACGCCCGGTCCGGGTACTGGAAGAAGTCCTGGCCCCAGGTGCCCTTCTTCGTCACGGGGTCGCGGTCACGGACGTGGCCAATGCACACGTAACCGCGCCGGTCGCCGTAGTCACGGCGGAAGTCGTTCAGAACGTCCGCTCGTTTCACTGTTACACCCACGGGGTGCTTCCCTTCTTCCGAATACCTCGCTTCAGGCCGACATGCCCTGAGAACGGTCGATGAAGTCCTGGAGCGCGGAATCGGCTACGCGCCGCGCCCGACCGATCTTGAGCGATTTGATTTCGCCGCTATCCATTAGTCGATAGACCGACATTCTCGACATCTGAAGGTGTTCAGATACCTGGGCTACGGTGTACAGCTTCTCGGCCATTTCGGTTCGTCCTTTCCGTTATTGGGTAGTACCCAGTTAAACACAGCTTGTCTCTATTTGTGTTTATTTAACACTTAGTGACGACCTGTGTGCTTGCGGGACACCCAAGATACACCGTGCGCTTGGGAAGTCAACTAGCCGGGTGTATTGTGTTTCCCATGCGCAAAGAACAGACCAGCGGTTGGGCGCTGGACACATACAGAAGGTTCGGTGAGGCGGTCCAGGCCGCCCGGAAGGTGAAGGGGTGGACCGCACAGCAATTGTCCGACCGCACAACAGAACTCGGCTACCCGATTAGCCGGTCGGCCATCGCGAACACCGAGTCGGGACGTAAGAAGGCACTGGACCTGACCGAGGTTCTGATCCTGGCAAAGGCCCTGGACGTGTCGCCGCTCGAACTGATCTACCCGGGTCTACTCGACGCCGAAGTGGAAGTCTCCCCGGGTGTGGTCGTGCGGTCGTCGGACGCGGCCCTGGCCTTCGCAGGTGCCCAGGACTACAACCCCCTGTTCGACATCGCGGTGACCGAACAGGACCTAAAGGTGGTGGACGACCCGAACGGGTACAAGCGGATCGCCAGCGCGCGCCGAGACGCGAAGCGCCGGGGATGGGTGGTCAACGATGGCGAAGCGTAGGGGTAACTCGGAAGGAACGATCACCCAGCGTCCGAACGGGACGTGGCAGGGACGTATCCAGCGGACCGACCCAGACACCGGCAAGCGTGAGCGGGTGTCGGTCTACGGGAAGACGGCGGACGAAGCACGGGCGAAGCTGAAGGGCGTCCGTGAGCGCTGGGAAGCCGGGGCTCCTGCACGAGACGCCAAGGACAGCGTGGGGTCGTGGATGAAGCGCTGGCGGACCACTTCCCTGGTCGCTTCGGACCGGAAGCCGACGACGAAGGCCCTGTACGACGGACTCAGCCGTAAGCACCTGGAAGAAGGCGACTTCGCCGCCACACGCCTGGATCGGTTGCGGCCCAGTGACATTGAGGCGCTGATCGTCGCTCTACGAAAGAAGAAGCTGGCCGACTCCACGGTTCGGTCCATCTACACCGTGCTGCGTGCCGGACTCGACGGCGCGGTACGTGATGGCCTGCTGGCGACAAACCCGGCGACGAAGGTTCCCCGACCCCGTGTGGACCGCGACGAAGCCAAGTCCATCGGCCCCGATCAGGTCGCTCAGTTGCTTCAGGAAGCCCGATCCAGCCGGTACTACGTCGGCGTACTGATCATGGCCCATACCGGCCTACGGAGGGGCGAAGCGGCGGCACTTCGGTGGACTGACATTGACTTCACCAAGCGCGAACTGAACGTGACCCACACCCTGGCCCGGATCGACGGGGAGCTGTCCCTCAGCAAGCCAAAGACGAAGCGGTCGCGGCGACGGGTGCCACTGTCCGACGTCCTGGTTACCGAACTGAAGGCGACTCGCAAGCGTCAGGCCGAAGAACAGCTACGGGCTGGCTCGGCCTGGGCCGGTCACCAGCACATGGTGATGACCACCGAACTGGGCACGATGGTGGACCCCCGGAACCTCCTCCGCGTTGTGCAGGTCGCGGCAAAGGCGGCGGATCTCGAAGGCGTCGGCGCACACACGCTACGGCACAGCGCGGCGACAACTTGGTTGGAAGCTGGCGTTCATGTGAAGGCGGTCGCTGACCTGTTGGGCCACGGCTCCATCGCGGTTACCGGCGACCTGTACGGCCACACCACCGACGACGCGGCGCGGTCTGCGGTGACCGCCCTGGCCAAGCTGATCAAGTGAATGGCGTACTCAAATGGCGTACGAGGACGGAAAAGGGGCGGCTTCCGTTTCCAGAAACCGCCCCTGACCTGCGGTCGGGCTGACAGGATTTGAACCTGCGACCACTTGACCCCCAGTCAAGTGCGCTACCAAACTGCGCCACAGCCCGTTGCCGTGATCCGAGAAGCTCTCGTTATCAAGGCGTAGATGAGACTAGCCGACGATCTACCCAGGGAGCCAATCGGCTGGTCAGGGCACTGATCAGGAAGCGGCAGAGCGTTTCTTGTACCAGATCCAACCGCCGGTGACGATCAATGCGCCGATGAGCGATCCGATGATGCCGCTGGGGCGGAAGTTGATTCCGTCACCCGAGATCAGACTGATCAGGAGTCCACCGACGAACGATCCGACCAGACCCGCGACGATCGCGAGGCCCCAGTCGATGTTCCACATGTTCTTACCGCCGATGAGCAGTTGGGCGAGAGCGCCGATGACCATTCCGAACACGATGATTGCCAAGATGAGCACGAAAGGAGTATGTCACAGGGCAATCCGGCGATCTCGGACCCGACTGGTCAGCGTTTGCGGCGATCCCTCTTGTCGCGCACCCGCACGTTGATTCGCACGGGCGAACCATCGAAATTGAACTGCTCGCGCAGTCTGCGCTCCAGGAAGCGGCGATAGCCGGCCTCGAGGAAACCGGTGGTGAACAAGACGAACGTGGGTGGACGTACCGCGGCCTGCGTGGCGAACATGACCCGCGGTTGGCGTCCGCCGCGCAGTGGCGGCGGGGTGGCCGCGATGACCTCCTTGAGCCAATTGTTCAGCGGCCCCGTCGAGATCCGCTTGTCCCACGAGTCGAGCGCACCCTCGAGCGCAGGCACCAGCTTCTGCACGGCTCGGCCTGTCATCGCCGAGATGTTGACCCGCCGCGCCCACGGCACCCGCGCGAGTTCCCGGTCGATCTCCTTGTCCAGGGTGTACCGCCGGTCCTCATCGACCAGATCCCATTTGTTGAAGGCGATCACCAGCGCTCGACCCGAGTCGATGATCATCGAAAGAACGCGCAGATCCTGCTCGGTGATGGGCTCGGAAGCGTCGATCAGCAGGATCGCCACCTCGGCGGCGTCGAGCGCCGACCGCGTCCGCAACGATGCGTAGTACTCGTGACCGCTGGCCGTGCGGACCTTGCGCCGCAGACCCGCGGTGTCGACGAATTGCCACGTCTTGCCGTCGAGTTCGATCAGCTCGTCCACCGGATCCACGGTGGTACCGGCAACATTGTCGACCACCGAGCGTTCCGACCCGGCAAGCTTGTTCAGCAGCGAACTCTTGCCGACGTTCGGTTTCCCGACGAGCGCGACCCGGCGCGGCCCGCCGAGCCGGATACCGGCGTCCTCTCGCGGCGTATGCGGCAGCCGCTCGAGGATGACGTCGAGGACATCGCCGGCGCCTCGACCGTGCGCCGCCGACACCGGGTGCGGCTCACCGAGTCCCAGCGACCACAGTGAGGCCGCCTCGGCCTCCTGCCGCTCGCTGTCGATCTTGTTGGCCACCAGGATGACCGGGGTCTTCGATCGGCGCAGCGTGCGGGCGACGGCCTCGTCGGTCGTGGTGGCCCCGACGGTCCCGTCGACGACGAGCACGATCACGTCGGCCGTGCGCATCGCGAGTTCGGCCTGCGCCGCCACCGCTTGCTGTAGGCCCTTCGCATCCGGTTCCCAACCGCCGGTGTCGACGACGGTGAACCGGCGGCCCGACCACGTCGCCGAATACGAGACGCGGTCACGGGTCACGCCGGGGATGTCCTCGACGACGGCCTCACGGCGGCCGAGGATACGGTTCACGAGAGTTGACTTGCCGACGTTCGGGCGACCGACGATGGCGACCTCGGGGACCCGTTCGGCCTCCCCGAACTCCTCGATGTCGTCGAAGTCGCCGAGATCCCACTCGGTTTCGTCGCTCCAGGTGCCGTCGCCGGGCAGGGCGAGCGCGTCGGCTGTGCCGCCGGTGGCGTCGGACATGTCGGTCACGAGGCAACTCCGATCCGTGCGCGGACCAGTTCGACCAACCGGTCGAGAACCTGGTCCAGGGTCATGTCGCTGGTGTCCACCAGCACCGCATCGTCGGCCTGCCGCAGCGGGGACACCGCACGGGTCGAGTCGAGATGGTCGCGTCGGTTCACCGCGGCAAGGACCTCGGCGTGGTCGCTGGTCCGTCCCGCGGCGAGGTTCTGGCGGTGCCGGCGTTCGGCCCGCGCCTCGGGTGATGCGGTGAGAAAGATCTTGATCGCGGCGTCGGGGAACACCACGGTGCCGATGTCTCGACCCTCGACCACCAGCAGCTCCGATTCGGCCTGGCGGCGTTGCAGCGCAACGAGTTTGGTTCTCACGGCCGGGACCGCCGACACCGCGGAGACGGCGGCGGTGACCGCATCGGAGCGGATCGGACCGCTGACGTCCTCACTGTCGAGGAACACCCGCGATGAGCCGTCTCCGTTGGGACGCAAGGCGATATCGGCGGCGTCGACGGTTGCGGCAACCGCATCCGCGTCGGCGGGATCCACCCCGGCCCGCTGCACCGCGAGGGTGGCCGCGCGATACATCGCGCCGGTGTCGAGATAGTGCGCGCCGACCTTGTGCGCCAACAACTTCGACACACTCGACTTGCCGGTTCCGGCGGGGCCGTCGATCGCGATCACACCGCCGCTCACAGGCCGACCGCCTTGTACAGCGCACCGATCTCATCGCGCCCGAGTACCCGCAGACTTCCCGGACGCTGTTCGCCGAGGGCCACGGTGCCGATGTGGGTCCGCACCAGCGCCTGCACCGGGAAACCGACCTCCTCCATCAGCCGACGGACGATCCGATTCCTGCCCTCGTGCAACACGATTCGGACCTGGGACTCGCCCTGGTGCACACCGAGGATGGTGAAGCCGTCGACGGCGACCGGCCCGTCGTCGAGTTCGACCCCGTCACGCAGCGTGCGCACCAGCGACCGGGGCACCTCACCGCGCACCCAGGCCAGATAGGTCTTGGGCACCTCGTAGGACGGATGCATGAGGCGGTTGGCCAGTTCACCGTCGTTGGTGAGCAGCAACAGACCTTCGGTGTCGGCGTCGAGCCGGCCGACGTGGAAGAGTCGCTGACCCGACATGACCCGCTCGGCGACGATGTCACCGACGCAGGGGCGACCCTGGTCGTCGGACATCGTGGACTGCCAGCCCTTGGGCTTGTTCAGCGCGAGGTACTGCCGTGTCTCGTCCATGATGACCCGGGCGCCGTCGACCCGGATGATCGCGGTGTCGGGATTGATCCGCAGACCCTGCTCGGTGACGACCTCGCCGTCGACCTCGACACGCCCGGCGGCGATGAGCTCCTCGGCGCCGCGCCGCGAGGCCACACCGGCCTGCGCGAGCACCTTTTGCAGGCGCACCCCGTCGGCGACATAGGTGGCGCCCTGTTCCTCGACGTCGGGTGTGGGGCCCTGGTGGCGTGCGGGCCGGGCGTTGTTGAGCCGGATCCGACCGGCCTTCACATCGGGTTGCGAACTCCCCTTGCGGTGCCGCTTCTTGGCCTGTGCCGGCTGCTGGGCACCCGCGCCGCCGGCGCCCTTGCCCGCAGGCTTGCCGCCGCGCCGACCGCTCGCGGCGTTGTCTGCCCGCGAACCGTCGCCGGTGGCCTTGCCGCGCGGTGTGGCGTTTCTGTCCGCCCTACCGTTCTTGTCGGTCTTGCTGTTCTTGTCTGTCCTGCGTCGTCCCGGTGTGCCGTCCCGGCCAGCGGTTGCCATATCTCAGTCCTGATTCTCGAGGTCGTCGTCGGCGACGCCGATCGGCGATGTGCCGTCGGGTGCCCCCTCTGAGTCTGACGCTTTACCCGCGAGTTTGGCGAATCGGGGATCGGAGTTGAGTTCCTCGTCGAGGTCGTCGATGAGGTCGACGTCGGGCAGCAGGGGTGCGAGATCGGGCAGTTCCTCCAGTGAGGCGAGGCCGAGGCGTTCGAGGAACAATTCGGTTGTGCCGTAGGTGGTGGCGGTGGTCTGCGGATCGGTTCCGACCTCGTTGATCAGTCCGCGCGCCACCAGGGTTCGGATGACACCGTCGACGTTGACGCCGCGGATCGCGCTGACCCGCGCCCGCGAGACGGGCTGCCGGTAGGCGATCACCGCCAGGGTTTCCAGCGCGGCCCGGGTCAGTTTCGAGCGCGCACCGTCGAGCAGCAGTCGCTCGACGTAGGGTGCGTAGTCGGCTCGGGTGTAGTACCGCCAGCCGTCCCCGGCGAAGCGCAGATCGATTCCGCTGTGCGCCGAGGTCAGCTCCGCCGACATCTCGTTGAGCATCTCCCGGACCCGTAGCGCGTCGACGCCGATCGCGTTCGCCAGTTCGTCGGAGGTCACCGGTGTGTCGACGACGAGCAGCAGGGCCTCCAGTGCGGAGCGGAGTTCCGCGTCGTCGACGGTCTCGTCGGTGGCGACGTCGAGGGCGCCCTGACCGGGCTCGGAGGCACCCTCGGCTGTGTGGTCCCCGTGTCCCTGGTCCTCGAGTTCCTGGTCCTTGTGTCCCTGATCCTCGACTGCCCGCTCGGGGGATGGTGCGTCGTGCGGCTCGGTCATCCGTAGTCCTCTGCCTTGTCGAAACTCAGATCGTCGAGTTCTCGCTCCCCCGACCACAGCACCCGCAGGTCACCGAGCGCCTCGGGTTGGGAGAACGTGATCGCGCGTTCCCGGAACAGTTCGAGCAAAGCCAAGAAGCTGCCGACCACCTCCAGCGGGCTGGCGCAGCCGGCGACGAGTTGACCGAAGGTCAGCCCGTCGCCGGGTGCACTGTCGGCCAGCAGTCCCGCCATCCGTTGCGCCTGCGCTGGCACCGACACCTGGTGCGAGTCGTGCAGGTGGTCGAGACCCACGGTCGGTATCGGCCGCGGTCGCAACGCCGCCGCGGCGACCTCGGCGAACCCTCCGGGCGTGACACCCAACGTCACCTCGGGCAACAGATCGGCGTAACGCTCCTCCAGCGATACCGCACGCGGATACCGTTGGAGCGCAGCGGCTTCCAACTCACCGAACAGCGCCGCCACCTGCTTGTACGCACGGTATTGCAGGAGCCGCGCGAACAGCAGGTCGCGCGCCTCGAGCAGCGCGAGATCCTCGGGATCGTCGACCTCCCCGGACGGCAACAGACGGGCGGCCTTGAGATCGAGCAGCGTCGCGGCCACCACGAGGAATTCGGTGGTCTGCTCCAATCCCAACTCCGGTCCCATCTCCCGGGTGTAGGCGATGAAGTCGTCGGTCACCTCGTGCAGCGCCACCTCGGTCACGTCGAGGCGATGCTGACTGATTAGGTTGAGCAGCAGGTCGAAAGGGCCCTCGAAGTTCGCCAAACGTACGCGAAAACCGGAGTCCGGCTCAGCCGGTGCCGAGTCGGGAGCAGCATCTGCCCCGCCGACGTCGCTCGGTTCGCTCATGCCTGCTTGACGTTGCGCGCGATGACCTCACGAGCCAGAGCCCGATAAGCCTGTGCTCCAGCAGATTTCGGCGCCCACGAGGTGATCGGTTCGCCGGCCACGCTGGTTTCCGGGAAGCGGACGGTGCGCGCGATGACGGTGTCGTACACCTTGTCGCCGAACACCTCGACGACCCGCGCCATCACCTCCCGGGAATGCAGGGTGCGCGCGTCGAACATGGTCACCAGGATTCCGCCGACGTCCAGACGCATGTTGAGGCGGTCGTGGACCTTCTCGATGGTGTCGGTGAGCAACGCCAGTCCACGCAGGCTGAAGTACTCGCACTCCATCGGGATCAGCACCGTGTCGGCGCAGGCCAGGGCGTTGACGGTGAGCAGGCCCAGCGACGGCTGGCAGTCGATGAGCACGACGTCGTAGCGGTCGAGGACCGGATGCAGGGCACGGGCCAGAGCCTGTTCGCGGCCGACCTCGGTGACCAGTTGGATCTCGGCGGCCGAGAGGTCGATGTTGCTGGGCAGCAGGTCCAGCCCGTCGACCCGGGTACGCATCAGCACCTCGTCGGTGGGTGCATGCGGCGGCACGAGCAGGTTGTAGACGGTCTCGTCGAGTTCGTGATGCGGCACACCCAATCCCGCGGACAGCGCACCCTGCGGGTCGAGGTCGACCAGCAGCACGCGGCGGCCGTACTCGGCGAGGGCCGCACCCAGATTGATCGTGGAGGTGGTCTTGCCGACCCCACCCTTCTGGTTACAGACCGCGATGACCGTCGCCGGTCCGTGCCGATCGAGCGGGGTCGGTTCGGGAACGGGACGGTAGGGACGACCGGTGGGACCGATCTGATCGTCGGCCTGGACCCGTGCGGTGCGGTGATCGGTCTCGTCGATGTCCGCGCCGCTGGGAACCTCGAGACGGTACTGGTCGTCGAAGTGGGCGCTGGGTCGCCGGGTGCTCGAGATACTCACCGCTGCGCAGCCCCCTTTCTGTCGTCTCGGCCCGGCCGTTTCGGCCCGGACCTCCACCAAAGCCTAGTGGGTCGCGCCGACGATCCCGTGGAGCATCGCCGCAACCATGAGCGTTCGTCGCCGACCGCGTCACCGCGCCCGTGGGTGCGCGGTCGCGTACACCTCGCGCATCGTGTTCACCGTCACCAGCGTGTAGACCTGAGTCGTCGTCACCGACGCATGCCCCAACAGTTCCTGGACCACGCGAACATCGGCTCCGCCGTCGAGGAGATGGGTGGCGAAACTGTGCCGCAGGGTGTGCGGCGACACCGCGCCCTCGAGTCCGGCACGTTCGGCCGCCGCCGCCAACACCTGCCAGGCACCCTGTCGGGTGAGCCGGCCCCCGCGGGCGTTGAGGAACAGTGCCGCGGTCGATCTACGCACGAGCGTCGGGCGTCCGCGTACCAGGTATGCCTCGAGAGCATCGACGGCCGGCCCGCCGACGGGCACCACCCGCTCCTTGCCGCCCTTGCCGCGTAACCGCACCGCCCGGGTGTCGGTGTCGATGTCGTCGAGATCGAGCCCGGTGGCCTCGGAGATGCGTGCGCCGCAACTGTAGAGGAGCTCCAGGAGTGCTCGATCACGGAGCGCGCGTGCGTGATCGGGGGCTCCGGAGGCGTCCAGGATGCGTTCGACGTCGCTCACCGACAACGCCTTGGGTAGCCGGCGAGCCGGGCTCGGCGGGCGAACCGCGTGGGCGACGTCGTCGGCGACCAGCCCCTCCGCCGCGGCGAACTTGTGAAAACCTCTGGTGGCCACCAGGGTTCGCGCCACCGAACTCTCCGCGAGCGGCCGTTCCCCGGATTCGGGGGCACCCCTGCGCAACGCGACGAGGAACTCACGGACATCGGCTTCGGCCACGTCGGCGAGATCGTCGATCTTCCGTGCACGCAGGTACTGCCGATAGCGTCCGAGGTCACGACCATAGGAGCTCAGCGTGTTCGCCGCAACGCCACGTTCGACGGTCAGATGATCGAGATAGCGGGTGATCGCCACGTCGATGCCCACCTGCTCGGTCATGCCGACTCCTCGCTTCCGATCCGCACTCCCCGACTCCCGGCGTGGCCCGCCGGTCGGCGCCTACCGGCGCGCGCCGCGCTCCCGCCGGGCACGAAAAGCACTCGGCTCGTCGCGCCAGGGTGCCTCCACCGGCCGCAACGTGACCTCGCCCCGATCGGCCGCCGCGACAGCCAGGATGCCCGCGACGCTGGTCGCATTCACGATGTCACCGGCGAACACCTGGCGGACCGCATCATTGGTGGCGATCCACTCGATCGACATGTCGGCTTCCTCATCGCTGCGCTCGGCCGCGGTGAGCGCGTGCAACCCCTCGGCGAGGTAGAGGCGTAGCGCCTCGTCGGTGAAACCCGGCGACAGATCCAGATCGACCAGCACCTGCCACCGATCGGCAGCGAGGTCGGTTTCCTCGGCCAGTTCGCGTCGGGCGGCGTCCACCGCCGTTTCCGTCCCGGCCTGATCGAGGAGCCCGGCAGGCAATTCGAGCAGGCGGTGTCCGATCGGATGCCGGTATTGGCGGACCATCGCGATCCGACCCTGCTCGTCGCGGGCCACGACGGCCACCGCGCCGAAATGCTCGACGACCTCACGCTCGGCGGTTCGGCCACCGGGCATGACGACCTCGTCGACCCGCAACGCGAGGATCGCTCCGTCGTACACCAGGCGTGAACCACGAACCCCGAAGTCGTGGGTTCCGGCGCCGTCGGAAGCGGTGTCGCTCAAGCGCGATCGCCTCCGGCGTCGACTGCCCCGGCGGTCGCGACCTCGGACTCGTCGTTCTCGGCCTGCGGCGCGTCGTAGTCACCGAGGTCCACCGGAAGCCGTTCGGCCGCTTTGTATTTCAGAGCCGCATCGATGAACGCGCGGAACAGCGGGTGCGGGCGCGTCGGTCGGCTCTTCAGCTCCGGGTGGGCCTGGGTGGCCACCAGGAACGGGTGCACCTCGGAGGGATACTCGACGAACTCGACGAGATGCCCGTCGGGCGAGGTCCCGGAGAAAACCAGCCCGGACTCGGCGATGGTGTCGCGGTAGGTGTTGTTCACCTCGTAGCGGTGACGGTGACGTTCGGAGACCTCGGTGGTGCCGTAGGCCTTGGCGACCACCGAACCCTCTTTCAGCGTCGCCGGATAGGCACCCAGACGCATGGTTCCGCCCAGATCCGCCTCGCCGGCGACCGCATCGTGCTGGTCGGCCATCGTCGAGATCACCGGATGTGGTGTGTCCGGATCGAATTCGTCGGAACTGGCATGGTCGAGACCGACCGAGCGCGCCGCCTCGATGACGATGCACTGCAAGCCCAGGCACAGACCGAGGAGCGGGATGCCGCGACGGCGGGCATAGCTGATCGCGCCGACCTTGCCCTCAATGCCTCGAATACCGAAGCCCCCCGGGATGAGCACGCCGTCGACGTCGGAGAGCGCGGCCTGCGCCCCCTGCGATGTGGCGCATTCATCCGACGGCACCCACTTGATCTCGGTGCGCGCACGCCACGCGAAACCACCGGCCCGAATCGCCTCGGTCACCGACAGGTAGGCGTCGGGCAGGTCGACGTACTTGCCCACCAACGCGATTCGCACGGTCTCGCGGGGCTCGTGCACCCGATTGAGCAGCTCACCCCATTCGGTCCAATCCACGTCGCGGAAGGGCAGACCGAGTTTGCGGACCACGTAGGCGTCGAGTTGCTCGCTGTGCAGCACCTTGGGGATGTCGTAGATCGACGGCGCATCGGGTGTGGAGATGACGCCTTCGATGTCGACGTCGCACATGAGCGCGATCTTCTTCTTGAGACCTTCGGGGACGTCGCGGTCGCACCGCAGGATGAGCGCATCGGGCTGGATGCCGACGTTGCGCAGCGCGGCCACCGAATGCTGGGTGGGTTTGGTCTTGAGCTCGCCCGACGGCGCGAGGTAGGGCACCAGCGACACGTGCAGGAAGAAGACGTTGTCGCGCCCCACGTCGTGGCGGATCTGGCGGGCGGCCTCGATGAACGGCAACGACTCGATGTCACCGACGGTGCCACCGATCTCGGTGATCACCACATCGGGTGCCTCGCCGTCGTCGCCGGGCTCACGCATCGCGAGGACCCGCGACTTGAGTTCGTCGGTGATGTGCGGGATCACCTGCACCGTCTCGCCGAGGTACTCGCCGCGTCGTTCCTTGGCGATGACGCTCGAATACACCTGTCCGGTGGTCACATTCGCCGACTGCGACAGGTTGCGGTCGAGGAAGCGCTCGTAATGCCCGACGTCGAGATCGGTTTCCGCGCCGTCCTCGGTGACGAAGACCTCACCGTGCTGGAACGGATTCATCGTTCCCGGATCGACGTTGAGATACGGGTCGAGCTTCTGCATGGTGACCCGCAGACCGCGGGCCGTGAGGAGCTGACCGAGACTCGAGGCGGTCAAGCCCTTACCCAGGGACGAGGCGACTCCGCCCGTCACGAAAATATGTTTGGTGCCCGTATGAACGCGCAGTGGTCGCAAAACCGTTTCTCCCGTCGGCCGGATCAGGTCATGAAAGCCTGCTCACCTACGGGACTCCAGGGTAACACCACAGCGGGCTCGCGCCCGCCACGACACCGACGGGGCGGGCAGCCCCGCGTGTCGCGGCGGACGTCGGGTCACCGGTGACGATGTGCGCGCGTGGTGCGCTGCGCCTGGACTGCTCAGGCCGGTTGGGACTGAGCCGGTTGCGCGCCGACGGTGATGGCGCTTGCCCCCGGACCGGAGCCGAAGGAGCCGGACCGGCCCTGGCTCTCCTCGTCGAGCGCGAGGACGGTGGTGATCAGGCCGGTCTGGGCGTCGACGTTGTCGATCGTGGTGATCGCGTTGCGCAACGCCGGGTCCGAACGAATCACCGCTATCGGTGACACTCCCGTCGCCGAACCGCTGCGACCGACGAGTTCACCGCCCTGTGCACGGGCGGTCATCGCCGCGGCCAGCCGGGCGACCAGTTGCCCCTGGGCACCGGAGTTCTCCGGGAGCGCGTCGCCGGAGACGAACACCACCAGATCGGCGGGCCGGATCGCGTTGTCGACGTAGGTCAGGAAACCGCCGTCGCGCAGGGTTTGCAGCCCGGTCTGGCGATCGGCGACCGCGGCAGCGTTCTGATCGCTGCGGTGCATCACCAAGGTCCCCAACAGATCCCCGACCCGTGCGCCCGAGTCGGTCAGTTCCGCACGCAGTGTCGCACCCGGGGGAATCGTCTGGTCGACGATGGTGCGAACCTGTTCGGCGCTGTCGTCGCGCACGAGCTTGTCGGTGAGGCCGAGCTGCCCGGAAAACGTTGCACCCGCAGTCGACAGCGACTGTTTGACGGCGTCGACGTCGGAGTCGGCGGCGTTGGGCGTGGTGACGACGAGAACGGCGTGGCCCTTGAGCTGATCGGCGATCAGCCGCGGAGCGATCGCGGCGTCAAAGCTGTTCGCGGCGTTCACCTGATCGTTGAGACCGTCGCGCTGCTGCTCGAGGTCGCCGATCCGATCACGGCTCGTACCGGTCAGGGAATTGACGCGATCACCCACGAACCCCGAGCCGAGGAACAACCCCAGCGCGAGGGCCAAAAACACCGCCACCAACGAGATGGCGTGCTGGCGTAGAGAAATCATGTCCTACCTGTTCCAGACTCCCCGAGCCCACTCGAACAAGTGGTTCCATTGGGCCACAGCCCAATCGGTGATCTCCGGTCCCGCGCTCGAGAGCATCACCGCGGCGATGACCGCGATCAGCGCGGCGAGAATGACGCAGGCGATCGCCGCGCCGGACACCCGGCTGCGATACAGCGTCGCGACCGCCTTGGCGTCAACAAGTTTGGGTCCGACCTTGAGCCGGGTCAGGAACGTCGACGGCGTCGACTCACGACGCGAGCGGTCGAAGAAGTCGTCGAGAGATCCGCCGTAGCCGGCGGTGACGATGAGGTCGGCGCCATGGAAGTCGGTGAGCAGCAACGCGAGATCGGCCGCGGTTCCGGCGGCCGGGAAGGTCGTCGCACCGATGCCGAGGTCCTGGATGCGTTCGAGGCCGGGGGCGTGTCCGTCGGTGTCTGCGGGCAGCACCACCTGCGCACCACACCGCAGCGTCGCCGCCTTCATCTGTTCCGGGTCGCCGACAACGATCGCCGGTTTGTACCCCGCCTTCACCAGAGTGTCGGCGCCCGCACCCACGCCGACGAGAACCGGTGAGTACTCCTTGATGAACGGCTTCAGTGAACGCAGTTCGGTCCCGCGATCGGGTCCGTCGGCGACGATGACCACATGCTTGCCGGCCAGGGACACATCGATGTCGGGCACGCCGACACCGTCGATCAGAAGTGGCGACTCGCTGCGGATGAATTCGATCGTGTTGCCGGAGAAGGCTTCCAGATGATCGACCAGTCCGGTCTTGGCGTCGATCATCATGCTCGCGATGTCGTGCTCCTCGAGCGTGGTGCCGCGCGCGAGACGCCGGTCCCCGACCATCAGACGGTCATCGTGGACACGGAGCTTGGCGCCGTCCTTGACCCGCTTGAAGACCTCCGGTCCGACCTCGTCGAGCAGGACGATGCCGGAGGCGACCAGCACCTCGGGACCCAGATTCGGATAGCGGCCGCTGATCGACCGGGATGCGTTGACGACGGCGACGACGTTCGCCTCCACGAGCGCGTCAGCGGTCACGCGATCGAGATCGACCTCGTCGAGGATCGCGATGTCACCCGGCCCCACACGTTCGAGGAGGCGTTTGGTGTTCTTGTCGATTCTGGCGATACCAATGACGCCAGGCAGTTCTTCGGTGTTCCGCGCGAGCAGTGCAGGCATCTTCATGACCGCCATGATTGACCGCCCCGCGCATCGACTGCGGGAGGCGCGCCGCAACAATGGCAACTTTTGTCACACACGCATCAAGAACACCGAACGACTCAGGAGCCCTTTTCTGTCTCAGCAGTTGTCAGGAGTTCCTCGGCGTGCGCCTTGCCCGTATCGGACTCCCCGAGTCCGGCGAGCATCCGGGCGAGTTCGGCGATCCGCTCGTCGCGCTCGAGCGCACGCACGGTACTCGTCTGCACCGCACCCTTACTCGTGCTCTTGCCGATGACGAGGTGATTATCGGCGAACGCAGCGACCTGCGGGAGATGGGTCACGACGATGACCTGATGGGCACGCGCCAGCCGGGCCAGACGACGCCCGATCTCCACCGCGGCGCGCCCGCCCACTCCGGCGTCGACCTCGTCGAACACCATCACCGAGCCTGAAGTCGGTTCGGCGAGAACGACTTCGAGAGCGAGCATCACTCGTGACAGCTCACCACCGGACGCCGAGGTCGCGATGGGCAGCGGGCGGGCGCCCTTGTGCGGAACCAGGGCGAATTCGACGCGGTCGGCGCCGTCGGCGCCGGCGTGTGCGCGCTGCCCGTCGACCTCGATGGCCAGCCGGTCGTCGGCATCGGCGGATTCGAGTCCGACCTCGACCGACAGCGTCGAGTCCCCCATCGCCAAACCGGCGAGTTCCTTGGACACCTTGCCGGCCATCGTTGTGGCCGCCTTCGCACGAATGCGATGCAGGGTGGCCGCGGCGTCGGCGACGATCTCGGCCGCCGCGGTGGCGCGCCGCTCGAGTTCTTCGACGCTGCCCTGGGGGTCCTCGATCTGCTCGAGTCGCGTCTGTGCCTGCGTGCGCCAGTCGATCACGCCGTCGATGTCGGGGGCGTACTTGCGTACCAGCGATTTCAATTCGCCCTGGCGCGAGAGTAATTGGTCGAGGGAATCGGCGTCGGTCGGTAGCGCCGACAGATATGCGGTGAGTTCGTCGCCGATGTCGGTGACGACCGTCAGTGTTTCGCCGACGCGGCCGGCGAGACGTTTGAGCTCATCGTCGGCGGCCGCCTCGAGCATCGACCGCACCTGACCGAGTCCCTCGATCACCGACCCCGACTCGCCGGCGACGATCTCGTGCGATCCCGACGCGGCGGTCCGGATCGACTCGAGATCGGTGAGTCGTCGGATGGTATCGGCGAGGGAGTCGTCTTCTCCGGGTTGTGGATCGATCGCTGCGATCTCGTCGATCCCGAAGCGCAGTCGGTCGGCCTCCTGGGCGAGGCCGCGGGAATTGGCGCGGAGTTCGTCGAGCTCGTCGAGTATCGCCAGCCACTCGGCGCGCGCACGGCGATAGGCGGCGAGCGCCTTGGTTGCCTTCGCTCCGGCGAAGGTATCCAGTGCGGCGCGCTGACGGTCGGGACGCAGCAGTCGTAGCTGGTCGTTCTGACCGTGCACGGTCAACACCGAGCTGACGAGCTTGCCCAACGTACCCACCGGAACCGAACGTCCACCGAGATGCGCGCGGGATCGGCCGTCGGCGTTGACGGTGCGGACCGCGATGACGGTGCCGTCGTCGTCGAGGTCGGCGCCGCTGGACTCGAGGAGGTCGGCGACCTCCCCGTCGGGTCCCTGGTCGGGATCGGCGACGCGAAAGCGCCCCTCGACCGTTGCCTTGGCGGCCCCGGACCGAACCCGCCCGGCGTCGGCGCGGCCGCCAGCCAGCAGACGCAGACTTGTCACGATCATCGTCTTGCCCGCGCCGGTCTCACCGGTCAGCGCGGTGAAACCGGGAGGAAACTGTGCCGACGCCCCGTCGATGACGCCGAGGCCGGCGATGGACAGTTCTTCCAGCACTCCTAGGCCTGCCTCCCCCGCCAGCCCGTGACCGGCAGATCGAATTTCCGGACGAGGCGATCGGCGAACGGGTCGGAGTCGATCCGCACCCACTGCACCGATCGGTCGCTGCGCACCACCTCGACCCGCGCGCCTGCGGGCACGTCGAGGCGTCGGCGGCCGTCGCAGAGGGCGAACCCGGAGCGGCCGAGTTTGTCGACCTCCACCGCGATCCGTGACCGTGGACTGGTCACCATGGGTCGGGCGAACAAGGCGTGGGCGTTGCTGGGCACCACCAGGATCGCCTCGAGATCCGGCCACATCACCGGTCCGCCCGCGGAGAACGCGTAGGCGGTGGACCCCGTCGGCGTCGATACCAGGACGCCGTCGGCACCGAAAGCCGACACCGGACGCCCATCGACCTCGGTGATGAGTTCGAGCACACCGGTGCTGGTGCGATTGAGGATCGCGACCTCGTTCAGTGCCCAGCTGGTCTGGGGGATGCCCTCGGTGTCCGCCGGGTCGATGACGGTGACGTCGAGTGTCATCCGCGGTTCCACCCGATAATCACCGGACACGAGCTGGGCCATCACCTCGTCGACGCGGTTGGCCTCGCCCTCGGCGAGAAAACCGATGTGGCCCAGATTGATTCCGAGAACCGGCACGCCCGCGGGATACGCCAGCTCGGCGGCCCGCAGAAAGGTGCCGTCGCCGCCGAGCACGATGACGATCTCGCATCCCTCCGCCGAATCGGGGGCGCCTGAGGTCACCGCCACCTGCGCACCGAGTTCTCGCAGGTGCGCCGGATCGAGGGGGTTGCGTTCCGGGGGGCGCGGGATGGGTCCGGTATCGGCCACCGACTGCGGGTAAGCGCGTGCCTCGCTGGCGGGGTCGGGATCGACGTGGGTGTCGTGGTCGATGACCCGCAGCGCCACCCCGCCCTCGGCGCAGTGCCGGGCGATCGCGGCGATGGTGTGGGTCACGGTCTCACGGCCGGTGTGCGCGACGACGAGGAACTCGCGATGGGCGGAACCGGTTCGTTCGAACCCGCGGGCCGGATCGGATGCACCGCCTGTGCTATCCGAATCCGCGACCGATGCGTTGCCCACCTGGTCTCCTTTCGTCTCGCACGATGACATTCAGCGCGGACCGTCGGCGACGGCCTGCCTGATCATCCGGATGATGTCCGGACCCACGTCCGGTTGCGACGCATTCCCATCGAGGGCATCCCGTGCCGGGCTCTCGCCTGTCGCCTCGCCCTCGACCGGCGATACGCCCCGGCTACCGACCCTATCGCCCGACGCCGACACCGTGCCCGACGGCCGCTGCAACCAGAGGAAATACTCGACGTTGCCCGACGGTCCCGGGAGCGGGCTGGCCGTCACCGCGCGGGTGACCAGGCCGAGCCGCGCGGCCTCGGTGACCACCTTGACGACGGCCTCCACCCGCAGGTCGGGGTCGCGCACCACGCCACCGGAACCGACGCGATCCTTACCCACCTCGAACTGCGGCTTGACCATCGGCACGATGTCGGCCCCGGGACGCGCACATGCGACGAAGGCGGGTAGGACCAACGCGAGTGAGATGAATGACAGGTCGGCGACGACGAGGTCGACGGCACCCCCGATCTGTTCAGCGGTCAGATGCCGGACATTGGTGCGGTCATGGATGTCGACGCGGTCGTCGTTCTGCAGACGCCAGATCAACTGCCCGTAGCCGACGTCCACGGCAACGACCTCGCGGGCGTCGCGGCGCAGGAGCACGTCGGTGAATCCGCCGGTGGATGCACCGGCATCGAGGCATCGCCTGCCGGCGACCGTCAGTCCCTGCGGCTCGAATGCCTCGAGTGCACCGATCAGTTTGTGTGCCCCCCGCGATGCCCAATCGTCGCGGTCCTCCTCGACCACGACGATCGGGGTGTCCCGACCGACATTGGTGGCCGGCTTGGCGGCGATGGTGCCGTTGACCTTCACCGCGCCACGCTCCACGAGTTCGCGCGCCTGCTCGCGTGAGCGTGCGAGTCCGCGGCGTACCAGCTCGGCGTCGAGGCGCGCTCGCGCGGCCACTCAGTGACACCTCGTCCGTGCGCGCCCGGTCACCGACGGTCCACGTCCGACAACGCCGAGGTCAGCACCTCGTGCGCTTGTTCAAGCAGCTGCGTCTGGCGGGCCAGTGCCACCAAATCGATTGCCTCACCGGATTGTTCGCGAATATCGTCCACCTGACCGAGGAGTTCACGCACCCGCACCGGGACAGACTCGGCCAACTCGGGGTCGACGGCATCGACGGTCTCGGCGTGCACCTGTCCGGGCCGTGCACCGGGCATCATCTGCGGCGTCGGCCCCGTCGCCGGTGCCGGCCGCGCGGAGGCATCGTCGGGCAAGGTCATTGCTCTCGTCCCTTCACTCGGCGCCGAGACCCAGATCCTCCAACGCACTTCGGGTCGTCGGGTCATCGGCGGTGATGGTCATTTCCGTCAGGTCGATCTCGTCGGCGTCGGCGAGCGCCCAGACGCGGGCAGCCAATGACGGCAGCAGGCGCAGCCTCGCGGGCGGCTCGGATACCGGCGACACCGTCAACGTGTTGCCGGCCTGCTCGATCCGCCAGTCGTCATTGTCGGCGATACGCAGCGAGTCGGCAGGGTCGAGAACACCGGACAGGTCGGCGCAGACGAACGTCGGCCGCTGCTGTGGCGGTGCGGCCAGAAGGTCTGTGGCCGTGCTGACGCCACTGAGTACCAGGAGACTGTCGAGGCCCACCGAATGCGCGCCTTGGATGTCGGTGTCGAGTCGATCCCCCACCACCAGCGGCGTATCTGCGCCACTGCGGTTGATGGCGTCGGCCATGAGCGGCGCGGCCGGTTTTCCGGCGACGAGCGGCTCCTGGCCGGTGGCATTGGCGACCGCCGCCACCAGGGACCCGTTGCCGACGAGTAAGCCTCGCTCGGACGGCAGCGTCGCATCGACGTTGGTGGCCACCCACAGTGCGCCCGCCCGGATCGCCAGAGCGGCCTCCGACAAGCTCTCCCACGACGTCTCCGGAGAAAAGCCCTGGATGACGGCGAGTGGACAATCGTCCGCGCTACGGGTCACCGCGATCCCGACCTCACGGACTTCCTGGGCGAGACCATCGGTACCGAGCACGAGGGCGCGCGATCCGGGCTCGAGGTGCTCGGAGAGCAACCGGGCCGCCGATTGCGCACTGGTGACGACTTGCTCTGGCGTCGCCGTGAAGCCCATCGACCGAAGGTGCTCGGCAACCGCGTCCGGGCGCCTACTCGCGTTGTTGGTGACGAAGATCTTGGGCACCTCGATGCGCGCCAGCGTCTCCGGCGCACCGGCTATCGGGCTCTTCCCGGCAAAGACAGTGCCGTCCAGGTCGAGAAGCAACGCGTCGTACGCATCGACGACGCACGTGGGCGCAGGCTCCGAGGGCACCGGCTCGATCTCCACGGCCGGTGCCGCGGCAACCTCGGGAACCTGCTCGCTCTCCGGCTCCGCAACGCTCGCTTGCCGAGCGGACCCTTTCACAGAATCGGCGCTCGGCTGCGGTTCTGGCTCGAGTTGCGGTTCCGGTTCGGGCTGCGCTTCCGGCTCGGGTTCAGGTTGCGGTTCCGGCTCGGATTGCGGATCGGGCTCCACGATGTTCGCCTCGGTGTCTGCCAGGCCGTCGTGGACTGGACCGACCTCCGCCTCGGGACTACCTACCGAGATCTCCATCAACCGGAACTCGGCATCGGTCGCGTCTTCGGTATCGGCAGCCGAGGCGTTCATGAACCAGGTCGTCGCCTCGTCGAGGCGGCCGGCGGCCTCCAGGGCCGACGCGTACGCATAGAACAGTCGAGCAGCCGCGGTGCCGGTGCGGCTCGGACTCATGTCTTCCAGTTGGAGGGTCACCAGTGCCTTCTCGGGCTCCCCCAGATCCAGGCGAGCGCCGGCTTCGACGATGCGCATCTCTGTGGCTTCTTCATCGCGGAGAGCACGACCCTCCTCACTGCGGGCGATCTCGATCGCGCGCTCCGGGCGTCCCAATCCACGCTCGGCGTCGGCAATCAGCGGTAGCAGCGCCGAACCACCCGTGATCCGACGAGCGGCCCGCAGCTCCGAGATGGCTTCCTGCCATTGCCCGGCGTTATACGCGGCAACGCCGGCGGTCTCTCGGACGACCCCCACGCGCGCTGCGCGACGCCGAGCAGCGCGAGCATGTTCCAGAGCCAAATCGGCATCTTCATACAGCAGTTCCGCCACCATCACCAGATGTCGCGCTACTCGCTCTGCTGTCCCTTTCTCCAGAGACAGCAGATCACGTCGGGTATCGGGGTCGAGGTCGGAGGCGACGACATCGTCGGGAAGAGGAGGGTCGGTGGGACCGTCATTGCGTTGCCGACCCTCTCGGGGCGGGCGGCCCGACTGATCGGATCGGTCCGGACGCTGGCGGCCGCGGTTGCGGTCACGGTCATTCATGGTTGCCAATCTATTCCCTCTTCACGGCCTGGGCCGAGCCGACCCCGGTCTCACCAAGGACCGATCTGAGGTGGGTTGAATGGGTGATGCCCCGCAACACGGTGTGTTGCGGGGCATACCTCAAAATTTGTGTTCGGCGGTGTCCTACTCTCCCACACTGATTAGGGTGCAGTACCATTGGCGCTGGTGGGCTTAGCTTCCGGGTTCGGAATGGGACCGGGCGTTTCCCCACCGCTATAGCCGCCGAAACTCTGTGAAACTCGCACCAGACGAGTCTATTTTTATCTCTTCTGGTGTTGTTTCAGAAGTACATAGTGGATGCGACACATCTTCTACTCTATGCGAGTACGAAAGAATATAAGGATGTTGTTGTAAGTCCTCGGCCGATTAGTACCAGTCACCTACACCCATTACTGGGCTTCCAGTTCTGGCCTATCAACCCCATGGTCTGTGGGGGGCCTTAACCACTCAAAGGTGGTGAGAAACCTCATCTTGGAACAGGCTTCCCGCTTAGATGCTTTCAGCGGTTATCCCTTCCGAACGTAGCCAACCAGCAATGCTCCTGGCGGAACAACTGGCACACCAGAGGTTCGTCCGTCCCGGTCCTCTCGTACTAGGGACAGGTTTCCTCAAGTTTCTAACGCGCGCGGCGGATAGAGACCGAACTGTCTCACGACGTTCTAAACCCAGCTCGCGTGCCGCTTTAATGGGCGAACAGCCCAACCCTTGGGACCTACTCCAGCCCCAGGATGCGACGAGCCGACATCGAGGTGCCAAACCATCCCGTCGATATGGACTCTTGGGGAAGATCAGCCTGTTATCCCCGGGGTACCTTTTATCCGTTGAGCGACACCACTTCCACACGTTGGTGCCGGATCACTAGTCCCGACTTTCGTCCCTGCTCGACATGTACGTCTCACAGTCAAGCTCCCTTGTGCACTTACACTCACCACCTGATTGCCAACCAGGCTGAGGGAACCTTTGGGCGCCTCCGTTACCTTTTAGGAGGCAACCGCCCCAGTTAAACTACCCACCAGGCACTGTCCCTGAACCCGATCAGGGTCCGAGGTTAGAAGTCCAATACGATCAGAGTGGTATTTCAACAACGACTCCACAACCACTGGCGTGGCCACTTCACAGTCTCCCACCTATCCTACACAAACCGAACCGAACACCAATACCAAGCTATAGTGAAGGTCCCGGGGTCTTTTCGTCCTGCCGCGCGTAACGAGCATCTTTACTCGTACTGCAATTTCGCCGAGTCTGTGGTTGAGACAGCAGAGAAGTCGTTACGCCATTCGTGCAGGTCGGAACTTACCCGACAAGGAATTTCGCTACCTTAGGATGGTTATAGTTACCACCGCCGTTTACTGGGGCTTAAATTCTCAGCTTCACACCCCGAAGGGCATTAACCGGTCCTCTTAACCTTCCAGCACCGGGCAGGCGTCAGTCCGTATACATCGTCTTACGACTTCGCACGGACCTGTGTTTTTAGTAAACAGTCGCTTCTCTCTGGTCTCTGCGACCCACACCAGCTCAAACAGTAAATGTCGTCACCAGGATGGGTCCCCCTTCTCCCGAAGTTACGGGGGCATTTTGCCGAGTTCCTTAACCACAGTTCTCTCGATCGCCTTAGTATTCTCTACCTGACCACCTGTGTTGGTTTGGGGTACGGGCCGTGTACCAACTCACTAGAGGCTTTTCTCGGCAGCATAGGATCATGGAATTCACCACAACGGTTACGCATCACCTCTCAGACTATATGGGGCACGGATTTACCAATGCCCCGTCCTACAGGCTTACACCAGGACAACCATCGCCTGGCCCCACTACCTTCCTGCGTCACCCCATCGCTTGCCTACTACCACCCAAGGTCCCATGCAGCCCCCTCACGTACTCCGAAGAGTATCGATCAGGATTTGGATGGTTAGTACAGATGATTCAGCATGGACGCGGATACACGGGTACGGGAATATCAACCCGTTGTCCATCGACTACGCCTGTCGGCCTCGCCTTAGGTCCCGACTCACCCTGGGCGGATTAGCCTAGCCCAGGAACCCTTGGTCATCCGGCGGCAGAGTTTCTCACTCTGCTTTCGCTACTCATGCCTGCATTCTCACTCCCACACCCTCCACACCTAGATCACTCCGGCGCTTCCACGGATGCAGGACGCTCCCCTACCCACCCACACACCTAGACACACCCCCGCAAGGGCAAGCCAGACTAACGTGTGAGTGCCGCGGCTTCGGCGGTGTACTTGAGCCCCGCTACATTGTCGGCGCAGGATCACTTGACCAGTGAGCTATTACGCACTCTTTCAAGGGTGGCTGCTTCTAAGCCAACCTCCTGGTTGTCTTCGCGACCCCACATCCTTTTCCACTTAGTACACGCTTAGGGGCCTTAGCCGGCGATCTGGGCTGTTTCCCTCTCGACTACGAACCTTATCGCCCGCAGTCTCACTGCAGTGCTCTCACTTACCGGCATTCGGAGTTTGGCTGACGTCAGTAACCTAGTAGGGCCCATCGGCCATCCAGTAGCTCTACCTCCGGCAAGAAACACACCACGCTGCACCTAAATGCATTTCGGGGAGAACCAGCTATCACGGAGTTTGATTGGCCTTTCACCCCTACCCACAACTCATCCCCTCCATTTTCAACTGAAGTGGGTTCGGGCCTCCACGCGGTCTTACCCGCGCTTCACCCTGGCCATGGGTAGATCACTCCGCTTCGGGTCTAGACCCGGCGACTACCGTCGCAAGACAAATGTCTCCGACATTGCGCCCTATTCAGACTCGCTTTCGCTACGGCTACCCCACACGGGTTAACCTCGCCACCGAGCACTAACTCGCAGGCTCATTCTTCAAAAGGCACGCCATCACCCACGATTCACCAAAGAATCCACAGGCTTTGACGGATTGTAAGCGTCCGGTTTCAGGTACTCTTTCACTCCCCTCCCGGGGTACTTTTCACCTTTCCCTCACGGTACTAGTCCGCTATCGGTCACCAGGAAGTATTCAGGCTTACCGGGTGGTCCCGGCAGATTCACAGCAGATTCCACGAGCCCGCTGCTACTTGGGGACACCATCACGCAAGACCACACGCTTTCAGCTACCGGACTCTCACCGCCTACGGCAGACCATTCCAGGCCACTTCACCTAGCATGCAGCTTTCTCACTCACGCCCCGACAGGTAGATCGAGGAAGACAGACCCCACAACACCACACACACAACCCCTACCCGGTATCACATGCGCATGGTTTAGCCATCCTCCGCTTTCGCTCGCCACTACTCACGGAATCACAATTGTTTTCTCTTCCTATGGGTACTGAGATGTTTCACTTCCCCACGTTCCCCCCACACAGCCTATACATTCAGCTGGTGGTAACACGACATCACTCGTGCTGGGTTTCCCCATTCGGACACCCTCGGATCACAGCTCGTTTGACAACTCCCCGAGGACTATCGCGGCCTACCACGTCCTTCATCGGCCCCTGGTGCCAAGGCATCCACCGAACGCCCTCAAACACTTACAACAACACCTAAACCCACAGACGCCCCCAAAACAACAGAGCCGCCCACCAGTTTAGCCATTTGCCTTACAAACATTTTCTTTCAACTCGAACAAAACACACAAACCAAAAACATTGATTCGATATGCATTGCAAAAATAAAGATGCTCGCATCCACTATGCACTTCTCAAACAACACACACCCACAACATCACCGCATCTCCGCGCCCCACCACAGGACACCTCACCAACACGACAACCATTGCAAGCACCAAGACAACACACGAGTGTGTTCCCTCAGAACCCCGACAGTGTATTAGCAGCACCGCACCAGTCACCCAGCACGATCACCCGCAACCAACCGCACACACGATCAGCCACATGGCGTGTTTGATGTTTCACCCTATGAACACACACCCACCCAACGGACAGACGCCGCCGGCCTGGGAATGTTGCATGCTCCTTAGAAAGGAGGTGATCCAGCCGCACCTTCCGGTACGGCTACCTTGTTACGACTTCGTCCCAATCGCCGATCCCACCTTCGACAGCTCCCTCCCACAAGGGGTTAGGCCACCGGCTTCGGGTGTTACCGACTTTCATGACGTGACGGGCGGTGTGTACAAGGCCCGGGAACGTATTCACCGCAGCGTTGCTGATCTGCGATTACTAGCGACTCCGACTTCACGGGGTCGAGTTGCAGACCCCGATCCGAACTGAGACCGGCTTTAAGGGATTCGCTCCACCTCACGGTATCGCAGCCCTCTGTACCGGCCATTGTAGCATGTGTGAAGCCCTGGACATAAGGGGCATGATGACTTGACGTCATCCCCACCTTCCTCCGAGTTGACCCCGGCAGTCTCCTGCAAGTCCCCGGCATAACCCGCTGGCAATACAGGACAAGGGTTGCGCTCGTTGCGGGACTTAACCCAACATCTCACGACACGAGCTGACGACAGCCATGCACCACCTGTACACCAACCACAAGGGAACCAACATCTCTGCTGGCGTCTGGTGTATGTCAAACCCAGGTAAGGTTCTTCGCGTTGCATCGAATTAATCCACATGCTCCGCCGCTTGTGCGGGCCCCCGTCAATTCCTTTGAGTTTTAGCCTTGCGGCCGTACTCCCCAGGCGGGGTACTTAATGCGTTAGCTACGGCACGGATCCCGTGAAATGGAACCCACACCTAGTACCCACCGTTTACGGCGTGGACTACCAGGGTATCTAATCCTGTTCGCTACCCACGCTTTCGCTCCTCAGCGTCAGTTACTACCCAGAGACCCGCCTTCGCCACCGGTGTTCCTCCTGATATCTGCGCATTTCACCGCTACACCAGGAATTCCAGTCTCCCCTGTAGTACTCAAGTCTGCCCGTATCGCCTGCACGCCTGCAGTTAAGCTGCAGAATTTCACAGACGACGCGACAAACCGCCTACGAGCTCTTTACGCCCAGTAATTCCGGACAACGCTCGCACCCTACGTATTACCGCGGCTGCTGGCACGTAGTTGGCCGGTGCTTCTTCTGCAGGTACCGTCACCCGAAAGCTTCGTCCCTGCTGAAAGAGGTTTACAACCCGAAGGCCGTCATCCCTCACGCGGCGTCGCTGCATCAGGCTTGCGCCCATTGTGCAATATTCCCCACTGCTGCCTCCCGTAGGAGTCTGGGCCGTGTCTCAGTCCCAGTGTGGCCGATCACCCTCTCAGGTCGGCTACCCGTCGTCGCCTTGGTAGGCCATTACCCCACCAACAAGCTGATAGGCCGCGGGCCCATCCCCAACCGCAAAAGCTTTCCACCACAGAACATGCATCCCATGGTCATATCCGGTATTAGACCCAGTTTCCCAGGCTTATCCCAAAGTCAGGGGCAGATCACCCACGTGTTACTCACCCGTTCGCCACTCGAGCACCCTGCAAGCAGGGCCTTTCCGTTCGACTTGCATGTGTTAAGCACGCCGCCAGCGTTCGTCCTGAGCCAGGATCAAACTCTCCATGAAAAAACATCGAAACCAAACAGTTTCAACACAAACCAGGAAAGCAAAACCTGACAAAAACAATCCAAAAAACTGGCAAAAAAATCCACACCACACCCCACAACAGAGGCGCGATGCACAAACTCTAATGCCACAAAACAAATGGCATCAAACAATCCACCAACACACTATCGAGTTCTCAAAGAACACACACCCACCAACACCACCCCACACAAGGGCGAACTCCAGCGAGTTGTCGTTCAGGATTCGCCACCCAATCACGGGCAACTCGTCCAGTGTGCCAGATCGCGGCGGTTAGGCCAAATGGTGTCTGGCCTTGCTGCGTTCCGACGTACCGCGGATCGGCTGCCTCCACTCCGAGGAGGTGAGGACATCCTGCAACCCCCGATTCCTGTCGGCCCCGGGGGATTTGCTCTCTGCGGTGCAACAAGAAAGTTACATGCGTTGGAACATCGCGTCAAATCCCCAGGTCAAGGGGCGATGCGCGCGCCTGCGAACGACTTCTTGCCACGCCGGACGACCAGCCACCGGCCGTGCAAGAGATCCGAGTCGGCCGGTCGCCACTCCTCGTCGGTGATCTTCGCATTGTTCACATACGCCCCGCCCTCGGTGACCGCGCGTCGTGCAGCTTTGTTGCTGTCGCACAGCTTGGTGTCCACCAACAGCTCGACGATGGTCGGCCGCGTCCCGGAGTAGTCGGCCACCGTCGTCTCACCGAGGGCTGCAGCCAGCGTCTGTTCGTCGAGATCGTCGAGATCGCCGCGACCGAACAGGGCCTGACTCGCCAACTGAACGGCAGCGGTGTGTTCGGAGCCGTGGATCAGCGTCGTCATCTCCGCTGCCAGTCGCTTCTGCGCGAGTCTGAGGTGCGGGGTCTCCTCGGTGGCGCGCTCGAGTTCGGCGATTTCCTCACGATCGAGGAAGGTGAACCATCTCAGGTAGCGCACGACGTCGGCGTCGGCGGTGTTGACGAAGTACTGGTACCACGCATACGGGCTGGTCAGCTCCGGATCGAGCCAGAGGCTACCGCCGCCGGTGGACTTGCCGAACTTCTTCCCGTCGGAGGAGGTCACCAGCGGCACGGTCAGCGCGTGGACCGCATCGCCGTCGACTCGTCGAACCAGATCGACACCGCCGATGATGTTGCCCCACTGATCTGACCCGCCGATCTGCAGCGAGCAGCCATGTCGTCGATGCAGCTGGAGGTAGTCGTTGGACTGCAGCAGGATGTAGCTGAACTCGGCGTAACTGATCCCGTCGGTCTCGAGACGTCGTTTGACGGTCTCGCGCGCCAGCATCACGTTCACCGAGAAGTGCTTGCCCAGATCCCGGAGGAAGTCGACGACCGACATCGGCCCGGTCCAGTCGAGGTTGTTCACGAGAACAGCGCTGTTCGGTGCGTCGTCGATGGTGACGAACCGCCTCAGTTGCCCGCCGATCCGATCCGCCCATCCCTCGACAACATCGGCGGCATTCATGGAACGCTCCCCCACCTCGCGTGGGTCACCGATGAGTCCGGTGGCGCCACCCGCGAGTACGAGGGGTCGGTGGCCGGCGAGTTGGAAGCGTCGCAACGTCAGCAGCGGCACGAGGTGGCCGGCGTGCAGACTTGCCGCGGTCGGATCGAACCCGGCGTAGAGGGTGATGGGACCGGCGTCCAAAGCGGTACGAAGATCATCGAGATCGGTCGATTGCGCGATCAGACCACGCCATTCGAGCTCTTCGAGGATATCGCTGGTGGTCACTGCGTTCTCCGAGGTCTGCGCACTCACCCGACGATCTTCCCACCCCGCCCCCGGATTCCGTCCGAGGGCCCGGCGGCAGGACGGCCGCGCGTCAGGAACCGCTGGTCAACGAAGCGTGCTCGGCATCGTCGACGGCTCTCGCCTCGTCGGCGAGCATCACGGGGATTCCGTCGGCGTCGATGCGGTAGGCCACCTGAAGGCGCGGGTTGTACAGCTCGTCGCCTGCGTCGAGCAGCGGGCCATGGTCCTGCGGACACACGAGTCGTTCCCGAACGATCGGATCGATGGCCTCGGCACGCGACGACATTTCCGCTTGTTCCCTTCGTTCGACGATCACGCGACACTTCTGCGTGTCGACTTCACCGTATCGTGCCGGTGGCGTCGCCCGCCCCCTCCGTGGCCGCGACGGTGTTCCACGCGGTCTTGGCCGCCGACGACCTGGTGTACCTGCGGTAACGCCCCTCTGCGTCGCGGTACCAGACCTTGGCGCCCGGCTGCGGCAACCCCTCACGGATGAAACCTGTCGCCATCGGCCGATATGAGTCCGATACCGGGATCTCGTCGACCACCCGGATCAGATGGGGCCGCTGCGGTGCCGGCAATTCGCCGAGCGCCACACGCAACTTGGTCACGGTCAGCGACTCCTCCCTCATCGACGGTCTCAGTGTCAGGGCCGCGATCACCAGCTGCGCACCGGGATCACCCACGCTGTAGGCGACAACCTGGTCGACGCCGTCCACCCGGGACAGCGCGTTCTCTATCGGTGGGAGGTACAGGATCCCATCGGTCGAGCGCACCGCCGAGTCCGCCGAACCCATGAACCACAGGTCACCGTCGGAGTCGCGTCGGAACAGGTGGCCGGAGACCTCCCAACGGTCGTTGCGGCTGAACACATCTCTCAACACCGTCGAGGAGATGTCGAATCGATAGCGGGTGCGGGCCAGGAGGAGCCCGATCTCCCCCGCATCGGCACGCCGCACGAATCCGTTGGGCGCCACCTCCAGCCGTGCATTCTCGATGTCGAACGCGGCCACCTGGACCGGATTCGTCTCCGGCAGTTCACGTCCCATCGACCCCGCCTGATCGCCGGCCACATTGGCCAGAATCGCCGAACCGTCGGCGGTCGCGAAGAACTCGAGTACCCGTGCCCGCGGAAATGCCACCTGCACGTCCTCCCACAACCCGACGGGCATGCCCGACCCGATGAACAACCGGATGGGGTTGTGCTCGGCGATGTGGAAGTTCTCCGCCCGGACGATCTCGCGCATCATCGTCCACGTGTACGAGACGACCGTGATGCCGTAGCGGCGAACCTCCATGGCGAAGGTCTCGGCATCCACACCGTTGGACAGCGCAATCCGAGATCGTCCGACGACGGTCGCGCCGAGCGTTGTGAGCAGCCCCGACGCTTGATGCAGGGGCGGCAAGCAGTACACGGTGTCGCGGTCGGTCAGGCCCGCCGCCGACGCTGCACCGAACGCCGACATCGCAAACCGGTGGTTGGTGATGGGCCAGGTGGCGAGTTTGCCCTGCGACCGGGTGAAGAGAATGAACGCCAGATCGCCGGCCAACCCGGGGTCGGCGCGATACCACACCGGCATCTCGACCTCGTCGGGATCGATCTGCTCCATGTCGACGATCCGGTGGCCGTCGGCACGGTCGATCTCTCGGGTATCCCCGCTGCCCCCGCCCAGGATCAGTACCCGATCACTGTGCGCCGCAGCAGTGTCCAGGTTCTTCGGGTCGGTGATGACCACACCGCAGTCGGACAGACGCAACATCTCGTCGATGTCGCCCTCGGGCGAGAGCATCACCGCCACCGCACCCAAGCGCGACAGCGCCGCCACCACCACCAGGGCACTGGGGCGGGTGTCCATCAGCACACCGATGTGCTGGCCCGGGCGAATCCCGCAGGACACCAGGCCGGCGACGACGTTGTCGATACGGAGGTTGACCTGCGCGTGGGTGAGCACACGGTTCTCGAACAGGAACAGCTCTTTCTGGGCGCCGCGTTTGGCGTTCTCCGACATCAGCTTTCCCAGCGAGATCTGGGTTCCGGCCTGGATCTGGCCCAAGCGTAAGAGCCGCGGCACGGTACGCACGGACTCCTGGGCGACGGCGATCGACGACCGCTGCAGTGACGACGCGATGCCCATCAGATCGCGGGAGACCCCCGCGCCGGCGTCGGCGACGGCGCCGAGGCCGTGGGTGATCCGCGATGCCACGCTCACCCCCGATCCGCTACCGGGCTCGGGAACTGTCATCTCCTCCAGCGACGCCGGCCTCGGGCGCAGGCCGGACTGCCACCCGATCCACTCAGCGGTGATCGGCCACGTCTGGGCGCCCGAGGTGCTGCCGACGACGAGCCCGAAATGCCCTACGGGTACCCGTGATTCGTAGACCTTGGCGTCCGGGGCCGCTCGCACGATTCCGCGCACCGCGGCCGGCTGGCCGATGTCGTCGGCCTCGCCGACGAACGCGAGAATGGGACAGGTGATCTCGGCGAGAGTGACCAGTTCGCCGTTGATGACGAATCCACCGGACACCATGCGATTGTGAACGACGAACTGCCGCAGCAACTCCGCGATCGCCGGACCGGACCACGCGACCCAGCCGTCGGATTCGAGGAAACGCCGTTGATCTTCGCGCGGCAGGAGGGCGTCGCGGTCGTGGAGCTGGCGCAGGAAGTCCAGCCGGCTGCGTGCGGTCTTGACCGGGTCGAGCATCTGGAACCCCAAGCGCGCCAACCATCCCGGAACCCACAGATGACTGACCACGCGATCGGCGAGGATCTCGGCACCGGGGACCACCAGCCCGGCCGGGAGTCCGAGCGGCAACGCCGCGAGCACGTCCACGGGACTGCCGAAGGTGATCAGGCTCGCGAGTCCCTTGCTTCGTCGGTACGCAGCCGTCTGGTAGGCGAACATCCCACCCTGCGAATACCCGGCGAGGTGGACGTCCTTGCCCGTCGCATCGATGATCAGGTCGATCGCTCGGCTCACCGCGACCACGTGGTCGGCGAGGTCGCGTTCCATCCCGCCCTCGACGGTGTCGGGTGACCCGAAGTCGATCACCCATGGCACGATCCCGTGCCGGTGCAGGATCGACACCGCCCCGTTGTGCTCGGTGACGTCGTAGACGTTCGCCGACACCATCATCGGCGGGATGAGGACCACGTTCGGACCGTCGGCGTCGTCGCCGGGGAAGTACCGCCGCAGCTTGAACATCTTCTCGGTCTCCACGACCGCGAAGGGCGCGGGCTGGGTACCCGTCTCCAGACCTCCGAGGCGCAATACCTCGAGTCCGTTCTGTGCGGTTGCGACCACTCGGCCGACCACCGCGCCCACATCCGGAATTCCGCCCAATCGACACCCCTCCTCAGTGGGCACTCACTCTACCCACCCGATTCGGCGGACGGACCGCTATCGGCCAGTCCGTCCGCCGGCGCGTCGACAACGGGCGCGCCGAGCTATCCGACCGACACCCTGTCCTGCCAGAATGCGCGCTCTCGGGCGGTCTCCTCGGCCAGCACGTCGAGCTGTCGTCGAACCTGCCGGGGCGCGGTACCGCCGTGGGCGTCGCGCGACTCGATCGACCCGCGGACGGTGAGCACCTCACGGACCTGCGGGGTGAGCGCCGGATCGATTGCCGCGAAGGCCGCGTCGTCGAGTTCGTCGAGCCCGACCCCACGGCTCTCGGCCTCCCGGACGCAGGCCCCGGCGAGTTCGTGTGCAACCCGGAACGGAACGCCTTGACGCACAAGCCATTCGGCAATATCGGTAGCGAGGGTGAATCCGGCGGGCGCGAGTTCGGCCATCCGCTCCTCGTGGAACCGCAGGGTACCCACGAGCCCGGCGATCGCCGGAAGCAACAACTCGAGCTGGGCGACCGCGTCGAACAGTGGCTCCTTGTCCTCCTGGAGGTCCCGGTTGTATGCCAGCGGTTGGGCTTTGAGGGTGGCCATGAGTCCGGTCAGGTCGCCGATGAGCCGCCCCGCCTTGCCGCGCGCGAGTTCGGCGACATCGGGGTTCTTCTTCTGCGGCATGATCGAGCTACCCGTCGACCACGCGTCCGACAGGGTCACGTAGCCGAATTCCGGTGTGCTCCAGATGATCACCTCTTCGGACAACCGTGAGAGATCGACGGCGATCATCGCGAAGACGAACGCGGCCTCGGCGGCGAAGTCCCTCGCCGACGTCGCGTCGATCGAATTCTCGGCCGGCGCGTCGAAACCCAGTTCGGTGGCGATCGCGCCCGGGTCGAGTCCGAGCGACGACCCGGCGAGGGCGCCGGAACCGTACGGCGACACCGCGGTCCGCCGATCGGCGTCACGAAGGCGATCGATGTCGCGGATCAGCGGCTGGGCGTGCGCGAGCAGGTGATGCGCGAGCAGGACCGGCTGCGCGGCCTGCAGGTGGGTCTTTCCGGGCATCACCGCATCGGGGTGCGCGGCGGCCTGGGTGGTGAGCGCGTCGACCACGTCGAGCACCCCGAGAGCGACCCGGCTCATGGCCTCGCGCACCCACATCCGGAACAGGGTGGCGACCTGATCGTTGCGCGACCGGCCCGCTCGCAGCCGTCCGCCCAACTCCGCGCCCACCCGCTCGATCAGTCCACGCTCGAGGGCACCGTGGACGTCCTCGTCCGACGGCGCCGGACCGAAGGTGCCGTCGGCGACGTCGGCGGCCAGACGATCCAGACCGTCGAGCATCGCGGTGAGGTCGTCATCGCCGAGCAGTCCGGCCGCGTTGAGTACCCGCGCATGCGCCTTGGAAGCGCGGATGTCGAAGGGCGCCAGCACCCAGTCGAAATGCGTCGACTTGCTCAGCGCTGCCATTGCCGCGGCCGGGCCGTCGGCGAATCGGCCACCCCAGAGCGAACCCTCGTTGGTGCCGCCGGCCTTCTCACTCACCGATCAGATCCCGGCGCGCCGCGATCTTCGACGACAGGCCGTGCAACTCGACGAATCCACGCGCCGCGGACTGATCGAAGCTGTCACCCTCGTCGTAGGTCGCGAGGTTGAAGTCGTACAGCGATTCGGCGCTGCGCCGACCGTTGACCGAGATGTGTCCGCCGTGCAGTGTCAGGCGGATGTCGCCGGAGACGTGCTCCTGGGTCGACTCGACGAAGGTGTCCAGCGAGCGCTTGAGCGGCGAGAACCACAGACCGTCGTAGACCAGTTCGGCCCACTTCTGGTCGGTGCGGCGCTTGAATCGCCCGAGTTCACGCTCCAGGGTCACGTGCTCGAGCTCTTCGTGCGCGGTGATGAGCACCATCGCACCCGGGGCCTCGTAGATCTCGCGGCTCTTGATACCCACGAGCCGGTCCTCGACCACGTCGAGCCGGCCGACGCCCTGAGCCCCGGCACGGCGGTTGAGCTCCTCGATGGCGTCGAGCACGCTCACCGGCCTGCCGTCGATGGCAATCGGGCGGCCCTTGTCGAAGGTGATGATGACCTC